>JAATFW010000343.1 GCA_015654985.1 Sphingobacteriales bacterium | reverse complement strand
GTAAATTCATCCGGGAAGCTCTATACTCCTTTCTTTTATGGAGTAGACAAAGAAAGCGGACGGATTGATTATAACAAACTCGAAGAAGTGGCTTTAACTGAAAAGCCAAAACTTATTATATGCGGTGCTTCTGCTTATTCCAGAGAGTGGGACTATAGGTTTATCAGGGAAGTGGCCGACAGGATAGGCGCCCTGGTGCTGGCAGATATTTCGCATCCTGCAGGCCTTATCGCAAAAGGGCTCCTTGATGATCCGCTTCCGCATTGTCACGTGGTAACCACTACTACCCATAAAACATTAAGAGGCCCGAGAGGCGGTATGATTATGCTGGGTAAAGATTTTGAAAATCCCTTCGGGTTGAAGACACCCAAAGGGGAAATCAGGCAGATGTCGTCTTTGCTGGATATGGCTGTTTTTCCGGGAACTCAGGGAGGTCCGCTTGAACATATTATTGCTGCTAAAGCAGTCGCTTTTGGTGAAGCACTAAGCGATGAATATTTGGAATATGCAATCCAGGTAAAGAAAAATGCTTCTGCAATGGCAAAGGCGCTATCAGACAGAAACTATCAGATAATCTCAGGCGGTACGGATAATCACCTGATGCTGATCGACCTGAGAAATAAAAACATAACCGGAAAGGTTGCAGAAGCTGCACTGCAGCAGGCTCATATTACAGTTAATAAGAACATGGTTCCTTTCGATGACAAGTCGCCATTTGTTACTTCCGGGATACGGATTGGTACAGCCGCCATTACCACCCGTGGATTAAAGGAAGATCATATGGAAAAAATCATTGAATTGATTGATGCTGTAATAACAGACCCGGAGAACAAGGCTACTCTTGGTGGGATCAGAAAAAAAGTAGAGGAAATGATGACTCTTTATCCTTTATATAAATAAAAACATATATTGATTCCGGATATTGACAGAACTCAATCCGGAATCAAAAAATTTATTGCTCTTTTAATCTTTTTAAAATGTCTTCTCCCATCACCGAATCAGAAAAGCAACTTTCAGGAAATGTCCTTGTAGTAGATGATAATGAAATTAACAGGTTCATTATAAAAAAACTTCTTGCGAAGTGGGGAATTACGCCTGACTTTGCAGAAAACGGGCAGGTAGCGGTAGATAAAGTTGAGGCAAAACAATACGATGTTGTGCTGATGGATATTCATATGCCGGTTCTTAATGGGATTGAGGCAACAGGTATTATAAGGCAAAGCAGGAATGGTCAGTTTAAAAAGCTACCCATTATTGCATTAACAGCTTCTGTCATGCAAAATGATATAGATGAGATCAGCAAGTCGGGTATGACTGATTATATATCTAAACCCTTTGTCCCGGCAGAACTGCACGCAAAGCTTGCGACAATTTTGGAGGAAGAAAAAAAAGATTAGAATACATTAATGACGGATGAAAAGAAGAAGCGGGGAGCTCTGTAATAAAAGAAGAAGAAAGGGCCGGTTACCTTGGGGGCTTTCCGGCTCTTTCTTTCTAATTTAACGCTCTCAATTACTTATACTCCTAAACTCAAAAAAAGTTGCTTTATTTTAAAGAAAAAATTCCATGGCACACAACACGCTGATTTTCAGTAAGAAAATTTTCAGGCAGTAAATGCGGCTGCGGCAATACTTATTTTTATATCGGGAACAGAGAGCAGTGCAGTGGCACAACTCTCAATTGTAGCCCCTGTAGTTATTACGTCATCCACAAGTAACACGTGTTTTCCCTTTAAATATTCCGGTTTTATGACGCTGAACACCTCCTTCATGTTTTCATATCTCGAAAACCGCGACTTGTGCGTTTGGGTAAGTGTGGATACATCCCTTCTGAGATTAATGGCGTCTACCGGAATATTCAGAACTTCTGATAAGCCCTGTGCGATACATTCGCTCTGATTATATCCTCTTTTTCTTTCCCTCATTTTATGTAATGGAACAGGAATAATAAGATCTGTATGATGAAAGGCTGCCTGTTCTTTGATTTGTCTGCCATATATCCTGCCTATTAACCTGCCAGCTTCCTGTTTATTATTGTATTTCAGGCGGTGAATCAGTTGCTGAACTATAGAGTGCTGATGAAAATAAAGACAAGCTCCGGCATATACGAAAGGGAAACGGCCCCAGATTTGTCTTGCTACAGGATTATCTTCCTGTAAATGAAAATTCGTAAAGGGTAACTGGTACAGGCATTCGGTGCAGATAACCGTTTCATCTTTTACAAGGGCTTGCCCACAGCCACAACATACATCAGGGAAAAAAAGGGAAAGGAAATCATCCGCGTATTTTAAAACAGTATTCATCATTAAAAGCTGCAGAACAACAAAGGGATCAGGCCTTTTCTTTTATTGCAAGCTGCCCGCAGGCAGCATCTATGTCCTTCCCTCTGCTGCGCCTGATATTGGTTATGATACCCTGCTTCCGTAAATACTCTGCAAATGCTTCTGTCTTATCTTCTCCTGCATTTTGAAAAGAAGCAAAAGAGATCGGATTATATTCAATAATATTTACTTTGCAGGGTAAATGCTTACAGAACTTCGCCAGTTCGGCAGCATCCTGCAAATCATCGTTGAAGTTATCGAAAAGTATATACTCGTAGGTAACAGGATTCCTGGTTTTTATAAAATAATATTTTAATGCTTCGGCAAGCGCCTTTAATGAATTCTGCTCGTTTACAGGCATAATTTCATTCCTCTTCTCATCATTTGCCGCATGAAGGGAAAGAGCAAGATTAAACTTCACCTGGTCATCGCCCAGTTTCCTGATCATCTTTGCGATGCCTGCTGTTGATACCGTGATTCTCTTTGCAGCCATATTCAAGCCATCGGGAGAAGTAAGCCTGTCTATAGATTTCAAAACATTTGCATAATTAAGAAGAGGCTCACCCATTCCCATATATACAATATTCGACAGGGGAATTCCATAGTTCTGCCGTGCCTGCCGGTCTATAAGTACTACCTGATCGTAAATTTCTCCGGGATCAAGGTTACGCTTGCGCTCCATATATCCTGTTGCACAGAACTTACAGGTCAGGCTGCATCCTACCTGAGAACTTACACAGGCAGTCATACGCTCGGGTGCGGGAATAAGTACACCCTCAATAATGTTTCCGTCGGCAAGTTTAAATGTATTCTTTATGGTTTTATCAGAACTGAACTGCGACTGGTAAATCGTGGCAACATTTAATGTAAACCTGTCTTTCAGCTTTTCCCTGAAGGCTTTAGACAGGTTGCTCATTTCATCAAAATCTGCTGCCGCCTTCATCCAGAGCCACTCGGAGATCTGTCTGGCCCTGAAAGCAGGCTCTCCTTCTTCAGCTAAAAATTTCTTTAAATCTTCCGTGGATAGATTCCTTATCTCTTTTTTTTCAACAACCTCATTCACAGCGCAAAGATACTTATTTATTCAATAAAAAGACCTCCGAAGCCCGGCGTTTTTGCCGTACAGCCTCATTTTAAGCGCAATCTGATGATTAAGGATACCGATAAAGAATTATTTCTTATGCTCTTTGCCGGAACTTATTACTTACAACTTATAACGTACAACTCACTTAGCCTGGTGATTTTACATTTTAATTACTCACTATTTTTCAGAATTTCCGTGGATATGAAGGTTAAGAGCGTATTTAGAATAATATAAAACAAAAAAATGCCTATTATTGTTTTCAATTTCAACTAAAAAATTTCATGCACGAAGGGAATGATGGGATTTAGGAATTCTTAAATATGGTTAACTATTATTCCGCAGATTATATTCTGCCTGTTTCCGGCACTCCTGTTAAGAATGGAACCGTTGCTGTTGATCAGCACCAGATACTTGGATTATATGAAGAGAACAGTCCGGAGTTATCAGGCAGGGAAATACAGAAATTCGAGGGACTTATTGTTCCTGGATTTGTAAATTGCCATTGCCATCTGGAGCTATCCCCGCTCCGGAATAAAATACCGAAAAACACCGGGCTCATTCCTTTTATTAAACAGGTAATACAATCAAAAAAACAATTCATTCAAAAAGAATCTGCTGAAGCAATGCGCGAAGCTGATCAGCTAATGTATGAAAACGGGATTGTGGCTGTAGGAGATATTTCAAATACGATTGACTCTAAAGAAATCAAACAGAACAGTTCTATTTATTATCACACATTTATCGAACTTATCGGATTTGAACCGGAGAAGGCCAAAGATATTTTCAGGGCAGGGTCTGAACTTTATGAAGAGTTCAAACCTCTGAAGGCTTCAATGGTACCACATGCACCCTACTCTGTTTCCAAAGAATTATTCAGGTACATGAGCAAATTTTGCTGGGAAACAGGAAGCCTCCTTTCCATACATAATCAGGAAAGCGAAGAAGAAAATAAGCTTTTCAGGTATAAAACCGGGCAGTTTCCTGATTTCTACCAGGGGATGAACATCAATATCGATTTTTTTAAAGCACAGGCCCGTAATTCTGTACAAAGCTTTATTCCCCTTCTTCCACGCCACCAGAAATTACTGCTTGTGCATAACACCTATACCAGCCTTAAAGATGTTTACTTTATCCGCCGGTCCGAAAGGGATGTCAGCTTTTGTTTTTGTCCGAATGCCAATCTTCATATAGAAAACCGGTTACCAAAAGTTGAAATGTTCCTTTTTAATGATTTCAACCTGACGCTTGGCACCGATAGCCTGGCATCTAACGATACGCTTTGCATATTATCCGAACTAAAAACATTGCACAAAGCATTTCCATCACTACAGTTAACTGATACCATTAAATGGGCAACTATAAACGGCGCCAGCTTCCTTGGAATTGACCATGACTACGGGAGTATCGAAAAGGGAAAGAAACCGGGGCTGAATCTGATAAGCAATGTCGACAGGTTATCGCTTACTCCCGAATCAAGGGTAAGGAAACTGGTGTAACGCATCATTCATAATACAACAAACGTGAAACATCTGAACATCACCATAAGCGGAAAAGTACAAAGGGTTTCTTTAAGGGCAGCTACAAAAGCGATAGCAGATCAACTGTCTGTAAAGGGTTTTATAATAAATCAGCCGGATGGCACGGTATACATTGAAGCAGAAGGAGATGACTTCTCCCTGGAAACGTTTCTGGAATGGTGTAATGAGGGGACCGACAGGGCAGAAATTGAAAAAGTACAGGTTATTGAAGGCGAACAAAAAAACTATCGTAATTTTGAGGTGGTAAAAAGGATAGCGGGATAAGCAGTTCCTGATTCCTGGGATCTTTAACGTATCATAAAAATTGTCGACTCTAAAAAAATTTGCAGGACAAACAGCTATCTACGGTATTAGTACTGTTATATCAAGGTTTTTAAACTTTATTCTGACCCCAATCTATGTGGGTTTATATCCTGCAAAAGTATATGGCATCTTTACAACTCTTTATAGCTGGGCGTCCATTCTGAACGCAATTCTTTCATTCGGAATGGAAACTACCTTCTTCAGGTTTTTAAATAAATATAACGATCACGAAAAAGTATACAGCAATACCTTTTTCACAGTAGCTGTAGTTACGGTTCTTTTTGCGGTTTTAGCATTGTCGGGAGCAGCAAATATTGCATTATGGATGCACCATGAAAACATTGCAAGCCTTCATGATTATGAATTATTTATAAAGTTCTTTATTGCGATACTCTGCCTGGATGCACTTTCTGTAATTCCTTTTGCAAAACTAAGGGCAAATGGAAGGCCATATAAATATAGCATCCTTAAGCTGATAAACATTTTTTGTTTTGTTGGGCTCAACCTGTTCTTTCTGTTTATAATACCAATGATCATAAAAAACGGATGGCCGCTATCTTCCTTTTTCGCTCATTGGTTCAGACCTGCCTGGGTTGGTTATGTATTTATTTCAAATCTTATTGCCAGTGCCGTTACCCTGCTGCTTTTGATCCCTGAACTCTTGCAGCTTACATTCGCTATTGACCTTAAAGTAATCAGGGAAATGTTTTTGTACAGTTTTCCGATACTGATTGCCAATCTCTCCTTTATAATTAACGAAAACTCTGATAAACTTTTTTTAGACAAGCTTCTTCCTGCAGATATCAGCAGTCAGCAGGTAGGTATTTATGGGGCCTGCTGTAAAATAGCTATCTTCCTCAGCATATTTATCCAGGCTTTCCGTTTAGGTGCAGAGCCATTTTTCTTTAACTATGCTAAAAACAAAAATTCCGGTGAGGTATATGCCAGGATAATGAATTATTTTATCATTGCAATTTCCCTGATCTTCGTTGCCCTCGTTGCAAATATTGAACTCCTGAAATATTTTATCCGTGCACATAATCATGCAGAAAGAATGTTATACTGGTCGGGGCTCCGTGTAGTACCCATACTCCTTTTCGGCTATGTAAGCCTTGGCATATATATGAATTTGTCGATCTGGTATAAATTATCCGACCAGACAAAATACGGCTTATATATTTCGGGGATTGGAGCAGTTCTGACGATCGTACTGAACATCCTCTTTATTCCAAAATACAGTTATATGGCATCTGCCTGGATCTCGCTGATCGCTTATTCAGTGATGATGGTCCTTTCATATATCCTGGGACAGAAAAATTACCCTATACCGTATGATATTAAAAAAGCTGTTTTTTATCTTGTATTGGCTTTAGTCGTTGTAATAATCTCGTTCCATATATTTGAAAGGAATATTATTGCCGGCAATGTCCTGCTTGTACTGTTTGCAGGAATTGCTTTTTATACAGAGAGAAAAGAGCTTCTCATCATGATGGGCAAAAGCAACTAAAGATTAAAATAAACTATAATTGAGCCTTTAAATAATGAATATTAAAATTATAAACAAATCAAACAGCCCGTTACCGGCTTACGAAACTGTCCATGCTGCAGGGATGGATATAAGGGCTTTTGTTACTGAGGAAGAAGTGGTCATTAAACCTTTACAGAGAAAATTAATCCCAACAGGATTATACATGGAATTACCTCAGGGCTATGAGGCCCAGATACGACCACGCAGTGGTTTAGCGTTAAAGAGTGGTATTACTGTTCTTAATTCGCCCGGAACGATAGATGCCGATTACAGGGGAGAAGTAAAAATCCTCCTGGTAAATTTGTCGGATATTGATTTTACAGTTAGAAACGGCGACAGAATTGCGCAGATGATCATTGCCAGACATGAACAGGCAATATGGGAGCAGGTGGAAATATTAAATGAAACAGCCAGAGGCACTGGCGGCTACGGACATACAGGAGTTTAAAACTAATGATCAATAAAATTCTCACTTTACTGTTACTGACACTCTCAGCGACTGCCTGGGGCCAGGAGAAAAGCAAGGCCGTAATTGTTACCGGAAGAGTATTGAGTGCTGCCGACAGCAATAGTGTTAACGAGAATTTTTATAATGCACTAAGGGAAAAAACTTCAGGACGCATAGAGCAGGCGGCCATCCGGTTTCAAAAAGTGATAGAAGCAGATCCTCAGAATGACGCGGCGCTTTACGAACTTGGAAACCTGTATAATTCTCAAAATAAGGAAGCTGAAGCAGAAGATTATGCCCGGAAAGCAGTTACTGTTAACCCCGATAATAAGTGGTACTGGCTCCTTTTAGCCGATATTTATAAAAAAAAAGCAGATGCTGAACAACTTATATTAGTATTCAATGAACTGATCAGGCTGGATCCGGATACTGAAAACTATTATTATGATAAGGCCAATGCATACTCCCTTCTTAACAAGACAGGAGAAGCTGAAGCTGTTTACCAGGAGATTGAAAACCATTTTGGAAGATCTTCTGATCTTGACGCAGCCCGTAAACGGCTATCGCTAAAGCTGGAAGATCCGGCAGCAGCAATAACCAGACTTGAAAAGGCAATAAAAAAAGAGCCAAAGGAAATAGACAATTACCTTTCACTAAGTGAACTCTATATTAAAACCGGAGAAGCTGAAAAGGCTCAGGTCTTATTAGGAAAAGCACAGAAGATAGAGCCTGAAAACTCTTTTATTCACCTTTTGCTTTCAAATACCTATGTTGCATCGGGCAAAACAACAGAAGCTTTTAACGAACTAAAACAGGCATTCCAGGATAAAAGACTTCCGATCGATATTAAGATCCAAATAATACTTTCCTATTTTAAACGGTTTAATGAACCGGAGGTACTCTCGCAGGCGCTTACACTCGCGTCAATTACAGCAAGGGTCCACCCTTTGGAACCGAAAGCACAGGCAATGGAGGGAGATGTATTTTTCCAGTCAGGAAGGCTGGAAGAGGCTAAACAATCGTATAAGCGGGCCCTTTCTCTTAATAAAAATATTTACCTGATATGGGCACAACTGCTGCAGCTTGAAACCGCGCAAAATGATTATATGAATACTATTAATGATGGAGAAGAAGCACTTTCCCTGTTTCCACATGAACCGGATCTTTATTTTTTTACTGCAGTGGCTTATGCTCAGAACAATAATCACGAAAAAGCGGTTAGCTATTTAAAAAATGCAGTCAGCCTTAACCCCGGGAACCAAATATTTACAGCTCAGATTTATTCAAGCCTTGCCAATTCTTTAAACAGCCTGAAAAAATTTAAAGAGTCTGATGAGGCATTTGAAAAAGCGCTGCAGCTCGATCCGTCTAACGCTTATACGCTGAATAATTATGCTTACTATTTATCGTTAAGAGGAGAAAGGCTTAGCCGCGCAGCAGAAATGTCCCGCAGGTCTAATGAACTTCAACCCGGAAATGCTTCCTTTGAAGACACCTATGCCTGGGTATTGTTTACTCAGAAAAAATTTGCCGAAGCACGTTTCTGGATTGAAAAAGCGATAAAAAACAACAGCAACAGTGGAATCCAATACGAACATTACGGAGATATTTTGTTTAACCTTGGAGAGGAGGACCTTGCCCTTCAACAATGGTTAAAAGCAAAGGATAGAGGCGTAAAATCTGTAACTCTTGATAAAAAGATAAATGAAAAGAAATTTTTTGAATAAAATAATATTACTGGCTGTTCTCCTTGCGGTGGTGGCGGGCTGCAAAACAAGAAAAGCCGCTGTTTCCAATCCTCCTGCTGCTGCAGGAATACCTTCGGCCGGAAACAGCTCAACCGCTAAGACAGAAATCCTGCGAAATATTTCTTCAGGTCAGTTTGACTTTAACACGCTGTCTATAAAAGCAAAAGCCGGATTAAGCCTTAATAACAACAGCAATAATGTAGGTATGACTATCAGAATGCGTAAAGATGAAGCAATCTGGATTTCAGTAACAGCCATTGCAGGACTGGAGGTGGCCAGGGTACTTATCACTCCTGATAGCATCAAAATTCGCAACCGCCTACAGGGAACCTATATAAAGAAGCCTTTCAGTTATATATACCAGTTTGCCAACAGAAACCTGGACTTTAAGGCTTTGCAGGCGCTGTTGATAGGCAATGCTCTTCCCGGTACTCTGAATGACACCTCTGAGGTGGAAATAGCCGGCGATCAAAGCCGTTTAAGCGGCAATATGGGAGAACTTGGCTATACACTTTTCTTCAATACAGAAAATAAGTTAACGGAGAATAGTTTAAAAGACCGGCAAACAGGGAAGAACCTGCAGGCAAATTACAGCGATTTCCAGGACGTGTCGGGAAAGAAGATCCCATTAAATATTCAGCTAAGATCAAATGCAGACAATAAACCTGTACTGGTAGACCTTAAATACAATACTGTTACTGTGAATGAGGCAGTCGACTTGCCATTCAGCATCCCTAAAGGTTTACAGTAACAGATTATGCAGATTGATTCCTTGTGAAAATAATTTTATCTAAGTTTGCATCCATGAGTTTAATAAGGCTGTTCCTTTGTTTTCTATTCCTGGTTATTGCAGGCAGTGCTTTCGCACAAAACAGTGCAGAGCTGAAACGCCGCAAAGAAGCATTAAACCAGGAGATCGAGATGCTAAGACGGTCTCAGAACCAGGTTGTAAACAGTAAACGCCTGTCGTTGAAACAGATAAATGCATTAAACGCCCAGATACGGCTTCGTGAAGAAAAAATAAGGACTGTTAATTCTGAGATCCGTCTTCTTGACAACCAGATCTCAGAAAATACAAATACCGTTCGTTCTCTTCAAAGCCAGCTAAGCAGGCTTAAAAAGGAATATGCAGCGATGGTACTTTTTGCTTTCAGGAACCAAAGCTCTTACAGCAAACTTATGTTCATTTTTGCCTCACACGATTTTAACCAGGCTTATAAGCGTTTAAAATATCTTCAGCAATTCGGGGATTACCGTCAAAAACAGGCAGAGTATATTGAGCAAACGCAAAAAGCCCTGGGAATTAAAATAGTGGAACTCGACCATAATAAAAGGGAAAAGGGTTCTTTACTGAACGACCAGGAAAAAGAGAAAGTAACCCTCGGTAAGGAAAAGAACAACCAATCGGTACAGCTAAGCAGGTTAAGCAAACAGGAAAAACAACTCCGCCAGGAACTTACTGCAAAACAAAAAGAAGTTTCCAGGCTAAACCGGGCAATACAAACTGCCATCAGCCGGGAGATTGAAGAAGAACGGCGCCGTGCGGAAGCAGCGGCCAGGGCTGCTGCAGCAAAAAGCGGAACTGAAGCAAAACCTGTAGCAAAGGGCGGCGGTGTTCTTGCTGCAACTCCTGAGGCTGCAAAACTTTCATCTGACTTCTTAAGCAACAGGGGCCGTTTGCCATGGCCTGTTGCGGTTGGTACTATTGTAGAACGATTTGGGGTTCACGGTTATGGCGTCAATGTTACTGTTGACAATAATGGGATTGATATTAAAACCAGCGAAGGAGCTGCAGTAAGAGCCGTTTTCTCCGGGGAAGTTTCTACTGTATACAATCTGGGCGGGCAGTATGCCGTTCTCATCCGCCATGGCGAATATTTTACGGTATATTCAAATCTCCGTACTGTCAGCGTATCGAAAGGTCAAAAAGTGAGTGTAAAACAAAACATAGGTTCTGTAATAACCGATCCTGTAGATGGCACTACCCAACTTCATTTTGAAGTCAGGAAGGTTGCAGTTCCAATGAACCCGGAAGGATGGCTGGCCAATTGACCCTATTATATTACACAATAATTACTCACGCATAGCGTTTTAAATGTCTATATTTGTATTGCTTTTGAAATTTTCAATCATTTAACAATGCTGAATTCACTATTTTTATTTCTAAATATGGGAGCACCCGAAACAATGGTAATATTATTTGCCATTCTGCTGTTATTTGGGGGCAAAAAACTACCGGAATTAGCCAGAGGACTGGGTAAGGGTATTCGGGAATTTAAAGATGCTTCCGAAGGGGTCAAACAGGAAATTCATCGCAACATCAATGCTGTAAAGGACGACCTGGACGTAGATTCCGACAGTAAACCGTCTGATCCGCAGCAAAATGAAACGGAACAATCACATATAAATTCATAAATATGTTAAATACTATTTTACTGGGAGTGCTTGGAGCCCCGGAGCTTATCATTATAGCTGTGGTGATCCTGTTGATTTTTGGAGGTAAAAAAATACCGGAACTGATGCGTGGACTGGGTAAAGGTGTCAAGGAATTCAAGAATGCCAAAGATGGCGATTCTCTTAAAGATGAAGAGCGCCGGGACTATTAATTTATAAGGCGAAAGATTTTGTATATTTACTATTAGGCCCCATACTCTGCAGAATTGCATGGTATGGGGTTTTTCCATTTAAGAGAAATGTGTACCTTCACGCCATGGAACATCATTCTTCCCTAAATACAGTACAGGCTGGAATAAAAGAAGGCAGGTTGAATTTAAAGAATCTTGTTGAAGAATATCTTGAACGTATTAAAGCCCACAGATATCTGAATGCATTTATTGAAGTCTATGAGAATGAGGCATTACAGCGTGCAGCAGAAATTCAGGATAAAATCAGCCGGAAAAAAGCGGGCAGGCTCGCAGGCCTGATCATTGGTATAAAGGATTTAATATGTTACCGGGATCACCACATTTCTGCAGGTTCTAAAATTCTTGAAAATTATAAATCGATATTCTCATCTACTGTTGTAGAACGTTTACTTGCAGAAGATGCTATTATTATAGGAAGGCTGAACTGTGATGAATTTGCTATGGGGGGCTCTAACGAAAATTCCTGGTTTGGACCCGTAAAAAACTATGCCGATAATACAAAAGTTTCCGGTGGTTCTTCCGGTGGTTCTGCCGTTGCCGTGCAGGCGGGATTATGTATGGCAGCTCTCGGAACTGATACAGGCGGATCTGTGCGCCAGCCCGCCTCTTTTTGCGGAGTTGTTGGCTTAAAACCCACTTATGGAAGAGTATCACGCCATGGCATTGTAGCCTACGCATCATCATTTGATCAGGTGGGGCCTCTTACTACCTCTGTAGAAGATGCCGCCATAATCATGGAAGTTATTGCAGGAAAGGACGAATACGACAGTACTTCTTCAACGTTGCCGGTGCCGGCCTACTCGCAGCACCTTAATGTCAGCGGCAAAAAGAGGATTGCATATCTTCCCGAAACGCTGGAAAGTGAAGGCCTTGATCCGGAAGTGAAGGCGCTTATGGAGGCCACCATAAAAAAATTACAGGACGAGGGGCACACTGTAGAGCCGGTTTCTTTTCCGTACCTCGATTATGTAGTTCCAACCTACTACATTCTTACCATGGCAGAGGCCTCCTCTAACCTGGCAAGATACGACGGGGTGCATTACGGTTACCGAAGCGATAATGCCACCGACCTTGAATCTACTTATAAGAAATCCCGATCTGAAGGTTTCGGAACAGAGGTAAAGCGTCGCATCCTGCTTGGAACTTTTGTATTAAGTTCAGGGCATTACGATGCTTTTTATGATAAGGCACAGAGAGTTAGGCGGCTAATCCGTAATAAAACTGAAGAGATCCTGAGCTATCATGATTTCATTTTACTGCCTACTTCACCCGGTCCCGCTTTTGGATTGGGAGAAAAAACCGATGACCCGGTAGTAATGTATCTTGCGGATATATTCACGGTACAGGCTTCTCTTGCCGGAATCCCCGCAATTTCGCTTCCGCTGGACAATAACAGTAAAAATTTACCGTTAGGAATTCAATTGATCGGAAAACGATTTGGAGAGAACGAACTGCTTGCTTTTTCAAAATATCTGATGGATGTAACAAAAGGCCGGTAATTTAGGATAAAGGGGAAATTAAATTTTAACGTGCCTCGCGGCAAAAGGATAAGTATGATGAGAAAAACTACGGCCTCAGCCCTGTTTTTGCTCGTTGGAGCGATTTGTATGTCGATCTCAACAGCAGGCATGGCAACAACTGGTAGCAAACAATTTTTAACAACCAATTCAAAACCTTCTGATTCGTTAACATTTAAACAGTCCCTTGAGATCATCCAGGATAAGGTACCTCTCTCTTATAACGAATACGTTCAAAAATTTATTGATACTTACACCACCACTCAGAAAGCCCGCTTTGCCAAGGTACTTGGACTGGCTAAATATTACTTCCCTATCTACGATAAGGTTTTAAAGGACAGGAACGTGCCTGAGGAATTAAAGTACATTTCGGTTATTGAGTCATCCCTCAACCCTAATGCTGTATCAAGAGTGGGAGCTACTGGTCTCTGGCAGTTTATGTATGATACGGGGAAAATATACGGCCTTAAGATAGACGACTGGGTAGACGAACGGAAAGACCCCGTAAAGTCATGTAATGCTGCTGCAAGTTATCTTCTCGACTCTTATTTCCTGTACGACGACTGGCTTCTGGCTATTGCTTCTTATAACTGCGGCCGCAATAACATAAAATGGGCAATACAAAAAGCAGGAGGGAAAAAAGATTTTTGGTCAATACGCGATTATTTACCGGTAGAGACCCGAAATTATGTTCCCGCCTTTATTGCTACCGCTTACGTAATGAATAATTACTGGAAACATAATATAAATCCATCAGACCCTGATTTTCATATTAATACAGACGTTATAACAGTGAACAGCACTGTATCATTAAATGATATTGCCCGTGCGGCCAATATAGATCCTGAAGAATTAAACGTATTGAATGCGTCTTATAAAAAGCAAATCATTAACGGCAGTTCGGAAAGTCCTAAAGCTGTAGTGATCCCGGTTACCACCAAGCTTTCTTACAATACTTTATATGAAGTACTGAACCTGAATAAAGAGGCGGGGCCCAAACTCATAAATGCGTCTTATCAAAACAACGGTACCGAATCAATCAATCACAAAGTAAAAAAAGGAGAAACGATCCTTACCATTGCCAATCAATATGGCATAGAAGTTCAGGATATTAAAGTATGGAATAAGCTTAAAACAACTGCAATCGTTCCGGGACAGATCCTTAAGATCTTTCCGGTGAAGGCTCTTTCCCTGGCATTACCGTCTTCCACTGCCCGGAAAGGCATGACGACTACAGAGGAGTGATAATTACTTCTACCCTTCTGTTCCTGGCACGTCCTTCAGGCGTACGATTGTCGGCCACCGGCTTCGTATCTCCATAACCAATGGTAGAGACGGTGCCTTCAGGCAAGCCAAGGCTAACAGCCATCGTTTTTACCGAAACCGCTCTCTTCTCAGAAAGCCATTTGTTATACTCCGGAGTACCGGTTTTATCCGAATGGCCTTCAATAACTATCTTAGCATTCCCCTGTTGCTTTACGATGTCTACAAGAGTTTTGATGCTTTTTTCGGCGTCCTTAGTAAGATAAGAAGAATTAATAGGAAACAGGATTTCAGAATCAAAAGTGACTCTGATACTTTTGTCTACGCGTTCTACCTGTGTTCCGGGAATCTTATTTCTGTAGGCATCATACTGAACATCGGTATTAAGGCCGGATTGGGTAGAATCGGCAACAAGAGGCTTTTTACTTTTACAGGAAAATAAAACTGTCAGGCCAATGATTGCTGCAAGGGATATCATTTTTCTCATAAGTAATAATTATATATTTTAGTGTTAAATCTATCTGAATCCGAAACTGTAAGAGGAACTCCAGCGATTATAATCAATACCCTGATCAGCAGGCAAAATATGAACCGCCCTGATCATCCATTCGCCGGACCTGTTAAGCTTTACATACACCTTACCCTCTTCATCTGAAAGGTATTCAGCAACAAAGATACTTCCATTCAGAGTTTTGGTATATACTTCAGTATGTACTTTTGCCAGCGGCTTTCCCCTGAAAAGCACCTGTACTGCAATATCCTCGCCATAATGCAGCTTATACGGATTTTGAGATAAAGTAAGCTCCAGTTCCTGGCCGGCTTTCTCACTGTAATAGTTACCTCCGGACCTGGAAGCCATCAATAAGGTTTTTGCCTCAAAGATATTATTGATATCAAACTCATCTTTATCAGCTATCTTTTCTGAAAGATCAGTAAACCCTTCTCCTGAAAACTGCCGTATCAAATCTTCTCTCTCTATCTCAGTTATCTTTACTTCTTTTTTTGCTGTAATGAGACCAATACCGGAACCTGGTAACTGAACTGACAAATAAGTTAGTGTACTCCCGCCCTCCGGAAGCAGGTTTACCGGCTTACCCTCAGCATATAACCTGGCTTCAGAAAGCTGCGAAATTGGAGTTCTCTTTGCTTTCAGCGTGTCAAAGCCTTTCCCATAAAAAACTCCGATCCCGGTCATTTGTCCTTTCTCCAGAAAAAAACTGGAAGGAACAAGGTAGTAACTCTGGGCACAAAGCAAATTAACTGAGCAGATAATTAATAATGAGCAGAACAGGTATTTCATTTTAGTCTTTCTTGAGCTCAAACTTACAAAGTTTCGGAGGTGCATAAAACCTATTCAGGTAAAATTTTCATAATGAATGATAAATAATTAAATTTTTGCCTGTAAAAGCAACACACTGCACTCTTTTTTATACAAACGGTGAAAGACGGTAAAAGGTATTCCGCCTTAAACAATCATTCAGCGACATGGATGCTTTTGGCATTAGATTATCTTATAATTATACAGATAGAACTATTTTACCATGAAGAAGGCTGGACATGTGCCGGGAACAATTGCTGCAATTATTCTTTTTATAATTTTCATAATTTCCTGTAATAAACTGCAGCCCGATCATCCACAGACCGGGTTAGAAACACCCCGGGAAAACCTTCCTGACGAAAGTGCGATCAAAACTTATGCAGATTCTATAAACCAGCTTATCCCTGCCCTTGAAAAAGAGGTGAGCCTCGTATATTCTTCGGGTGATCGCTCATTCAGCATTACAAAATATATGAATAACAGCTTACCTGTTCTCTATATAGAGAAAGTCAATAGCGGCGATGGGAATACCGAAAAACGATATTATATAAAAAAAGACAAACTCCTGCTTTATCAGGTAAGTTCTGCGCCATATAACGTTGTTCAATCCAAAGCATTAATTAATGCTTACTTCAGAAATAATATTCTGTTCTATACAGAGCAAAAAAAAGCCGGGGATAATACCGGACCTGAAAAAAATCCTTTTATCCAGACAGGGCCTGAACCGAAAGATCCGCTTCATGATATTCCTTCCATGGAAGACGCACTCAACCAGCGGGGCAAATTCAACCTTGTTTTTGATGGTATAACAGAATATCCAAAGGCAAAATATTTAATCCTGTCAAGAGATGAACTCAATGCGTTCAGGGCTGTAATAAGAGTAGACAAGGAAGACGATCTTATCAAAGAACTCTCTTCAAACCCCGGCAGATATGACGGCGTTAAGCTCGATCTTAAATGGGACGTCACAGACGACAATGAAGCTGTATATAAAGGCGGAGGATTAAAACGAAATAAGCAGTAAGCTACTAACTTACTTAACCGGAAATACTTCTGCCATAGGATTAAAAAGATAAACCCTTCCGCTATTTATTTCCTTACAGCTATAGCGCTTTCTTAGAAGATGGCCTTTCTGAAAGGTCCTTCCATCTTTTAACATAAATACTGTTTTAACAGGGAGACTTTCAACCGTATTAAAACCTGTATCTCTGTCATATTTCTTCAGAGCCCTGAACAGGCTGATATCACTGCAGCTCGAGGCAGCAGGATTTGCAAGATACCGGGTAACAGCCTTATGAAGGTCATCAGGAAAAATCTCTTTTTCAAAAAATGGCTGCATCATTTTCCTGAAATTAAGCTTCCATTCGGCTCCATGAGGTTTTACCCTGCCTTTATGTTCCTTCCAAGTTACAAGATGTGCAAATTCATGCACTGTAGTTATAAGAAAAGCATAAGAATTAAGATCGTAGTTTACCGAGATACGGTCATTTTCTCCATTCTGTCCCGGCCTGAAATCACCGAATTTGGTATTCCTGTTTCCTGATACTTTGAAATCACATTTAAAATAATCGATCCAGCGGCTAATGAGAAATGCAGCTTCTTCAGGAATGTATTTGGAAAGTATTTTAACCTTATCCACAAAAGAAAAATTATTATTTAAGCAAGTTATAGACTATCAGGCTCGCAATATAAGCCAGCGCTGTCATATAAACAAACTGAATAAGGGGCCATTTCCAGCTCTTTGTCTCTCTGTAAACTACAGCAAGAGTACTCATACATTGCATGGCAAAGGCATAAAAGACCATTAAAGAGAAGGATGAAGCCAGAGTAAATACAGGCAGGCCGGTTTCAGGGTTACGCGCCTGATGCATCTTTTCGCCTACCGAAGAAATATGTGCATCATCGTTGCTGACACTATAAATAGTAGCCATTGTTCCAACAAATACCTCCCGTGCGGCAAAAGAGGTAATAAGGGCGATACCAATTTTCCAGTCGTAACCAAGGGGTTTGATTACGGGTTCAATAACCTTCCCGATAACCCCGGCATAAGAAGTTTCCAGCATTTCGGACGAACGGTGCAGGTTAAGTTCTTCAGTATTGTACTTATTTACATATGCGGCAGAGCGGTATTTCTTTTCAATTTCGGCATGTTTCCCCGGGGGGCCGTAAGTTGCAAGTACCCAAAGCACAATAGAAATAGCTATAATGATCTTTCCCGCCTCGAATACAAAGGTTTTTACCTTTTCATACATTGTCAGCAGCACATTATCCCAGCGTGGAAGGCGGTATACCGGAAGTTCCATAATAAAATAACCTTTTTCACGCGCTTTCAGCAGATATTTCATTACCCAGGCAACAAAAATTGCCATTGTAATGCTCAGCACATACATTGCCATCAAAGCTATACCCTGCATATTTATAAGGCCTGCTACCTTCTTATCCGGCACAACCAAAGAGATCAGTACAGTATATATTGGCAGACGGGCCGAACAGCTTACCAAAGGAGTCACCATAATGGTAATCATCCTGTCTTTCCAGTTCCCTATATTGCGGGTACTCATAATAGCGGGGACGGCACAGGCAAGTCCGCCGATCATCGGAACAACCGACTTACCGTTAAGCCCTACTTTACGCATTATTTTATCCATCATAAAGGTTACCCTCGACATATAGCCGGTATCTTCCAGAATGGATATAAAGGCAAAAAGAATGGCAATCTGAGGAATAAAGACAAGAACGCCGCTTAAACCAGCCAGAATTCCATCAGTAAGGAGAGCCGTAAATACTCCTGCCGGCAACAGCTTATGCACAAGCTCAGTAAGCCACACAAAGAGAGCCTCTATCAGCGACATCGGATATTCAGACCATGCAAAAATAGATTGAAAGATCAGAAAGAGTACAGCAAAAAAGATAAAGAATCCCCATATTTTGTGGGTAAGTACTCTGTCAATCTTATTACTGAATGTTTCAGCTTCTACACCGGCCTTATACTTCACCGTGTCAGAAAGGAGGCCGTTAATAAAATGATACCTGGCAATCGTTTCGGCTGCCTGCGCTTTTTGTGAATGGAAAGAAAACTCCTGTTCAATCTCTTCTACCCGGTCGCTCTCCTGTTTCGACAGAAACCGCAGATTCTCATGCTGATGGGCAAACTGAAGAGCCGTGTAGGGTTTATCCAAATGCAGTTCCTCCTGTATCTTACTGATTAAACCAGGAGCAAGCTCCTTAACCTCAATAGTATCGTGCTGCAGCGGAACGACAGAAGTAAAACTTATCGCTTCTTTTAGCTTGTCTATATTTTCACCCTGACGGGCAGAAACAGGTACTATCTGAACGCCAAGCTTTAATGAAAGACTATCAATATCAATATGAGTACCCGCCTTTTTTGTCAGGTCCATCATATTAAGAGCGATAAGAACCGGAATTTTAAGGTCGGCTACCTGAGTATAAAGCAGGAGGTTACGTTTAAGATTAGAGGCATCAGAAACTATTACAATAATATCGGGATGTACAGGATTGCTTTTATCAGCGAGAATTTCAAAAACAATGCTTTCGTCTTTACTTTTGGGATACAGGCTATAAGTACCCGGAAGGTCAACTATAAGGGCACTTCTACCATCGGGAAGCTTGCAGGTACCTGTTTTTTTATCTACGGTAACCCCGGGGAAATTCCCTATCTTCTGATTTAAACCGGTTAAAACATTAAAAAGAGTAGATTTTCCTGTGTTGGGGTTTCCAACTAGAGCAACCTTCAGATCACCGCTCACCTATCACTTATGTAATATAATCGTCGAAGCCTCAAGCTTACGAAGGCTTAACTGATAACCGGATACAGTAATTGCCATCGGATCGCCCAGAGGTGCGAACCTTTCTACACAAATAGATTCACCCGGGAGGCATCCCATTTCCATTAACTTAATTGACATTTCAAGATCTGTAAATTCCTTGATAATACCCGTTTGCCCTGGTTTCAGTTGTGATAGCTTCATATTTTTTAAACTTTCCAAAGATAGGCCTTATTTGAATTAAATCCAAATAAGCAAAAAAAGAAAGGAATTTATCTTCTACTTTTCTGCTGCAGTTCTCCCCGGCTGGTTTCCGTAAAAATGAGGACAATTACATTTCTTCCTGAACAGGCCGCAGGAACTTAAGCTTAAGAACAAAACAGTAACAAACAAAAAATTACGCAGACTTTTCATATCCTGTTCTATGAAGAAAAATATAACTAAAAACACCCATTGCAGATCCCACAACATCACAAAAGAAGTCCCACCAGTCAGCAGACCTGTAAGTAAAGACCTTCCATTGCAACAATTCTATCAGGCCGCCAAAAGAAGCAGAAATAAGAAAAACTGTAAGAACGCTTATTATACGGAATGAATAGCTTTTATGTTGCCTGATTTTTCCATAGAACATAAAAACCGATAAAACAAAAAAGAAACCGGTGTGGACCAGTTTATCAAAGCCCTCGAATACCGGCACTCCATCGGTAGCACCCATTGGCATATCACAAAGGATGAGCACCAGGACTGACCATATAACGGCCAGGTACTGGTACTTTAATGCATTCATCATCAGGCCCCTATCTGTGACTTATATTCCTCAGAAGAAAGAAGAGTATTGAGGTCGGATTCAGAATTCAAAGCGATTTTGACCATCCAGCCATCGCCATAAGGATCCTGGTTGACAAGTTCCGGTGAGGCATCCAGAAGGCTGTTAATCTCAAGCACTTTACCAGTTACGGGCATAAACAGATCGGATACTGTTTTCACGGCTTCCACGGTTCCAAACACTTCATTTTGCGAAACTTCCTGTCCCACGGTGTTAATATCTATATAAACAATGTCGCCGAGTTCACGCTGTGCGAATTCAGTGATACCAACGTACGCTTCGCTGCCGTCCAAACGGATCCATTCGTGATCTTTTGTGTACTTTAATTCCTGGGGAAAATTCATGATACTTTTTGTTCCAAAAATATTGTTTTGAAAGGATTTGAGCAAGGGAAATTGTTGTCCTTCCTATTGTATGGTAAATCTCAGATTAATTCCAAAATTACTATATGAGGTATTGAACGTTTGCGAAGTGTATGGTTTGGTAATATTCCCGTCGTAAAACAACCGCACATTTAAACGCTGGTTCAATACATAATCCACAGAGGGTCTCAGGGTAATGTTTTTGGCGCCCGAAGATACTTCAGCATCCACCACATCTGCCCTGTAAATTACTGTTTTGTTATCATCCACTGCAATATCCACCTTAAAATTCATGTCGTTGCTAAGTTTGCGTCCGCCAAACAGACCAAAAGGGAAACGGAACTGGTTACTGCGGTATCCAAATCCAAAAACAATGCCGTTCTGGTCCTGCTGTGCCAGTTGACTGTTAGAAAGGCTTAAGCTTAAGATCCTCGACTTCCGGTACTCAAAATTAGCGGTCACATTATTTTTCAACCTGAAATCCACTCCAAGCAGAGGCACAAATTGTTCAGATAAAATTACCTGGGAAAACTGGTAAAACGGGAGGAAGTTACCCTGTGCATCCTTAACACTTGAATATCCGTTTGCTTCATTGTATCTCACCAGCGAGCTAAAGCCACTTACAGTATAGGTAGAACGGTAGGTATGGCTCAGATCGAAAGAAGAGAACAAGTCGCTGAAAAGATCGTATTTAGTCAGCCCGTTATAAGATATCCTCCAGTTTGGAAAAGGTATTTTAGGAAAGCTTTTTAATCCGGCACGGTCAGGATCGCTTCCTGTATAGGCCGCTATAAAGGATGCAATAATAACATCCTGTGAATTCTTCCCATAGCCGTCAGCATAATTATCCACCCTGCCATTTGAATTGGGATTCATACTTCCAAATCTTTGTGAAACGATAGATCTGTATTGTTCGAATTTTCTGAAAAGATTTGATTTTCCCTCACCCGAATTTCCCTTAAAAGCAGTCCGTAATGTAAAATATGAAATACTGAAATCGCCCGTAGTTACGGCACTCTGGTTCTCAAAGCCGCTGGTCTCCTGGTTGTATTTAAAATTAGAAGAATAATTAAAACTCTGGCTCTTCAGTCCTGTTAATTCTATCCTCAGATCACGGACCGGTTCAATGGTTCCCCTGAAATTCAGATCCTCTTTCCGCGTAGTAATATATAGCTGATTCTGCAAAGTATCCCTGCTGATCCAGCCTCTGGCAATTGCTTTGCTCCTGATATCCTTCTGGCTGCCGAATATAAAGCCCAGGCCCGGTGCATTTGCATCAAAATCGTATCCAAAAAGATTAGTTTTAGGAAGATAGCCGGGCAGGAATGTCCCCTCGGTACGTGTATATGCTCCTGATATATTTTTAATACTGGTTAATGCATCGGTCAGAAAAGAAACGCCGTCTGTGCCCCGGCCTTTCAGGAAACCAAATTTGCTGTAAAGCGCGGTAAAATTCAACGAAGGATTTAACTGTATGACACGGGAGTTCTGAATAGTATTGCCCAGATCGATATCCGGATCTCTGAGAGTAGCAAGAGGCTCAGTCTTCCAGTTAAAATTGGTGCCGTAACGGGCAATAAGGCTGGTCCAGCCAAGCCCCGGGATCTTATTGACCGGAACAGTATAGTTTATATTCACAGAATGGCTGTAATCTGTAGTACGTCCCAGCTTCTTCAGGTTATTCCACATAGTATCCCTGGCCAATCCGTTAAGCTTCCCCTGCGGCTCATCAATAATCGAAAAGTTAGTGGCATTAAAATCAATCTGCATGGATCTTGTCAGGTTCCAGCTTATCCCATAGAGGCGGGTCATCTGGAAGTTTTTATTATACGTGGTCGATCCGAGACTATCGATATTATTATTATCGCGAAGTGTGTTTTCTGAGTAAAGCCGGTCAGCATCCATTCTGAAATTCAAAGCGGATGGTTTCAGATTAAAATTCAGATCGCGAAGTAACGATAACGCATTCGATTTAAAAATTCTTTTAAAAGGAGTAATATATTTTGCCTGGCTGCTATAATTATAAGCCAGACTGGCGCGGTAAGTTTTCTGTAATGAAAGCTCATTTATATAATCACGATGATCATACTCAGTATAAGCATAACTCAGGCTGAAATTTTCAATATCCCAAAGATGGATTTTAGCCTGAGGGTCTGTCCTGATCTTTCTTACATTGGTAAAATTAATGCTCCGCCGGCGTGTATAGTCATCAACGATCATGTGCAATGAGTCGCGCTTACTTTCTGAAAGCGACTGCAGGGCGGCATCAAGTTCAATATCAGGAGAGCGCGGATCGTATTGAGGAATGCTCCTTTGGGTAGAAAAGTTAACATACACCGGTATTTTAATCCCCGTTCTCTCAGGGAAGAACTTTCCGAGTTCCATGTTCGACGACAACTCGAAATACCGGTCGTCGCTTCTGTTCCGTTCACTTACTCTCTTATCAATAGAACCAAAACCTACAGTGCTTTTACTCCCGGAAACAGTAACATCAGCAAAATCTGCAAGTTTCGCATTTACTCTTGCTGTAGCAGCCCAGCCACCCTGCTCATCAAATTCTGTAAGCCGCATCTCATTAAACCACACCTGAGCGCTTTTATCGAGCCCATCATCAGACGACCGGTCGCTTTTTCTTAAAGGATTCCGCACTCCCAGCATATAGACCCTTACCTTACTTAGATCAGGCTGCCCTACAACCGTAATAATATTATTTCCATCGCTATAATGAAAGGGGGTGGTTACAGGCCAGGGCGCGCCATTCAGCAAAGCTTCATTCCTGGCCGCCTTTGCTACCTGCAGCTTTTTAAGCTCCAGATCCAGATTATTAACCGTTGGCCACACAGAATAAGGGTCCGCTGTACCGGGGTTAGTGATTTTCAAAGGGATTTCATACTCATAATAGTTCTCCTGGTTATCTGTGCCCAGACGGATGATTGCAGAAACATCATTGTCCTGTAGCTGGTCGCCTTCTGCATGTATAAACATCTCCAGCCTTTTATATGAGCGGAAATCATTATAGGCCGTTTTAAAAGAAGCCCTTGCATATCCGTCTCTGAGGTTCTTTACCGTAATGGCAAGCGACTGCTCATTAAGCTGGGTTTCACCTGTATAATTACTTAAATCACGTTCTCTTTCAATACCGGGCGGCACCACATAGGGGATGGGCGACCTTTTTCCATTCTCTTCAATATTGATCGTACTGACATCGAGAGTTGAGTTATCCGGGCTATTAGTTGCCAGAGATGGATCAACAATTACATTTTCAGAAGTATTTTGTGCATTAAACTGCCGCCATTCGCCTCTTACTAACTGTAAGCGGGCCATACGAAGGACTGTCGTATCCTCAAAGTTGGTCATAAACATCCTCATAAAGCGGATAGACTTAAAGTCTTCAATATTCCCAATCTTCCCCTGGAATTGCGAAACAGGAATTCTGAACTGATACCAGGTTACCGGCTGACTGCTGCCATTAGCCAGCTTAACAGTTGAAGTAACTTTATCGGTAATAAAGTTCTGTCCTACCATCATATCCTGCGGCCTGATAGAAACTTTATACTCATAAAACTCATCGGTAAGCGACATGTTATTATCCCGGTTGATATCCTCGCCGTCGGGGAGAGACGTAGCAGCCGAATTATCAATTCCTGTCTCCGCGATAGACTGAGCGGTAGTTTTAGAATTTCCCTCCGTTCCGTTATACCGCTCGTACCGCTTCAGTATCCCCGCATTATTACTTTCGAGATCCCCTCCCCTGAAATACTGATAATCATCGGATGAGGGGTCGGCACTGATCTGTGCTGCAGCCTCGCTGTTCAACCGGCCTTTAACCTGGTTTACGAAGCCTGAAAAATGCACGGCCTCGTCATTATCGGCTAAACCGTCAAGCCCCACATCCTGATATTGCCTTGCCTGCGGATTATTATCGAACGCCTGAATAACCGGCTGAAGTTTAGGTACTCTGCCCCATGCAGTGGTGTCAGCGCGCGATGGGTCGCCATCTGGTGCGAGGCCGTTTTCAAGAGACTTGCGGCCATCCTTTAATATATCTTCAGAAATATTTCCAAGGTTAAAGTACAGGTCGCCCCCCTGGGAATTCTGCTTATACATAAACGGATCCATCACCCAAAGTTCAATAAACTCAATATTCTGAGCTTCAAAATCAGTAGTCTCCATCTTCCTGAATATCCCACCCCAACGGGTTTTAGGATTAGCAAGCGTACCATCCGAATTGACTCCTGTAATGGCATAGTTATAAGGGCCCCTGATGTTTGGATAGTATGCAAGATCTAAGGTTGGAAGTGTTAATGGCTGCCCGGTAACAGACTGCTTTAAAGGGAAAACTTCCTGCTCCAGGATCTCCCTCACATAATGATTCGACTGCTCACTGACATTTCTCCTGATATTTGCCGGAGTCTGGGAGTTACTTCTGTTAAAAAAAATAGGGTCAATATTATAAAAAGCAAGCCTGGCCCGGTTAAACCCATATTCCAGATTGTCACTCAACTCTGATTCGGGAAAAAGCCTTGCTGTAGTATTGGGAGTTCCTGATATTTGCCATCCTATGTTACTCTTCAAATCTATAACCGATTTACTTCCTTCAAAATCGTCAAGATAGCTGACTCCGTTTTTACTGCCTGCGAAATTCAATGAACTTGGGTGACCCGGTATAAGATTGGCAAACTCGCCTGAAAACGTCAGTGAAGAAGGTTCTTTCGTTTCAATGAAAGGGATTTTATCGACCATCTTCGTAAGCCAGCGCGAATCCGAACTGTAATTCGCATCTAATCCCCACATGGTATTAGAAATCGGCTCTTCACCGAGATTCACTTTAGCCGTTAGGGGTTTCTCAGTAAGGTTCATGATAGTACCGCCGAGATTCAGCTTATTATTTACCCTGTAATCCAGGTGAGTTCCAAATAACGAACGCTGCTGCAGACCAAAAAGCTCATTATTCTCCATCTTGATCCTGATAGGCTGCCCTGAATTGAGAAGGGCCTCATTCAGGATCCGCACCCGTCCTATATTATAGTCTACGGTAAAATCAGTCCCTTCAACCAAAGGAAGCGTTCCGGCGGTAACCTGAACAGAGCCGGGCGGAATATTAATGGCATTTAACTGAAATTCCGAACTCACCTGCGATTGATAAGTTCCCTTGATAGCATAGCGGTTAAGCCCGGGGTACAGTTGCTGGGCGTCAGATTTGGTAAGATCATACAATTGCTGGAACACATATTTCGCCTTCAGATTCGCCTCTGCCGGGTTAAACTTCGACGCCAGGTCTGAACCGAAAGGCTCAACCAGAGGAAAGGTAATCCTTCCGTTAAGGGGATCAATGGTAATCCCTTCAATAAAATCAAAAAAGCCATCAGGCGTTTTCTCTCCTGCCTGGTTTAAATTGTCGAGATTCGTTAACTGCAGCCATCGCTTCCCGCTCGTATTGATACCTTCATTAATCGTGGGAGTTTCCACTCCGCTATTTTCATCCAGCCTGTAAATATTAAGCCTGAAATCCGTTGTACTTACCTGATAAGCCCCTAACGAATATATGTTCTTCATCATCAGGTCCCAGGTAGGCAAACTGGTCTTAAGAACCTCATTTTTAAGAAGTTTTACAAACAACATCTTTGGATTAGCCGGATCAACCGGCACATCGGCAGAAAGCTCACCAACCTGGTATTCTACGCCGTTGTAAGTATACCTGAAAGCAACCGAAAGTACTTCATCAGCATTTAAAGCCGAATTAAGTGAAATATAACCCAGCCGCGGATTCAGCGTAAACTCCCGGTCGCTAAGTTTACGGGCATAGGTAAGTTTGGAATAATTTTCCGTTCCCCCGTTGCCCTGAAAGTACTCAGTAACCGCATTAGAACTGGTGTTTCTAACATCTCCGGAATAATTTAACAGGTTCTGTAAAAGATTATTTGACTGCTGCGGGAACGCCGGATCATTCAGAGGGCCTGCAGCCGGCAGGTTAGATCCGCCCGCACGTACCTGCCGCGCATCATAAGGACTGTTTTCCCCCAGATCCATCAATCCCAGCACATCCCTTGAATCAGTCGTGCTGTTATTTCTGTTGGTAATCCATACTTCTATTTTCGTGATGTTGATATTAGAAGCAATAAGAGGGAGGTTCTTCAGGGCATTGTTATAGTTATTTCTGAAATATTGCGCCAGGAAATAGTGTTTATTTGCCTCATAATTATCCGCACTGATGCTAAATTCGTTTTGCTGCGAACCATTGGTAATTGTAATTTCCTTTTGCTGCGACTGCTGCTGCGAAAATACACTGGTAACATTCAGTTTACCGAACTGCAACTGGGTTTTAATTCCAAACAGGGCCTGGCTTCCGCTGATCAGCGACGAATTCAAAGGCAGGCTAACATTCCCGGCCTCTATCTTCTGGATAATTTCATCAGGTTTTCCCTCATAATTCAGTTTGATCTGGTTCTCAAAGTCAAACTGCGCTTCAGTGTTATAGTTGGTTGCTATCTTAAAATTAGTACCGATCTGGCCGGTAACATTCATTTGAATACGCTGATCAAAATCGAAGTTGAGCTGCTTACGCTGCCTTTCGTTAAGCAATGGATTTTGGTTTTTGCTTAAACGGCCTGCAAGAGTAAGATCAGCAGAGCCCTGAGGACGAATATCAATGGTAGAACCTCCGAAAATACGTTCAAAGGCGCGGCTGTTTACCTCGATAGAGGGAATAAAGCCCTCCTGCTTTATCCGCGCGGCGGTAGTGTCAGCAAGCTGTCTCCAATACTGGCGTTTAAGCTGTTCTGCTTCATAACGCTGATACTCTTCTATAGTGAAATATTGAGGGGGGCGGTATAAATGTTCACCAATCTTTTCAGTAACAATATACCGGTGGTTTACAGGATCGAATTCTACCGACCTTTGTAAATTAGAGGGGTTTAGCAGATAAGGCCCCTGTCGGGGATTAAGGTCCAGGGATTTAAGATCTTTAAATGGATAGGGGATTCTGAGACTGTCTGAAGCAGTATTCTGAGCAAAGCCTTTGCTCTGCAGGAATATTGCAGCAATAATACAGATCCTTAAAAAATTATTAAGAAAAGGTCTTTGTCCCACCCTTATGGAATGATTTACATTATAAACTTTTCAAAGCTAACTTTATCAGCTGCTCAACTGAAAGGTTTCCCGCATCCTTTTGAGACTGGGAAACACTGTCTAACACTTTCTCCGCTACATTCTTAGCAAATCCAAGCATTACGAGTGCTGATAAGGCTTCTTCTTTTGCAGTGTTATACTGTGGCCCTTCGGTTAAAGTTTCAATTCCTTCCTTTTTTAATTTATCCTGCAGTTCGAGGATCATACGCTGTGCCGATTTAGGCCCTATACCTTTAATTCTTTTAATCAGCGGAACATCCCCTTTTACAATTGCAGTCTGTATCTCATCGGGGGTAACAGAGGACAGGATCATTCTGCCCGTTCCGGGGCCAATGCCTGAAACAGAAATGAGATGAAGGAATAAACGCCTTTCCCCTTCATCCGCAAATCCGTATAATGTATGTCCATCCTCCTTAACATGAAGCCAGGTATATAATTTACAGCGTTCACCATCCGGCAGCTTCGCGTAAGTATTTAATGAAATATTAATATGGTATCCAATGCCTCCTGCATCAATTATTACGTATGCGGGACATTTAAAAACCAGCTTTCCATCAATATATGCGTACATGCCTGCTTCAGAAGATCTATATAGGTTTTATTAATTCAATACCAGCCCGAAAGTACCCTTTTTTTCCAGCATTTCAGATGCTTCCTCCTGTTTAGTCTGTACATCCACTACAGCAATTGTTACCATATGGATAATTTCGCGAACAGAACTACCGATCTGTAATACATGAACAGGCTTGTTCAAACCTAAAAGGATCGGCCCTACAGCTTCTGCATCACCAAGTTCCTGCAGTAATTTATAAGCAATATTGCCCGATTCAAGATTAGGAAAAACAAGGGTATTGGCAGGAGCACCGCTAAGCTTGCTGAAAGGGAAATTATCCTTTAACAGACACTCGTTAATGGCAAAATTAGCCTGCATCTCACCATCCACAGCAATACCGGGATGTTTCTCATGAAGGATCCGTACAGCCTCCCTGGTCTTTTCAGGAACTTCGCCCCCTGTAGAACCAAAATTAGAATAAGAAAGCAGGGCGATCCTCGGACTGATATTAAACTTCCTGACAGAATGATCTATAAGGGCTGTAATATTTACGAGTTCGTCAACTGTAGGGTTTTTGTTCACCGTAGTGTCACCAAAGAAAACAGGGCCTTTTTTAGTAAGCATCATATACATCCCCGCAACCTTGCTCACACCGGGTTCAGTGCCAATAATCTGCAGGGCAGGACGAACGGTTGAGCCATAATCTTTGGTAAGTCCCGAAATAAGAGCATCCGCTTCACCAAACTCGACCATACAGGCGCCAAAATAATTCCGGTCTTTCACCATTTTTCTTGCCTGAAACAGGGTAATGCCTTTCCGCTGCCTTTTTTCATACAGGTAATTGGCATAACGTTCAAGCAATTCAGTTTCTTCCAGCGGATCAACGATCTCTACACTACCAAGGTCAAGACAATATTCGTCAAGTATCTGTCTTATCTTCGCCTTATTTCCAAGTAACACCGGAATAGCTATTCCTTCTTCTTTAACGATCTGAACCGCTTTCAATATTTTATGGTGGTCGGCCTCAGCAAACACCACCCGCTTTGGATTTGATTTCGCGCGGTTGCTTAAAGTACGCAACAGGGTATCTTCCCCGCCCAGTCTTCTGCCCAGTTCTTCAGTATAGGCATCCCAATCGGTTATAGCCGCACGCGCTACTCCCGATTCCATAGCGGCCCTTGCCACAGCGGAGGACACTGAAGTAATCAAACGCGGGTCCATTGGTTTTGGAATAATATAATCTTTTCCAAAACTCAGATTTTGCAAATTATACGCAAGCGTTACAGCATCGGGCACAGGCTTCTTAGCCATATCTGCAATTGCTTTCACAGCAGCGATTTTCATTTCCTCGTTGATAGTTGTAGCCCTTACATCCATTGCCCCGCGGAAAATGTAGGGAAAGCCGAGTACATTGTTTACCTGGTTAGGATAATCAGAACGACCGGTAGCCATTATAACATCTTTACGGGCAGCAATAGCAAGTTCATAGGCAATCTCCGGATTGGGATTAGCCATAGCAAAAACAATAGGATTCTTTGCCATTGTTTTTAATACCTCCGGCGAAAGGATATCAGCAGCAGACAATCCGATAAATACATCGGCATCTTTCATGGCATCCTCCAGGGTATAGATGTTCCTGTCGGTTGCAAATTCTGATTTTAAAGAATTTAATGAACCCCTGTCCCTCCGGATCACACCGGTACGGTCTATCATAACGATATTTTCCCTGCGTGCGCCAAGGCTTACATATAACCTTGAACAGGATATGGCGGCTGCACCAGCTCCATTCACAACAATCTTTACCTTATCAAGCTTCTTCTTCTGAAGTTCACAGGCATTAAGTAATGCAGCGGCAGAGATAATGGCTGTTCCATGCTGATCGTCATGCATCACCGGGATCTTCATCTCTTCTTTCAGCCGGCGCTCAATCTCGAAACACTCTGGTGATTTAATATCCTCCAGGTTAATACCGCCAAATGTCGGTTCCAGCGCCTTAACAATAGTTACGAACTCATCTACGTCCGTTGTATTCAACTCAAGATCAAATACATCAATATCCGCAAATATTTTAAAAAGAAGGCCTTTGCCTTCCATGACCGGTTTACCGGCTTCCGGGCCAATATTGCCCAGGCCTAATACGGCAGTTCCATTACTAATCACAGCAACAAGGTTTCCCTTGGCTGTATATTTATAAACATCTTCTGTATTCTCAGCAATTTTCAAACAGGGTTCCGCGACTCCCGGAGAATAAGCCAATGTAAGGTCACGCTGAGAATTTGTAGGTTTAGTTGGTACTACCTGGATTTTACCGGGACGTCCCTGGGAATGATAATCCAGCGCGTCCTTCTTTCGATTTAATTTATCCATTATAATCTATATGTTGGGAAGAAGCAAAACTACAACTCTACACCGAAAGAGCAAATAAAGTTATTAGTTGATTGTGAGTTAAAAAACGGTATGAGTGATGAATTATGAATTATGAGTGATGGGTGATGAGTTATAGGGTGATAAATATACATCTGCATGGCCCTCAGTGTAAGATTAAATGAAAAAGACCTCATTAGGCATTCAGATCTTAACTCACAACTTACAACCCACAACTTACAACTTATAACTTATAACTTACAACCTCTTCCCTTCCTTCCACAGTTTACTGAATGATTTCTCAGCAACTTCAGGCATTTCCCGGTATTTCCCCCAGCTTTTCCTAAAGAAAGTCCTCATCAGGAAGTTTTTCATCTTGCCGCCCACAAAGTCCATCAGACTTCTTTTAAGCATCCCCCGTTTCCAGCCCAGCCATCCCAGCTTTTCCGCTTTGGACGCCAGTCCTTCAGAAACAGCGTCGCGCCGGTTTAGCAGAAGCATTTTATGAATATCTATTTTAACAGGGCAAACTTCAGTACACTTGCCGCAAAGGCTCGAAGCGTAACTAAGATGTTTAAATTCTTCCATCCCCCTGAAATGAGGAGTTATGACAGAACCTATAGGGCCGCTATACGTAGTTTGATAAGTATGGCCACCTATATTTTTATAAACAGGGCAGGCATTTAAACAAGCTCCACACCGGATACAATACAATCCCTGACGTTGCTCTTTTTGGGCAAGCAGGTCAGTACGTCCGTTATCCAGCAGGATTCATACATTTCCTCCGGACCATCGGTTTCCCCAGGCTGCCGCGGGCCTCCAAGAATAGTGTTATATACAGTAAGATTCTGACCAGTGCCATGTGTAGCCAGAAGCGGCCAGAACAGGTCGAGATCTGTAACGGAAGGGATTAATTTTTCAATTCCAACTATAGCAATATGAATTTTAGGGAAGGTAGTAGAGAGCCGTGCATTCCCTTCATTTTCAGTCAATGCAATACTGCCCGTATCAGCAATAAGAAAATTACCGCCGGTGATGCCTACGTCTGCCGTAGTGTACTTTTCGCGCAGCAGCTCTCTTGCTTTAAGAGTTAGCTGTTCGGGTGTGGAGTCTGGCGCAGTACCAAACTTTTCGTGGAACAGCCTGGCGATGTCCTCTTTACTGAGATGCATGGCCGGAGTTACAATATGATAAGGTTTCTGTCCCAGCAATTGCACAATATACTCGCCAAGATCACTTTCTACAGATTCTATCTGGTGCTCCCCGAGAAATTCATTCAGATGAATTTCTTCCGTAGTCATCGACTTCGATTTTATAACAGTTTTTGCATGAGCTTTACGGATGATCTTCAGAATTTCGTCGTTAGCCTCCTCCGCATCATTCGCCCAGATTACTTTACCACCCCTCTTCTGAAAATTTGCTTCAAACTCCGGTAACAGCTTATCCAGGTTCTCCATCACCTTCCATTTAATGGCATGTGCCTTTCTTTTGGAGGCCTCCAGAGTCGCAAGTTTCGACAAACCCCGCTCTACAGCAGTATGATACCTTCCGATATTAAAATTTATAATACGACGGTGGTCTAAATCAAATGCTTTCTCTTCTGCCGCTCCCTGAAAATCCTCAGCAAATTTTGTCATATAGCGAAGTTAAATGTTTTACTCAATAATTCTGACAGTTTTGAGTTTGTTATAGTTATAATCAGTTTTTATCAGTATTAATCCTGACCGCCGCTAACTCTAAAAACTAATTTCTAACTGTCTTTTAAAGTTTCAGCCATTTTTTCCTCAAAGCCAGTTGTTCCAGGCTTGCATTTTTATCTGCCTCTATTCTGTATTTACCGGTTTCACTTGCCTTAAGCGTTACCTCCCGGCTTATTACTAAGCCATCTCTTGAAATAAGAACATTCACCCTGTCGCCCGCCTTTCTTTCAGCAATAAGTTTATCAAGGTCGGTAGTGCGCAAAGCATCGGTAGCACCTGTAACACGGTAACCATCTACAGCAATAATTTCATCATTCACATTTAAACCATCGGTCCATGCGGCACCCCCTCTTATTACAGAACCAACAAGAAAACGGTCCTCCTTAACAACAGTTGTAATCCCTAACGACGAAGTGTTCTTCCCGGCATTATCATTAACAAGATTTAAACCTGCATGGCCCAAATGTAAATTATAATTAAGCGGAGCTATGCCATAAACATAGTTCCTGTAAAAATCATCAAGAGAGATGCCTGATACCTTTTCGGCCATTGATTTAAACTCTTCACTGGTATAACCGCGCTTCTGATGCTTATAATACTCATCGTACATCCCACTCATTACATCATCCAACCCTTTCTGCCCTTTAGTGGCATTCAATATTTCCAGATCAAGGATCATCCCCAGCAGGGCTCCTTTATTATAATATGATATTGTTGAGTTCTTTGAATTTTCATTCGGCCTGTAATATTTGATCCAGGCGTCGAAACTCGCTTCACTTACCGGCTGAATTTTGCTGCCTGCCTGGTTCTCAACTTTCTCAATATCGTCGCAAAGCGCCTCAAGATACTTTTCAGGGGAATAAAAGCCGGCCCTTCTCAGCATCATATTATCATAATAAGCAGTAAAGCCTTCAGCCACCCACAGATCCGGAGTATAATTTTCATTATCGTAATCGAAAGGGCCTAATGCTGCCGGACGCAGGCGCTTAACATTCCACAAATGAAAATATTCATGCGCCACCAGGCCAAGGAAATTTTTATAACCGGTTTCACTGGCATAGCTCAGACGCGGGGCCCCGAGAACAGTAGAGTTTAAATGTTCCAGTCCCCCGCCGCCGCTTTGGGTATTATGAACAATGAAAACATAGTGTTTATTCGGATTTTCCTTAAAGATCGCCGTTTCCTCTTCTACCAGCTTTGCCATATCGGCGGCAAGGCGTGTCTTATCATAATTACCTCCCCCATACATAGCAACCTCATGTTTAACACCTGCAGCCTCAAAGTCAAACACATCCTGATTGCCAACCTCAAAAGGCGAATCATACAGAATATCAAAATCGGGGGCATAAAAAGTATTCTCCTTACCCTTTACAGGAGTCAATCCGGTAGAGATCTTCTTCCAGGTGCCGTAAGGTTTAATGGTGACAGTGGCAGGATGACTGATCAGCCCACCGGCGTACATAAAAATTCCCGTAGGTGAGAGAAAAGCATGAGAATCATCTATAAAGCTGGTCCTGACAGATAATTCATAAGCATACACACGGTAAGCAACTTTAATAGTTTCCTTTCCCCCGGCAGAGACCCGCCATGTATTTTTGTTTATTTTCTGTACGGCAAGAGACCTGTCCGTTGCATCTTTTGCATAAAAACCTTCAACATTTTTAGCAAACTCCCTCACAAGATAAGATCCCGGAGCCCATACTGGCATTTTAAAATCCACAAAATCCTTTTTATTCCCTGATAGTTGGATTTCAACATCGGCATAGTGGGCCTGCGGTTCAGAAAAGGATACCAGAAAAGAAATTTCTGCCTGCGCCTGAACCTCTTTAAGAGAAGATATCATAAAAATAAGTGCTGTAAAAAAGTATCTGTACATAAATAATTGCAAAAGTAATGGAAATAGACCGAATGTGAACAGCCCAAAATACATAACGGAAGTTTTATATAGAAAGATTTAAGTACAAAGAAAGGATTTAAGTAAAATAGTTGATACACCCTACTATTTGATACTTACAAGAGTAATTTTGGAGTTTCAAAATATAATTGCTCTTTTTGAGTATTGGTATTCCGGGAAGTTCTCAATTTACTGATTAACTTAGACGGATCACATTCGGAATATGAAACCACCATGAGTATGTGCGGAAGCTCACAAACCGGGATAAACTTAGCAAAGTGTTCTCCTTGAATACCCTTAAAAGCAGAAAAAGCAAACAATAGTGAAAACTTAGCGAAGCGTTCTTCTCTATGAACACCATTAAAAAAACAAACTGTTCTAATGAAAATTAAATATATCGTTTATGCTGTACTGATCATTGGCATTGGTTCTCTGATAGTGTATAGAATAAAGAAAAATAAAAGCACTGATACGGAAAGCGGAGGGCCTGCGCAAGGGGGGTCAGCGCAAAGACCTGCATCCGTAAGGGGAGTAGTGGTAAAAGCATCAGAGTTTGCCAACAACCTTGCTGTTACCGGATCTATTGACGCTAACGAGGAGGTTCAGATCAGGAGCGAAGTGCAGGGAATAGTACGGCGCATTTCTTTCAATGAAGGCAGCAATATTTCGAAGGGTCAGGTTTTACTCCGGATCGATGATTCTGAATTACGCGCACAGCTTGCACAGGCTTTAACCAAACAGAACCTGGCTGCAGAGACCGAAAGAAGGGCTAAGTTACTCCTTGAAAAAGAAGCAATAAGCCAGGAAGAATATGATGTGGCCCTGGCAGATCTGCGTTCTCTGAAAGCACAGACACAGCTTATCCGTGCACAACTGGCAAAAACGCTGGTTACGGCCCCGTTCAGCGGAAGGATCGGCCTACGCTCAGTTTCTGAAGGCGAATATCTTACCCCTACTACCATTGTTGCCAACCTGGTCAGTACCAATCCTGTAAAAGTAACGTTCTCGGTACCTGAAAAATACTCGACCATGGTTCGCAACAACACCCGCTTTTTATTTACTGTAGCAGGATCGGATAATAAATATACAGCCACTGTTTATGCAATAGAACCAAGAGTAGAAGCCTCTACCCGGACCCTTCAGCTGAGGGCGAAAGCACCCAATCCCGACGGCGCTCTTATCCCCGGTTCGTTTGCCACTATACAGCTCCCGCTTAAAACGGTTAATAAAGCGATACTGGTCCCCACTGAAGCCATTGTACCGGTCCAAAACGGGAAGACTGTATTTATTTCAGACCACGGACAAGCCAAATCGGTGGCAGTAGAAACCTCCGTCAGAACTGATAAAGATGTACTTGTAACTTCGGGATTAAAAGAAGGGGATACCGTTTTAACAACAGGGATCATGACATTAAAAGAAGGAAGTCCGGTAAAAGTAAAAACCGGCGGAAAGTAACAGGAGATTATGAGTTTATCAACCATCAGCATAAAGCGGCCGGTATTTACCATTGTAATGAACCTGGTCCTGATATTATTCGGGATTATAGGATTTACTTACCTGGGTGTACGGGAGTTTCCGTCTATTGACCCCGCGATAATTTCTGTCCGCACGAGTTACTCAGGTGCCAATCCCGATATTATAGAGTCGCAGATCACAGAGCCGCTTGAAAAATCAATTAATTCGATTGACGGGATCAGAAATATCACTTCTTCCAGTAACCAGGGATCGAGTAACATCACCATTGAGTTTAATCTTGATAAAAACCTGGAGGAAGCAGCCAACGATGTACGCGACAAGGTTTCGCAGGCATCACGCAGCCTGCCCCAGGACATAGATGCTCCTCCGGTCGTGTCAAAAGCAGATGCCGATTCCGATCCTATTATTACGATGACCGTCCAGAGCAGTAAACGCGATCAACTGGCATTGAGCGATTACGCCGAGAACGTTATTTCCGAGCGGCTCCAGACTATTCCAGGCATAAGCAGCGTGCAGATCTGGGGTCAGAAGAGATATGCCATGCGCCTCTGGATCGACCCTATGAAACTTGCCTCCTTTGGCCTTACCGTTGCCGACATCAGAACGGCCCTTGAGCAGGAGAATGTAGAGCTTCCCTCAGGAAAAGTAACCGGGGCCAATACAGAACTGAGCGTAAGGACCCTGGGAAACCTCTCCGACGAGGAGCAGTTCAGCAACCTGATCATCCGCACGAATGGCGATAAAATTATCCGGTTCAAAGATATCGGCACTGCCACGCTCGGCCCTGAAAATACTGAAACAGAAATGACCCAGTCGGGCGAACCAATGGTAGGGCTTGCTATCATTCCGCAGCCGGGAACTAATTACCTTCAGATCGCAGCGGCTTTTCATGAACGTTACGAGCAACTGAAAAAGGAACTGCCTGCTGATATCAAACTGGATATCGCTGTAGACAACACCCTGTTTATTAAAAAGTCTGTTACTGAAGTAGCCGAAACCATTCTCCTTTCCCTGATCCTGGTAATCCTCATCATTTACCTGTTCTTCCGCGACTGGGGAATTGCATTCAGGCCATTGATAGATATTCCGGTTTCACTGATTGCCACCTTCTTCATCATGTATCTCATGGGCTTTTCAGTCAATGTGCTTACGCTGCTGGCAATCGTTCTGGCAACAGGACTAGTGGTAGACGACGGTATTGTGGTAACGGAGAATATTTTCAAGAAAGTAGAAGAAGGAATGCCGCCTATCCAGGCCGCCATCAAGGGGGCCAACGAGATCTTCATAGCAGTGATCTCTATTTCAATCACCCTGGCGGCAGTGTTCCTTCCTGTAATATTCCTTGAGGGCTTTGTGGGGAGGCTCTTCAGAGAGTTCGGTGTAGTAATAGGCGCGGCGGTACTGATCTCTGCTTTT
>JAATFW010000068.1 GCA_015654985.1 Sphingobacteriales bacterium | reverse complement strand
GGAAGAACAATGAAAGCCGAATGAAAGAACTATGGAAGAAACACCAGGTTTGCAGCGGCCGGAGGGCGAACCCGGGGCGGCATTGGTACGGCCGCTTCTTTCGGCCTGAATTTTTTCAGAATAATCAGGTTCACCCCAAAAAAAGGGCAGTTTTCGGAAGAAACTTTTGGGGTGGTAAGGGGTGGTGGTTTACACTTGAAGTGCATTTTTTCGGGAGCCGGCGTTGAGGGCAGATTTTAAACTGAATGCGCTGTATAATACAACAGTGCAGGGCAAAGTGAGAGATGGTAAATTAGCGGATCTTACCGTTTTCCCCGCCTCGCGAAATGCTGATATTATTAACTGGTCAGGCAGTTAAGGTTCCGGTTTTTCTTCCTGTTTTGAAATTACCATTAATATTCCATTAATTTCAAAATTAATGCCTTAATTAAGGATTTTTTAGGGTTTTATTAATGGCCGAAAGCTTCTTTTACATCTATAAATTTTTAAACAAACCATTTATAATTGAAAGAATACCTTAATAAACTATTTAGCTATCGCCGGCCGGCTCGCTGTATAGTGATCAATGGGTCTGGGTGATATTCGTCTTACCGGAAAATAAATCACCCTTTACCTTAATAAATTAACCTGGCAGAGGAAACTACCTCGCCATCTTTTAAAAGAAACAGCATTTATAATGGACATATATAATTTATTAGTAACATCAGAAGGTAAAAGGAAAATAGCGGCTATATCGGCGGCTATAGTTTTAGGTCTAAGCACACTATCGGTGGTCTCCTGTACTGCTCAGCAAAAGGATATTTCCTTTACTGCTGAAGGTAATCCAATCATCAGACACATGTATACTGCAGATCCTTCTGCACATGTATGGAAAGACGGAAGGTTATATGTTTATCCCTCACATGACATTGCTCCGCCGAGAGGCTGCGATCTCATGGACCGTTATCATGTTTATTCCACCGATGATATGATTCACTGGAAAGATCATGGCGAGATATTAAATTCCGGCCAGGTGCCATGGGGCCGGCCCGAAGGAGGTTTTATGTGGGCTCCCGACTGTGCTTATAAGAACGGAACCTATTATTTTTACTTCCCTCATCCAAGCGGCAGCGGCAATCAATGGAACAAAACCTGGAAAATAGGAGTGGCAACCAGTAAGAAACCAGCAAGCGGCTTTAAAGTGCAGGGGTATATCCAAGGACTCGAATCAATGATCGATCCCTGCGTATTTGTTGATGACGACGGACAGGTTTATTTTTATTATGGCGGCGGCGGCGCTTGCAAAGGAGGAAAGCTCAAAGATAATATGATGGAAATTGATGGAGAGATGCGTAATATGGAAGGACTTGCCGATTTCCATGAAGCCACCTGGGTCCATAAGAGGAATGGTATTTATTATCTGTCGTACTCTGATAATCACGATGAGAACGGCAAACATAACCAGATGAGATATGCTACCAGTAAAAGCCCCCTGGGGCCATGGACCTATCAGGGAATATATATGGATCCTACCGACAGTTATACCAATCACGGCTCAATCGTAGAATACAAAGGGCAATGGTATGCATTTTATCATAACAGCGCTCTCTCTCATCACGACTGGCTGAGATCTGTTTGTGTTGATAAACTTTATTACAATGCCGATGGCACCATACAAAAGGTAATCCCTACAGATGGAAGTCATCTGGCTGATAAAACCAAAAAGTAGCGTTGTCCGCAATCGCGGAGCCGGGTTTTGAAATAGTAAGTAAACTAAAAACGGCAGGCTGGAATTATTGAGTATTCATTTAATATCCCGCCTGCCGTTTTTAGTTACAGGAGGTTATTACCAAGGTACCTTAACCAAAACAGACTTACTCTTATTACGTTGCTGTTTACTGCCTGGCCTTTAAAAATAAAACCATTACAGGTAATAATAAGCCCTCGCCGGTACAGATAATAATGAACCTATACCGCAGGAATTTATTCGTGGCAGGGAAGGTACTGTTGTTTCGGTCCGTTTTATTTTAAGTTAAATCTTGTTTTACTGTTCGGGCATATTAAGAGGAACATTGGGCGTATCGCAGCAGGGTTGTAACCCGAATAGGGCAGCCGGGAAAATGATTAATTGTTATGGATTTTCTAAACAAAGCCGCCCTCCCTGTTACGCTGTTTTCTATCCTGTTTATTTTAAAGTTCCTGTGATAGTGCCGGCTATATTAAAAGAGAAAAAAAATGGTCGGAAATGAGAAAAAAAACCATTAATAGGTCATTAATTAAGGATTTTTTAGGGTTTTATTAAGGTTTGAGAAGTTATTTGCTGTAAATAATTAACCGATATAATCCGCGATAAAATGAGTTTAAGCTTTATTCCAATTAGCCATATTAATTTAATCACCCCTGGTATTCCATATAAATTATGACGTGCCGTTTTACTAACTATTTACTAAATATAAGGAGTATATGTATGATAAATAACGATTAGCCGGGGTGTAAACCAGAGATTGGTTTTGCTCTCAATGCAAGCTTTATTAATGTCTAACCATTTAAATTTTTAAAAATGAAGAAAAAATTTTTACAAGAAGAACCCCTCAGATTCGGGAAGGTTCCTTTATCAGGAATTTTCCTCGTTTTTCTCATGCTGACCGCCGCCGGCGTCTATGCGGCTGCCCCTAAACGTTCTGTTCAGCAGACAACAGTTGTAAAGCCCCCGGTTACAGTTACCGGAACTGTTAAGGATAAATCAGGACAGCCTCTGCCCGGTGTCAGTATCAAGGTTAGGGGGACCAATACCGGCGCCACGACGGATAATAACGGCAGATTCACCCTGCGCGTACCCGGCCCTGATTCTTATCTTGAAATTTCATTCGTGGGTTTTCTGAAACAGGAAATCCGGGTGGGAAACCAGAGTAGTTTTCAGATTCTTCTCCAGGATGATGTTAAGTCCCTGGATGAAGTTGTTGTGGTTGGGTATGGTACACAGACTAAGGCTACTTTAACGGGTGCTGTCTCTGCTATCTCAGGTAAAGAGTTAGTAGCCACCAAAAATGAGAATCCGACAAATATGCTTTCCGGTAAAATTCCAGGGGTAAGAATTACCCAAACAAGCAGCCGTCCTGGTTCATTTGAATCAAATATTGATATCCGTGGCATGGGAACTCCTTTGGTAGTGGTGGATGGAATCCCCAGGGATGTGGGGTACTTCTCTCGTATAAATGCGGAGGATATTGAGAGTATTTCTGTATTGAAAGATGCTTCGGCGGCGGTATATGGATTGCACTCTGCAAACGGTGTCGTTTTGGTTACTACAAAAAGGGGGGAAAATACAGGGAATTATGACATCGGGTACTCGATCAACAGGGGATGGCAGCAATTCTTACATGTACCTCATAATGTTGATGCTGTACAATATATGACATTGGCTAATGAAAAGAGCCGTCATAATTTTTCAACGGGTTATATGAATTATAACGATCCAAGCCATCTGCTTTTTACTGACCAGGATTTTGAACCATTTTTGAATGGCTCCCGGCAAAGTACCGACTGGTTCAATTCTGTTTTCGTAAAGACGGCTCCTCAGGTTCAGCATAATATCACACTGAACGGAGGGACTGATAAGCTCAGGTTCTATTCTAACATAGGCTATATGAATCAGGAGAGCTCTTTACGGTCTGGTGACATGAATTATCATAAGTGGAATCTTCGGTCAAATGTTGATGCTAATATTACGAAGCGTTTGCATGCCACGGTGTCAATAGATGGTTACATGGACCAAATCAACCAGCCAAATACTGATATTTGGGCTATTTATAAAGATGTTTGGATAGAGAGACCCGATGCTTCTGTATACGCCAACAATGACCCTTCCCGTTTAAATAGCTATTTGATTAAAAGTGACAACCCGTTGGCTATGACCGACGCTGATATCACCGGTTATAGTAAATACATCAATCGTGAGTTTAATGGCAGAGTGTCTCTTTCGTTTGATATTCCAAAAGTTGAGGGCCTGACAGCAAAGGCTATGTACAATTACCATTTTCATGAGAGTGACAATACTGATTATCGCAAAGCTTTCACTTTGTATAGCTATGATTCTACGGCTGACACCTATACAACGAGTGTGCGCCACTCAGTTAATGGCAATTCAACCATACAAAGGGGGTATTATCCAAGTTACAGCGACTTGATGCAATTATCATTAAGCTATAAACATACTTTCCTGGGTGTACATAATGTTGAAGCACTGGCTTTATTTGAAGATGGTTATGGCTATAATGACAATTTTTATGCTTATCGTGAACTGTCACTGAACTCTGAATATTTATTTGCCGGCAACGCTGCTAACCAAGCTGGCAACATGGACAAAAATGGACTTTTTGACAATGCCAACCAGGCTTTGGTAGGTAAATTCAATTACAATTACAAAGGGAAATATCTGGTTGATTTTGGATTTAGATACGACGGATCCTCAAAGTTTCCGAAGGGAAGCCAATGGGGCTTTTTCCCTTCCGTTTCGGCTGGTTGGAGAATTAGTGAAGAATCCTTTGTTAAAGGAGCGTTGCCGAATCTGACTAACCTGAAATTAAGGGCATCGTATGGAAAAACAGGGGATGACGCTTCTGCCGGCAACTATCCTGCTACGATTGTAGGGTATGAGATCCGGCCTAATGATATTGGCTATGTTTTTAATGGTTCTTTGGTAAACGGGGTAGCTCCAACTGCAATTCCCAATCCGGATCTTACCTGGTATACTGCGAAGATGTTTGACATAGGAGGTGATTTTGAATTATTGCATGGATTGCTGGGGGGCTCCTTTGATTGGTTTAACAGAAATAGAGATGGGTTACTGGCCACTGCAACAACCGTTATTCCCGGGACGGTCGGTGCTTCTTTACCTCAGCAAAACCTGAATAGTGACCGCACATTCGGATATGAAGCTGTGTTAACACATCGGAATACAATAGGCCAACTGTCTTATAGCATAAGCGCTCAACTGTCTTCCACCATGACACGCAATGGGACCCTGCTTGAATCTCCCGCTGGAAATTCTTATGATCAGTGGAGAAATCGCAATTCTGGCCGAAATACGAATATTTGGTGGGGAAAGGAATATGTGGGGCAATTTCAAAATTATGACCAAATTTATAATTACCCTGTTGCGATTGGCGCAGGAGGCACTGTTCCTGGCGACTATTATTATCAGGACTGGAATGGTGATGGTGTTATTGATGGCAATGATGATCATCCGATAGCCAATTATGGTTTGCCCTTGTATACTTATGGATTCACTTTAGGTGCGTCCTGGAAAAATGTGGATTTAGGTCTTACTTTTCAGGGAGCAGCAAAAGTATATTACAGGTATAGTGAAACACTGGCTGAACCACTGTCGTTCGGTGATGCAGGCACAATGACCCAATTTTGGGACAGGTGGCGTCCCCAGGATCCTAATGCGGATATTTTTAATCCTTCAACCGTTTGGATTCCTGGTTATTATGCCTCTACCGGTTCGGCACTTGCCGATGGAACCCGTGCAATACAAAATGCCTCTTACTTAAGATTAAAAACCATAGAAGTGGGATATTCTCTGCCAAGACCTCTGTTGAGGCGCCTTGGGGTTAAGGAATTAAGGGTTTATTTCAGTGGATATAATTTACTTACGTTTACCGGACTACATGACATGGATCCTGAACATCCTGGTGGAGAAGGTGGCGCTGTTGGTAACAGTGTGGATACCTATAAATATCCGATTAATAAAACGTATAATATCGGGGCATCTATTAAATTTTAAAAACAGGTTCTGATATTAAGTTCTAAAATCCAAATGATATACAGATGAAAACAATAAAATATTTATTGCTGATTGGGACGATGATGTTTACAATATCATCCTGCCACAAATTAACGCTCGAACCTAAAGGGATATTAGATGATGCTGCTTTGTTGGGAAACGCTACAGGTGTTGAAACTTATTTAGCCGGTGTTTATATGAATTTGCCAATCGAAGATTTTAGCTACTATGTAGACCAGGGCTTTAAGAACGGAAACAATGACTGGGATGCTTCCAAGAGCTGGCTAATGTCTGTAGATGGTGAAGCTGTAGGCTGGCCCGGCGGTATTGATGGTGCCGGCGGATTCGGCTACTGGCCTTACGACCAGATACGTAGAATCAATACAATGATAGAAAATTTTCCTAACTATAAATCTGATTATTCCGGGGATTCGTATAATGCGTTCTTGGGCGAAGCGCATTTCCTGAGGGCTTTCTACTATTTTGCATTGGTGAAACGCTATGGCGGGGTACCCATTATCGAGAGTGTACAAAGCCCGACTGCAGACCCTACCACGTTGGCTGTACCACGTTCCACAGAACTGGATGTGTATAAGTTTATTCAGTCAGACCTCCAATTTGCAATGGACAATATGGCTGCAACGTCAGAGCCGGGAAGGGCTAATAAGTTTGTTGCTGCGGCGTTAATGTCGAGGGCTATGTTATATGCGGCCACAATTGCCAGGTACGGAAGTTATACTGCATCATCACCGGATCAGGCTGCCAAAGCAGGATATGTAGGAATTCCGGCTAATGAGGCGGCAAATTTCTTTACAGCGTCGTATGATGCGGCAAATTTCTTTGATACGCAGAACGGTGGTTATGAACTGGTAGGGGAAAATGCTGCTGACAAAGAGCAGAATTATGTTGATTTGTTTCTAAATGATAACTCAAAGGAAAATATCCTTATAAAGCAATACAGTACTACATCGAATTTGTTTTACCATAGTTATGATGGCAGTGTGTCTCCTGCCGGAGATTTCTCGGACTGGCCGGGTTCTGAAGTATATCCATCGTTAGAATCGGTTGAATTATTTCAGAGATTACCGATCGAAAACACAGATGGAACTCCTCGCCGTTTCGATAATAGAAATCAATTATTACAAGGTCTTGAACCTCGTTTGCTGGCGACCGTGTATCTCTCCGGTATGACATTGCGCGGTACAGCATTCGATATAAGGCGCGGGTTCTATCGTACTTATAACGGAACAATGGCAGATGCCCAGGATGGCGTAAGCAGTGCCCCAATTAATGCGACCAGCAATAGAACGATAGCTACATCGCGTTATCAAACGGACCCCGCACTCGGAGGAGGAGCTGTTGCTGGTAAGCATGGTATGTGGGGTGGTGTTGAAAACAATACCCTTACAGGCTTCTTTATCCGGAAGTATGTGAACTATAAGGCAAGTCAGGTACAGGCTGCAGGAAATAGTTCGTATCAATCGTGGATAGTTTTCCGTTATGCAGAAGTATTACTTAATAAAGCAGAGGCTGCATATGAATTGGGGAAAAAGCAGGAAGCTTACGATTTAATTGCCAGAATACGCAATAGAGCGGGCGCTACTGTATGGACACCGAAAGGAGCTCCTGCTGCAATATATGTTATAAACGGTCAGACCGTTGATGAAAACTTACAGTTTATACGCGATGAGCGTGGCAGAGAGCTGATGTTCGAAAACCATCGTTGGTGGGATCTCCGTCGGTGGAGAGTTGCAGATAAGGTGCTTAACCAGGCAAAGTTACATGGATTGATGCCTTACTTAGTGTTAGATCAGAATAAATATATTTTTATCAGGGAATATAACACAGACGGTAAGACCTATACTTTCGATGTTCGTTATTATTATGAGCCAATACCTGCAGGCGAAATCAATAAGAATCCAAGTTTAATACAGAATCCAATTTATTAGCGCAATTAATAATGGTATGAAATGGAGTTAAGAATTTTGCCTGCTGATGACACCAAACAAAGAGGCAGGCAAGAAGCAGGAATAATTGCGACGAATTCTATTTGGTGATTTAAAAAATAATAAAAAATAAACAGATGAAAAAAATAGTTTTTATCTTCAGTATTTTGTCTCTTGCGATGCTTGCATCCTGTATGAAGACAGATAATTATCCCGAACCTGATGCAACTTTTAGCGGAAATGTGACCGATAGCGTAACGGGAAAACCATTCCTCACTGGTCAGGGTGAAGCTCATATCAGGATTTGGGAAGTGAGCTATAAAGAAAATCCAACTCCCCAGGATATTCCTGTTAAACAAGATGGATCATTTAATGACACTAAATTGTTTAGCGCCACTTATGATATGCAGCCCTATGGAGGAGCATTCTGGCCCACGCAGCGGCAATCGGCAATAGCACTTCATACGTCGCTGCAAAAAGATTTCAAAGTGGTGCCTTACTTATACGTTGTTGATGTAAATTCTCAATTGGTTGATACAACGCTGTTTCTTACATGCAGATTGAAGGCTCCGGTCACAGAAAATCTTCCCCGGGTGTTGGATATAAGACCCTTTGTAAGTCTTACGCAATTTGTTGGAGCTGGTTCCAGAATTGATGAATATGCTTTGGATAAGTACAAGATAGATGTCAATAACAACTGGTGGGACGGCGTAGGCGATATGACTACAGGAGAGGGTACTACAACTTACAATTTGCCTGCATTACCCCTCAAACCAGGACGGACTTTTTATGTTCGGATCGGCGTTCGGGTAGAGGATACCTATCGGCAATATAATTATTCGGACATAGTGAAAATACAAGTTCCATAATAGTTATAAGAACGCAGTTTTTGATCCGAACTATAATAAACAGTAGAAAATTGTTCGTCGCTCTGTCTCCGTTTTTTTGTACGGGGGGCAAAGATAGAGATTGTTGCTGATGTAGGTTCTGACGTAATAATGTATTCTCCTCGGGTTTATTGCTATTGGACGCTCATGGGTGGAGATTCAACAGAGATTTATTTGAGTGAGAATACATTTTTCTCTTTCTTAGGTGATAATACGAAGGGCTTACCCGATTGTGGGAGTCACGTTAATATATTATGATGAAAAAGGCAGAACAGATAATATTTGGTGTGCTTGTGTTGATAAGTTGTAGCTTGATGAAGATGGAACGGCCTGCTCTTCTGATTATTATTTAAGATTGACAGGTGACGGAGCTAAAATGTTGAAAGGGAAAATAGCACTGACGGCAACTCGTCCGACAGGTGAGCCTTTTCAGTTAAGGCTAAGCCCCCGACCGAAAAACAATAAAAGCCGATGGAAGCGATTTGTCTTATGCTAATTATTTTAACAGATTGATCCCCGCTTGTTTGATATCTTGTAACATCTTTGTAACTTAGTTGTAAACAAACCAATGCAGGATTTTAGCCAATTATCAGATAATGATTTATCTGAGTTGTTACGAAAGGATGAAGAGCCGGCCTTCAGGGAAATTTATCTGCGCTACTTCAGCAGGGTGTATCGTGCCGCCCTTAAAAGGCTGAACAACACATATGAAGCCGAAGAAGTTGTTCAGGATATCTTCTGTAATTTATGGAAAAGACGAAAGGAATTTTCTTTATCCAAAGGATTCGACTGCTATTTTTCAGGCGCTGTTAAGTTTGAGGTAATTAACAGACTTGCAAAACGTGCCAGGCAGGCAGCCTGCAAAAAAGAACTTGCTTTGTCTTTTGACGAATCAGATTATTCTACCCAGTATGCCCTAAACCTTCATGAATTAACAGAGCAGTTTCAGCGATCCGTCTATGAACTGCCCGAAAAATGCCGTCTCGTATTTCGCCTCAAATATGAGAATGAGTATACACAACGCGAGATAGCCCGCGAACTGAATATTTCTGAGAAAACCGTGGAAGCTCATCTTTCAAAGGCCCGAAAGAAACTGCATGATGCTTTGGCTAACTTATCAGGCTTGTTACTGCTCCTTTTTATAAGGTAAATCCGGATTTTTTAAATTTTTTTTCTTCCGGAGTAAGGGATTCGGTCCGCTGGTTTGGCTATTATTAAAAGAGCACGATTAATGGCTAACCGAAGAACAGACCTCCGTATGCGGGAACTTGCTTTGAAATGGATTGAGGAGACCATTTCAGAAGAAGAAAAAGAAGAATTCAACAGATGGTACCAGTCAATGGACGACCCTGACTCCGGTAATATCATTACATCCGGGGAATTTCCTGAAGATCTGAGGGAACGCCTGTATCAGTCTATCCTTGAAAGGGAAAAAATTAAACAACGGCGGCATCCCCGCTTAATTAAATTCAGATATTATATCACAGCAGCGGCTGTTTCACTGATCTTTCTGGCCACAGGAGGGTATTTCTATTTTACGCGGCCATCCGGCACAATAGCAGTAACCGTGCTGCCCCATAAACCACAGGTGATTATACCAGGAGGTAATAAGGCTGTTTTGACCCTTGCCGATGGATCGCAGGTCATACTCGATACAAGCCGGACCGGTGTCCTTGCTATTCAGGGAGGCAGTTCTGTCAGAAAAAGCAAAGACGGGCAGGTTGTATATGAAGCCACAGACAAATCTTATGGCGAAAGTCAGGTAGCCTTAAACACCATTACAACCCCCCGCGGCGGAGAGTATCAGGTAATCCTTCCCGATGGATCAAAAGTCTGGCTGAATGCAGCGTCTTCATTAACGTTTCCTGCATTTTTTACCGGAAAAGAAAGGCGGGTGGAGCTTACCGGCGAAGCTTACTTTGAAGTGGCTGAAAATAGTAAACAGCCTTTCAGGGTTACTATAAGCTCCACTGAAGTAGAGGTACTGGGAACTCATTTCAACATTATGGGGTATCCTGATGAAAGCAGTGTGAATACAACATTACTGGAAGGATCTGTAAAAGTAAGATCAGGAGATAAAAGCAGGCTGATCCATCCGGGACAACAGGCCCGGTCTGGCGATGGCCTCGAAGTTTCTGACGTGGATGCAGAGCAGGCAGTTGCCTGGAAAAAGGGATATTTTTCATTTAATAACGAAAATATTCAGGTGATCATGCGGAAAATAGCACGATGGTATAATGTGGACATTGAGTACAGGGGAAATATTGCTAAAAAGACATTCGGCGGTACTATTTCAAAGTTTGAAAATGTTTCCGAAGTGCTGAAGGTCATGGAATTAACCGATGTAATTCATTTTAAAATTGAAGAAAGGAGGGTGATTGTTATGCCATAAATATCGACGTAAACATAACGATTATCTTTAAAGAATCAGGAGCAATGGTACTGCTCCTGATCTAAAGGCTAATCATAAAATTTGAGTAACTAACAACGATTTATAATTAAACCTACAAGTTCAAATGTATAAAAAATCTACTGGATTTAAATATAGTAGCTACTGCTGTATTTCATTTAAATTCCTCTTAGCTATGAAACTAACCATTGCTTTGCTGATATCGGCTGTTCTGCAGGTAAGTGCTAAAGGTTTTGCGCAGAAGGTCAGCTTATCTGAAAAAAACGTAGCCATTGAGCAAGTTTTTAAAGAGATCAAAAAGCAAACCGATTACAATTTCTTTTATGACACCGAAATGCTTAAGGAAACAAAACCCGTCAGTATTTCAGTGAAAAATGCGAGTATAGAGAAAGTTTTGGAAGCATGCTTTGCCGGGCAGCCCATCTCGTACAGCATACAAAGCAAGACAATTGTGGTTAAGCGAAAAGCAGAGAAAATCCCGTCTTTATTCGCTCAGGATGCACTTCCCATATCGATCACCGGAACAGTGACCGATGAAAGGGAGCAGGCGCTTCCGGGAGTGAGCATTAAGGTAAAGGGAACAACTACGGCAACCATGACAGATGTGGATGGCCGTTTCAGGATCAGTGTTCCTGATGCCGGCCCGGTGCTTGTTTTTTCTTTTATCGGATATGAAACCAAAGAAGTACCGTTAAAGGGGCAAACAGTGCTTAGAGTTCAGCTTGAGCCTGCGCAAAAAGCACTGGATGAAGTGGTGGTTGTAGGATATGGTACACAAAAAAGGGCGACGTTGACGGGTTCAGTGGCATCGGTCAGCGCTAAAGAACTGGTAACTACCAAGAATACCAATTTGCAGAATATGCTGACCGGTAAACTGCCTGGTGTTCGCGTAGTTCAGAAAACATCTGAGCCCGGGCAATTTACTAACCAGTTTGATATCCGTGGTCTGGGCAGTCCGCTGTTAATTGTTGACGGGGTGCCCCGCGGTGACCTGCCCCGTATGGACCCTAATGATATTGAAAGTATTTCGGTCCTGAAAGATGCTTCAGCGGCTGTTTATGGTGTTCGTGCTGCAAACGGGGTGATTCTGGTTACGACCAAAAACGGAGAAAAAGGAAAAGCGAAAATAGAGTATTCAATGAATTATGGCATCCAGACCCCTGCCGAGATCCTTAACCCGGTAGGAGCCGGAGACAGGGCCATTTTATTCAATGAAATTACAATGCGCAGCACCACGAATCCGACCAGAACTTACGACGACGCCTATTTCGAGCAATTAGCTAATGGTGAATTGCCCGACACACATTGGTATGATCTGGTAATGCGTAAAACCGCTCCCCAGCAGCAGCATAACGTCTCCATCAGTGGCGGAAGCGACAAAATGGATTATTATGCAAATTTTGGTTATGCCGACCAGGGAAGTTTCTTCAAAACCAATTCAGCGAATTATAACAGGTATAATCTGCGAACAAACCTGAATGCTCAGATAACCAATAATCTGAAAGCCGGGATAAAGCTGAACATGATTACGGATGAAACCAATCGCCAGAACATCGATTCATACCAGATCTTCAGTAATTTATGGCGTTCCCGCCCGAATGATCCGTTATATGCCAATAACGCTGACGGCTATTATTATCATCCCGATAATATTCCGAATGTCGTAGCGCTAACCCATCCTGAACTGGCAGGATTTGTCCAGAATAAGAAGAGTATCTTCCAGTCTAATTTGAGTCTGGATTATAAGATGCCATTCATTAAAGGCTTGTTGGCAAGGGGTTTATTTAGTTATGATAAAACCATTAATGACGATGCAAATTTTAAAAATGAATACGATGAATATCGCTATATAGCTTCCAATGATACTTATCAGACCTACCGGATGAACAGCAAAACAAATCTCCGGCGTGCTTACAGTACCAGCTATACCCGGCTGCTGCAAGGATCTCTGAACTATGATCGTTCGTTCGGAAATTCACATAACGTCAAAGGCTTGTTACTTTACGAAGAAAGTTACAGCCAGGGCTATGATTTTAATGCACAGCGTGAGTTTGAGATCCCTATTCCATATCTTTTTGCCGGTAACTCGACCAATCAGCAGGGGAATGGCAGTGGATTGAGTGAAAATGCCAACAGAGCTGTAGTTGGTAGATTCAATTACGATTATCGGGGTAAGTATTTATTCGAATACGCTTTTCGTTATGATGGTTCATCGAGGTTTCCGAAAGGTCATCAGTGGGGATTTTTCCCGAGTGTTTCTTTGGGATGGCGCCTTTCAGAAGAACCGTTTATCAAGAACAATCTCCCGTTTGTTGAAAATCTAAAATTGAGAGGTTCCTATGGTAAGCTCGGTGACGACGGTGCTGCAGCCTTTCAGTTCATCGAAGGGTTTGATTATCCGCAGGGTAGTTATAGCAGAACGGGATTGCCAAGAGGATATGTATTTGGAACAACTTTTACAAATGCTTTAGGCTTTCGCAATGCGCCCAATCCTGATATAACCTGGTTTACTGCCACTATGAAGAATGTTGGGATAGATGCTGATGGCTGGAACGGGCTTCTGGGATTTTCGGCAGATCTTTTTCAAAGAGACCGCGACGGCTTGCTGGCTACTCCTTCTGTAGTTGTTCCCGGAACATTCGGGGCCGGCATATCTCAGGCAAATCTGAATGCAGATCGTTCCAAAGGCTTTGAAATAGAGCTAAGGCACCGTTACCGCATTGGCGAGTTCGGATATAACGTGTCGGGTTTTGTTTCAATTACCAGAACGATGATGACTAAAATAGCCCAGCCGCGGCGCAGCAACTCCTACGATCAATGGAGAAATAACCAGATTGACCGGTATAACGACATCTGGTTTGGAAAGGGAGCCGCAGGTCAGTATACCTCCTACGACGAAATTGCCAATTCTGTATATGCAGATGCAACCACGCTTCCGGGTGATTATATCTATGAAGATTGGAACGGCGACGGAGTGATCGACGGCAATGACGATCATCCTATTGCCACTACAACTAATCCTAACGGGAGTTTTGCAGACCAGCGAAATTATCCGTTAATGAATTTTGGAATGACGATAGGTGGCTCTTATAAAGGTTTCGATCTGAATTTGCTGTTCCAGGGAGCTGCGAAGTCTTATGTTTCCTACGGCGAACAATTGCTTGAGCCGTTGGCATGGGATGGAAATGCGCTGGAACTGCTTTTTGACCGGTGGCATCCTGCAGATCCGGCGAAGGACCCGTATGATCCGTCGAACCAGTGGACGTCAGGATATTATGCTTATGGTAAAACACGGCCCGATACCAGGTCTGAATTTGCTATTCAGAACGGAGCATATCTGCGTTTGAAAAGTGCAGAATTAGGTTATACGATTCCTTTACAGAAGATCTCTGCCATGAAATTTGGCGTTCAGCGTCTGCGTATTTATGTCAATTCATATAACCTGCTGACTTTTACGAAGGTAAGAGGGGTCGATCCGGAAAAACCGTCTGAAATGTCGGGATATCTGTATCCGCTTAACAGAATATTCACTTTTGGCGGAAGTATTACTTTCTAATTTAATTAAATGAATATGAAAAAGTATCGTTATACGCATATAGTATTCGTATTGGTGTTATCACTTTGCCTGCTGGGTTCATGCACGAAGCTGGATATTGCACCCAAAACTATTTTAACCAATGAAGCTATATATAATGAAGCCGGTATTAAGGCTTATATGGCAGGTATGTATAATCATCTGCCAATGGAAGACTTTAAATATGATGCTACTGATGGTTATTTCCGGGAATTGAATATCAACACATTTGCTACCAGTACCGGTGAATTTTTCAACGGGAACAATGTGGGAATGAAACTTCATAGAGGAGGTTATTGGGGCGACGGTTTTATGATCATTCGCCAGGCAAACACGCTGATTAATGATCTGCCTAAATATGCAGCGGAACTTCCAAAGGCCGAAGAATGGATCGGTGAAGCGAAATTCATCCGCGCCTATGTGTATTTCCAATTAGCCAAACGCTATGGCGGACTGCCTGTTATTGAGACACCACAGGTCTTAAATGATGATGGATCCTCTTTGTGGGTCGCTCGCAGCAGTCATGCAGACACCTACAACTTCATTCTTGCCGACCTGGATGATGCTATTGCAAAAATGCCGGGAAGCAGTGAGATTGGCCGGGCCAACAAATGGGTCGCAGCTGCTTTCAAAAGCCGTGTGGCTTTAACCGCCGGAACGATAGCGCGTTATGGTGCTGCAAAATTCCCCGTTTGGGAAGTTAACGGTGTTATGTTGGAGGGCATCCCTGAGGATAAAGCGAACGATTACATGAAACAAGCCTGGGATGCTGCAAATATGGTAACGGAAAGCAGCGTTTATCAATTACATAGAGGAAATCCTGATAAAACGGCTAATTTCGCCGAAGTATGGGAAAAGGCGGATAACAACAAGGAATCTATCTTCATCAGGAAATATGATTACCTAAACTGGGTTCATTCCAATGATGCAGTAATGTCTCCGCTCCGTATGACAATTACCTACGGTGGTCGTTTCTGTCCTACTATGAACTGGGTTGAATTGTTTGACGGACTTCCGGTAGATCCTGCAACCGGTCGTTTCAGCGGACTGGATGCTGATGGGAACTATATTGTCTATGACAACTGCCACCAGCTTTGGGATGGAGCAGAGCCCCGGCTGAGGGCCAGCCTGCTATTGCCGGGTACAACATACAAAGGAGTGAAGCTGGATATAAGAGCAGGTGTCTTCGTTTCTTCCGTTGATCCTGCAGTAACAAAAATCAAGAAGTTCAGCAGAGACGATGGAGCTATTTCAGAGGCATACAACAGTTGGCCTACCGATGCTAACGCGAATTTGTTTAGGAACGGAACTATCCTCCGCACCACCCAGGATCCGAGAAACCAGACCGATACATATTCGTATACTAACGATCAGGGGCAAACGCTTAAAATTTTTAAAATAGGACAGGACGGCCCGCTGATCTCAGGCGTCGGCGGAAATCATACTTATACAGGATTTTATGGAAGAAAGTATTTGAATCTATCCATGACGACCGCCCAAACCGCCCTGCATGAGTCAACTCAGAGCTGGATCGAAATCCGCTATGCCGAAGTATTACTGAATAAAGCAGAAGCAGCTATTGAATTAGCACAGCACGGTGAAGCCAATTATAATGGTGCCAATATGCTTCAGGATGCGTTTACCTGTATAAATGATATCCGCGACAGGGCTGGTGCAACATTACTGACTTCTCCCGCACAACTTTCCATGGATCCTGCATATCCGAAATTCCAGGGAACTGGTTCTTTTGTGGAAGCACCCACCCGTGGATTGCAGTTGCTACGTATTGAAAGGTATAAGGAACTGGCATTTGAAAGCAAGATTTACTGGGATTTACGCCGGTGGTTCACTTTCGATACCCAGATTAATCAATACCGAAAGCGCGGCCTATATCCGTTCATGTTTAGCAAAGGTGCAACAATAGATGCCTCAGGAACACCCGATGGAAAGTATATCTATGATGCCCGTGCTACGGAAAATGGAAGCGACAGGCTTACTTATGGGGTAAATAGTTATTATGAAACGATACCGGGTGATGAATTGAAAAATAATCCTCTGTTGCAAAAGAATAGAAATCAGTAACACACAGTGATATGAAAAAGTTGAAGAATTATATTGTCCTGTTATGCTGCTTCATGCTGGCAGCATGTGAAATAGATAATTATGACGGTCCGGATGCCACTATTCAGGGAACCATATTTGAGGATCAGGCCCATCAACCCCTGCAGGTAGATCAGGGAGCAGGAATTATCAGGATAAGAGAAACAAGCTGGACAAAAGGAGATACCAGCGCCTATGTTGGCAACCAAACGTTGAAAGTGCAGCAGGACGGTACCTATAGAAATACAAAGATGTTTTCAGGCGATTACCTGATGTTACCTTACAGCGGTCCGTTTTATCCCTATGATGATGAGCATTTAGATGCAGATAATGCCGGTGAACTGGTGAAAATAAAGGGTACCATAACGAAGGACTTTACCGTAACACCATATCTTTCCATTGATTGGGTGGAAGAGCCGACGGTTACAGCAGATAACCGGATCAGGTGTTCCGTCCGTTTTAAACGGAATCAGAAGCCGGGATATGAGATGCCCGATGTCAGGGAGGCATGGTTGCTGGTTTCAAGAACAATCAATACCTCAGCCAGAGACCTCGACCTGTATCCCAGAAAACTGGATCTTACTAATAACATGGAAGGCCAGGTAATTTCGTTTATCAGCGACCGGGCCGTTAAATATACAGGGATCGATTATTATATACGGGTTTCGATGAATTGCCAGACGGCAGCAGGAAAGCCTCAAACGAATTACCCGGGAATGGGGGCAAATAATTTTACTACTATCCAAAAGGTGAGAGTGCCTTAATGCCTTACGGTTCTGAAAGAAGGTGTCTGCGGATCGCCGGGACACCTTCTTGAATAGAAAGGCGGGTCTTTGCTTGTTGTACAACGTTTCCGCCTGGGGTTCTCTACCCTATGGTACAGTTGTAACGCATGCCAGGACCCGTTTTTATGGGCAATCGTACTTAATAAAATACCTTCATCCTTCTAACGCTACGAAAATGAGGAAAATATATTTATTGCTATTGACCGGTCTCTTTCTGAGTATTAGCTGCAAAAAGAACGGGAAAGAAAAAGATAAGGAAAGTAATGAAGAGCCTGGAAAAATACAGCCTGTCACTTCTCCGGACGGCGATGTAGTGGGCAAAGTTACTATAGGATACCAGGGCTGGTTTTCGGCAGCAGGCGACGGTTCGCCGATGAACTATTGGTCTCACCAAAACCTTGAGCACTGGCCCGATGTCAGACAGTATACCCATACTTATGCCGGCAGCCCTTTTTTTCAGGCGGGGATACAGCAGGCTAACTTTTACGGAAACTTAGGGAATGGTCTGCCTGCAGGAATGTTTTCATCGGATGACCAACAGGTTTCTGACACTCATTGCCGGTGGATGAAACAAAATGGTATTGATTGTATTGCACTTCAAAGATTTGGCAGTTATACTTCTCCCGGCCAGATTAAGGATTTTCACGATGAGGTTGATCTGAAAATGAAAAATTCTGCGGAGAAATACGGTCTGAAGTTCTACATTATGTACGATTGCAAGGCTACTGATCCGGTAACTACAGACTGGACAAATACGATCATTAGTTTACAGCATCTGACATCTTCTTCTTCCTATGCAAAACAAAACGGAAAACCCGTCGTGTGCCTTTGGGGAATAGGGTCTTCTGGCCGGGGAACAACAAGTGATTGGGTCAATACGATCAATTGGTTTAAAAATAATGGCTGTTATGTTATCGGGGGCCCTTTAAGTGGTTTTGCCAATGATACAGCAAATCAACCGGCATATGAGGCATGCAATATGATCATGGCGTGGATGGTGGGTAAGACAGCGGCAAGTAACTGGCCTAAATTATACAGAGACGATCTCGTTTATTGTAATGCCCGCGGGATTGATTATCAGGCCGATGTTTATCCGGGTACAAGTTTTTATAATTCGGACGGTACCTGGGTGAAGAATAAAATTCCGAGGAATCATGGTGATTTTATGTGGTCGCAATTTACCGGAGCGAAAAATGCTGAGGTCAGAAGCCTTTATATTTCAATGTTCGATGAGATGAACGAAGGTACGGGTATCTTAAACTGTGCGGAAGATGAGGAGTCTGTCCCTGCGGGAAACTATTTTCTAACACTGGATGCAGACGGCACTAAGGTTTCGTCAGACTTTTATCTCCGGCTGGTAAATGATGGCATTAAGATGTTTAAGGCTCAAATTCCGTTTACAACAACACATCCTACTCCTCATATGCTTACATTTCCTTCAAATGTATCGCTAAATGTGTTATCCGGCAGTTCTATAAAAATTGACTGGCAGGTGGCAGATGGAGCTCCTTGTTATAACGTAAAACGAGCTGCTGATAGCGGTGGCCCTTACACAGTGGTTGCTTCTGAAATAGAGGAAAACAGTTACACGGATACGCACCTTGCTGCAGGTACAACGTACTATTATATCATTACATCCGGCCGGATCAATGCCGGGGAAAGCGGAAATAGCTTACCGGTTAGTGCAAAAACCGGCAACTAAGCAACAGGAATCAGAACAAAAAGAACACACACGATAAGATGAAAATTAAAATCAAATTACATTTATTCAGGTCGCCGGTCACTCTGACTTTTATGTTATTGTTTGCCTTGACGCCGGCCGGCCTGTTCGCTCAGCCGGGAATAAATCTGGCAACAGATTTTAACGATAATACAACAGGTTTCGGTCAAACAGGCCGGGGATTGATCCAGGTAAGACAAGGAGTTTTATCTGCAAAGGATGCCTGGGCCAGTTTTGGCCAGTCCGGCTGGAGAGATTATGAGGTAAGTTTTAAAGCAAGAACCCCTGAGAATGAAGACCAGGTGCAGATCTGGGCGGCTTTCAGGGCATCTACCAGAGACGACCGTTACATACTTGGCCTGCGCGGGGGGATTCAGAACGATTTATACCTTGCCCGCCTTGGCTACATGGGCACAGACGATCACCTGGCCTTACGCCACCTTGATTTTGATCTGAGAAAGGGGCAGTGGTATACTGTCAGGGTGCAGGTGGCCGGCGATCGTATCCGGGTATTCCTCAATGATGAAACTTTACCGAGGATCGATGTCAGGGATGAGAACAGCCGGCTTTCGCCGGAAGGAAAAGTATTGCTCGGGGGAAGCTGGATCACCACTGAGTTTGATGATCTGAAAATAACCGGGCTGAACGCTGCCGATCTGTCGCCCGGCCGGGTACCCCTGCTGGAATACCGGCAGGCTTCAGTGGATAAGGAGGAACTGAGAAAGAAAGAACGGGCGTCGTACAAACCTTTGACCGCAGCAAATACCGTAAATCCAAGGTCGGTAATTTCTCTGAACGGAAAATGGCTTTTCAGTCCGGGATATGACATAAAAAATGCACATGAAGCTATCGACCCTTCCGTAAACGATGAAGCCTGGCACGTGCTTACCGTACCTGTTTTCTGGAACCCTACAAGGGAATGGCTGCACGGCGAACGGTATAATACAGAAAGTAAGGGAGTTTCCGACAACTATTACCAGAAAGAAATAGAACGCTGTGAAGCCTATACCTTTGATTACAAAAAGACAAACGTAGGATGGTACCGGCAATGGATAGAACTGCCATCAGATATAAAGAACAGGCATCTTGAACTGGATTTTGATGCGGTTTCCAAGGTTGCCGAAGTATACATCAACGGGAAAAAAGCCGGGGATCATATCGGTATGTTCGGCGAATTCAGGATAGATGCAACCGGGCTGCTTAAACCGGGCCGGAATCTTGTGACGGTGAAAGTGCTCAGGGATTACGTCACTGACATTAAAGATGCAGATAAGGTAACGGATATTGCCGTTACTGTTCCGGTAACCAATAAAATGCTGAAGGATCTGGCGCACGGATTTTACGATGATGATCCTGCCGGAATCTGGCAGCCTGTATCTCTGATAATTACAGACCCCGTCAGGATAGAAGACGTCTTTATCAAACCGGGACTTGCAGGGGCGGCGTTTGAGGTAACGGTAAAAAACCATTCGGGTAAACAGGCCCTGTTTTCTATATCTGCTCAGGTTATTTCAACCGATACAAAAGATAAAATTTACGACAACATCCCTGTGAAAAGGGTACAGTTGAAAGCCGGAGAAGAACGTGTCATAAAATATTCTGTATCGGGTCTTAATCCGCAATTGTGGACCCCCGAAACCCCTAATCTCTATAACTTCAGCTTTGCTTTGCAATCGTCAGGAAATGAGATTGACCGGAAGACCATAGAGTCAGGGTTCCGGACATTTGAAGCCAGGGGGGATTATTTTTATCTCAACGGCAGGAAATACTGGTTAAGAGGAGGTAATCATACTCCGATGTCGCTGGCGCCTAATGATACGCTGCTTGCCAATCGTTTTTGCGAACTGATGCACGATGGGAATATTATGGTTACAAGAACCCATACTGCTCCTTACGACGAATTGTGGATGACTGCTTCCGACAGGAAGGGAGTAGGCGTGAGTTATGAGGGCCAATGGCCCTGGCTGATGATTACAAGCAGCATGCCCGACCAGAACCTGATAGACCTGTGGAAAGCAGAATATTTCGACCTGCTAAAAAAATACAGGAACCATCCGTCGCTGCTGTTCTGGACCGTTAATAATGAAATGAAATTTTATGATAATGATCCTGATTTTGAACGAACAAAACTTAAAATGAAGATCATTTCGGATGTGGTGAAAAAGATGAGAGAAATTGATCCTACCCGCCCGGTGTGTTTTGATTCGAATTACAGGAGGAATGAGAAAAAGTTTGGGAAGGATTTCTTTAAAACGATCGATGACGGGGATATAGACGATCAGCACTGGTATGTTAACTGGTATCACGGATCAATATTTTCTGAATTTAAGGGTGAATTTCAGCAGAAGTTTAAAAATCCCGGCAGACCTCTGATCAGTCAGGAAATGTCAACCGGATATCCGGGCGAAACGGGACATCCTACGAGGTTTTACAGTTATGTTCATCAAACCCCGCAAACTCTGGTTGGGAATTATTCTTATGAGTTTGCCGATCCGTCGTATTTTCTGAAGACCCATGAATTTATTACCAAAGAACTTGCTGAAGCACTGCGGCGGACGAATGATCAGGCCGCGGGTATTCTTCATTTTGCCCTGTTGACCTGGTTTAAAGATATATATAAAGCAGATAAGATCACTCCTCATCCAACCTATTACGGAATGAAGCAGGCCCTGCAACCAGTGCTGGTGTCGGCGGAGCTTTGGGGTCGGCATTTTTATGCAGGAGAGAAGCTGCCGGTTCGTTTTTGTATTGTGAACGACAATACAGACGGTGCAGCACTTCCGCAAACAGAGCTTCATTGGTCGGTCATCGGTGAACAGGGAGATACTATCCTGGCAGGAACACAACCGGTTCCTGTTGTTCCATACTATGGACGTCAGTGGATCGAACCTTCTGTAATGCTTCCGGAGACACTTGCGGCTGCAAAACTCAACGGTAAATTAGTCCTTAAACTGCTGGAGAATGGGAAACCTGTTTCCGAGAATGACTACGATCTGTTACTGGCAGACAGGAACTGGCTGCAGTCCGGCAGGCTGAAAGGCCGGAAAATCACGGTGGTTGACTTGCCGGGTCAGGTACTGCCGGCTCTTGATTACGCCGGCATAATCTATCAGAAGGCCGGTAATATTTTGGCTGCAATAAAACAGAAGCCGGATATCCTGTTACTGAACGGCCTTAATCAGGAGAATGCCCCGGCTGACCAGCAAATACAGATCCGTTCTTTTGTTAAAAAGGGAGGAAAAGTACTTCTTCTGAATTCAGCAGATATCGCACCGTCTCTGTATCCTCAGCAGATCCGCAGTGTACTGAAAGATGACGGTGAAATTATTTCGATGGAGATTCCCGAATCTTCAGTCTTTGATGGTATCGAACCGCTGGATACGCGGTATTTTAATAATAACCAAAGGGAAAATCCTTTTGTCTGCACCGCTTCGTTCAGGGTGAACCGGGGTGCAGATATACAATCCCTTGCCTCTTATTCTGAAGTACACGGATATCTTGAGGGGAGGATCTCGCAGCGGCAGGACAAGCTGGACCAGATCAAAGGGTACCCGATAGTGAAGATCAGCGATCAGGGACAAATTATACTTTCTGGGGTGATGCTGCAGAAAGGAACTACAGATCCGGTAGCCGGGAAATTACTGGTAAATATGCTGAATAATCTTCTGAATGATTAGTTTGAGTTTGTCTGCCTGGTTATTGAGTGTTGTATGGCGGGAGATGATTGGTCTCCCGCTATTAATCAGAAAACAGGTAAACTCAGTTCTGATAAATAATTTTCAAAACATATGGGTATAAATATCAGAAATTTTCAAAGCAACTTCCCCGTTAATAAAATTTTAACCTTTTATTAATTGCTTTATATGTTCTTTACGCTGTATTAAACGGCAGCGTTGAAAAAGCGGAACGTATCAGAATGTGAGGTAATGAATATGTAATAATTCTCTTCATTGGAATGATGATGATACCCTGAGCACACACATATTATGCAGGTCAGTCTCTTTCACAACGGGTGCTGGGATTATTATTTAACTTAATTATAAACTTTTCAGATGTTAAGATCAATTTTAGAAATTTCGCCGGCGAAAACTAAATTCCTTATCTTTCTTGCGTTATTATTACGGGTCAGCATAATCCTCGAAGCGCAGGAAAGGGGTTTTATTACCGTTACTGCTTCAGTCAATCCGGATAGAGCATCAGCTTTGACCGATAATAATCTGCAAACCGGATGGACCCTTTCCGGCACAGATCTTAAACGTGATCAATCCCTTTTTTTATCATTACAGGCTCCCGGCAACATCAGGGAAATAACCATAGCCGCCAATGGTCTTTCTACGCAGCAGTTACAGAAACTGGTGAGCATCTTTGTATCGTATGATCCCATGAATATGGGGAGCCCGTTACCTTATACCATCAGCAGCGGCAGGAATTTCAGCCTTAGCTTTTCACCTAAGTACGGCGCCCATATTAAGTTAGTGATCAGGGGCGGTGTTTTGAGTAAACCGGTCTCTATTAATGAGATTGGCTTTAGCTATGCGAAGGCTGTTGTAAGCGAAAGTGCAGGTGCCGCCGAAAGGCCATGGATGAATGCCGGGATGCCTGTAGAAGCAAGAGTGGAGGCCCTTTTGTCTGTGATGACCCCACAGCAGAAAATGGAACTTCTCAGAGAAGGCTGGGGCATACCGGGCATTCCCGCATTGGGAATTCCTTTTGTATATAAAGTGGAGGCGCTCCACGGATTTTCTTATGGAAGCGGCGCAACTATATTCCCGCAGTCTATAGCTATGGCCGCAACATGGAATAAGAACCTGGTAGAGGAAATTGCCAAAACTATTGGGGATGAAACGGTAAGTGCGAATACGTATCAGGCCTGGTCGCCTGTTCTCGACGTAGCCCAGGACGCCAGGTGGGGCCGTTGCGAAGAAACTTATGGGGAAGACCCCGTTTTGGTGTCTGAAATAGGGGGAGCCTGGATCAAGGGCTTTCAGTCTAAGGGGCTCATTGTTACACCGAAGCATTTTGCCGGGCATGGCGCTCCTCTTGGAGGTCGTGATTCTCATGATATTGGCTTATCGGAACGCGAAATGAGGGAAGTTCATCTGGTTCCGTTCCGTCATGTTATCGAAAATTACCATTGCCAGTCTATCATGATGGCCTACTCAGATTACCTTGGAGAGCCGGTAGCAAAAAGCAAGGAACTGCTAACACGTATTCTTCGTGAAGAGTGGGGTTTTGACGGGTTTATTGTAAGCGATTGCGGAGCATTGGGAAATCTTACCAGCAGGAAGCATTATACAGCTACAGATGTTGTGGAGGCTGCCAACCAGGCCCTGGCTGCAGGCATCGGTACGAACTGCGGTGATACCTATAATAATCCGGAGGTGATTAAGGCTGCAGCCGACGGAAGAATTAATATGGATAATCTTAATAACGTTTGCCGGACCATGCTGCGCACCATGTTCAGAAACGGACTTTTTGAGAATAATCCTTCAAAACAGCTTGACTGGAATAAAATCTATCCCGGATGGAACAGTCCTGAACATAAGGCTGTTGCCCGCCAGGCTTCCCGCGAATCTATCGTCCTGTTGAAAAATGGAGGTGATATTTTACCACTTCCAAAATCGGGTAAAACAATTGCGGTAATTGGTCCTGGCGCCGATGATCTGCAGCCAGGCGATTATACCCCAAAACTGCAGGCCGGGCAGCTAATATCGGTGCTGTCGGGTATTAAGGCCGCTGTTGGCCAGGCAACAAAGATCATATATGAAAAGGGCTGCGAATTTGTCGATCCGGCAAATTTTGATGCCGGCAAAGCTGTAGCTGCTGCGATGAAAGCCGACGTTGCCGTTTTGGTATTGGGCGATTGTTCAACCAGTGAAGCAAGTCAGGGAATCCGTCAGACTTCAGGAGAGAGCAGGGATTATGCAAGCCTGATCCTGCCAGGTAACCAGCAAAAACTTCTGGAAGCGGTATGCAAAACGGGGAAACCGGTTATCCTGATATTACAGTCGGGCCGTCCGTATAACTTGTCGTATGCCGCAGAACATTGCAGCGCCATACTGGTAAACTGGCTGCCGGGGCAGGAGGGCGGGCCTGCTACAGCAGATGTGATCTTTGGCGACTACAATCCTGCCGGACGGTTACCCATGACCTTTCCCCGCAGCGCTGCCCAGTTGCCTCTGTATTACAATTTTAAAACCTCAGGCCGCGGTTATGATTATGTTGATATTGATTTTACGCCTCTTTATCCTTTTGGCTATGGGTTGAGTTATACCAGCTTTAATTACTCCGACCTGAAGATCGTGCAGAATGAAGATGGCAGCATAGATGTACAGGCAAAAGTAACCAATACCGGAAAAAAGGAGGGAGATGAAGTGGTGCAGTTGTATGTTACCGACATGTACGCCAGTGTTAAAACAAGGGTAATGGAACTGAAAGATTTTAACCGCATCAGGCTGAATCCCGGGGAGTCAAAGCTTGTATCATTTAAACTGAGTCCGTATCAGTTGTCGCTGCTCAATGACCAGATGGACAGGGTGGTTGAGCCCGGCGAATTTAAAATAATGGTTGGCGGAGAAAGCCCTTCGTATACCGCAGGCGACAGGATCAAAAATAGCGTGGGATATAAAACGCCGGCAGAGGGAGTAAGCGGCAGCCTTAACTATACTTTATCCTTTAAGGCCGACTTTGCGGTTTCTGTAACAGGAATTGATGAAAATCCGGTTAATGGAAAAAAGTCAGCAGCGGTACTTGTCAGGAATAGGGGTAATCTGACCGATGCCGGTAAAATAAGTATGTATGTGGACGGGATAAGAGATGAGGAAGAACATCATTATGAACTTAAACCGGGAGAGGAAAAGGTGATCCATTTTGACATTGCTAATAGTCCTGATGTGCAAAATATAACATTCACCACTAAGTATAAAAGTATTATCGCGAATGCCGGTAAATAGAAGTTAATCAAAATGGGAAAGATTTTTATAGCGACCCTGTTGGGAGTATTTATTTTTAACGTTGGCGTATTCGCCCAAAGCAGGCATTCTGCGGTTACCAGGTATCCGTCGTATAAAGGTTTGGTAATGGCTGGTTACCAGGGCTGGTTCAGGGTACAGAATGACGGAGTATTATATCCTGATGAGAGCAGGATCTCCATCGATATGTGGCCTGACGTGAGCGAATATGAAAAAACATATCCAACGGGCCTGAAGCAGGCAGATGGAAGTGTTGCCCGGTTTTTCAGTTCAACGGATAAAAGTACTGCAGATCTTCATTTTAAATGGATGAAGGAGTATGGGCTTGACGGCGTATTTATGCAGCGTTTTTTTGATGCTGCCAGAACCGGGAACAGAAGGAATACGGAAACAGGAATTCTGAGAAATGCTTTTGAAGCCGCTTCAAAATACGAAAGGGCAATTGCCATCATGTATGATCTTTCGGGACTTAAACCGGGGGAAGATTGTTCATTATTGATCCGGGACTGGAAGTTCCTGGTAGATTCCATAAAAGTGACGAACCAGCCAGGCACTAAAACGTATCTTCATCATCACAATAAGCCCCTGGTTGCCATTTGGGGGCTGGGTTTCCCTGACCGGCCTTACAATCTCAGGAATATCGGGATTGAGCGGTTTATAGATTTTCTGAAAAACGATCCGGTATATGGCGGGTGTGCGGTAATGCTTGGTGTGCCTACATTCTGGCGGGAGCTGAATGCTGATTGTGTTAACGATCCGTATTTACATGAAATTATTAAACAGGCAGATATCGTACTGCCATGGACCGTGCAGAGGTTCTCGCCTCTTTTACATAATGATATGGACCGCTACCGCGATCTGATGCTGGGTGATATTAAATGGTGCAGGGAAAATCATATTGATTATGTGCCCTGCGTCTGTCCGGGTTTCAGTTGGCACAACTTGAGTACGCATGCGTTTCCTGATGATATAAAGCCCGTTGGGTCTATTACACGGCAAGGCGGACGGTTTTACTGGCAGCAGATCTCCACGGCGTTACTTGCCGGTGCTGATATGATCTATGTGGCTATGTTCGATGAGGTGAACGAAGGAACTGCAATATTTAAATGCACCGATAACCCGCCTGTAAGTAAAACTGCACAATTTATAAATATGGACGGCAAACCGTCTGATCATTATCTATGGTTAACCGGCGAAGCAGCAAAAATGTTGAGAAAGGAAAAGCCGTTGTCGGTGAGGTTACCCGAACGTGGAAATACAAATAAATAACAAATTAAACACACACAGATATGAAAAAGTACTTTTCCGGGCTATTGCTGTTCATTTGCTTTCACTGCATGGCCGGGCCTTCAGATGGATTCAGTATCCGGACTTTTGGCGTTAAGCCGGAGAACAGCGCAGCGGTGAATAAAGCGAACCTGCAGAAGGCTATTGACTGGGCCTCTAAAAGTGGAGCCGCATTACTGATTGATCCAACGGATGAACCGTATCATATTGACGGGGGAATCATTCTGAAAAAAAATGTTTCCCTGGTAGGGGTGAATGGTCCGACGCCCCGGGGAACTGTTCATCCAACCAAAAAACAGCCGGTTGGCAGTGTATTTATGATCACCGACAGGGATCACCCGTTTATTACTGTTGAATCGGGGACTCAAATTAAGGGGATCCAGTTCTGGTATCCGGAACAGACTGTACATGATCCGAATGCCATTATCCCTTATCCGGCTACCATTCAGACCTCAAAAACAAGTATGACACAGGGTGTTTACCTGTCGTGCCTGACTTTTTACGGAGAATACCTGGCTATGGATTTTAATGCCTCACGCCGGTTCCCGTGCGAACTGATGCTTTTTGAACATTGTTACGGGTATCCTTTGAGCGGCGAATTTATCCGTATCAATTACTGTTATGATATCCCGAGGATCCTTCATTGCCATATTAATCCATCCGTTCAGCGGTTTTTCAGGGGAGGATTCAGCAGGCCTGTAGTAGACGCGGTGATCGCAAAGAAGACCTATGCATATGTTATAAACAATACCGATAATGCACAGCTTATTGACCTTTTTACCTTTGGTACATTTGGGGGGATCAAGCTTGGGGAAGAGTCGTACGGGCAGCTTACTAATTTTAATTTTGATTGTGTTTCTGTAGGGATCTATAAAAAAGGCAGTAATACCAAAAACCGGAACTGGCAGATTGCACAGGGCTCAATAATAGCAAACTGCGGCGATAAAGTTGAAAATGTTCATCCCATCATCATAGAAGGGCAGGGTCATACTTCGATGACTAATGTTGAGGCTTTTTCCGGAGGAAATGGTGCCCTGACAACGGTTCCGGAGAATCAGTCATGGGATTTTATGCTGATCCGCGGAGACCAGAAATTAACGGTTACCCTGTTCGGAAGCAGAATGCGGAATTATGTTTCTGATCATCCGTTTACCGTTGAAAATAAAAGCGCAGTGATCCAGGCTGTTGGCTGTATTGATAAGGATGAAAATCTGTACAATATAAAATACCCGTTAAAGTGAGAAAGATATTACCTCCCTGCATCATCCTTCAGTTGATTCTTGCAGGCACGTTATTTTCCCAGGTAAAAAATGAAATTGTACCTGCAGCTTCGCGGACAGGAAAGATCACGGCCGACTGGGCAGACAGGGCGCAGGTAGAAAGTGGAGGTGCAAAGCCGGCCGGCCGTTATGTGCTATGGTACCGGGGACCCGCCAAAGTATGGGAGGAAGCGCTGCCTCTTGGTAACGGAAGGCTGGGGGCAATGATCTTCGGCGGCGTTGCCGATGAGCGGATCCAGCTTAATGAAAGTACACTCTGGGACGGTTATGCCTTAAATCCGAATACTCCTGAAGGCCTCAAAGCTTTACCAGAAGTACGGCGTTTACTCTTTGAAAATAAGAATAATGAAGCGGTTGCCCTTGCGGGAAAAACAATGATGGGGCATCCCGCTGGGATAAGACCCTACCAGTCGCTGGGTGAACTTTGGTTTGATACACCCGAACTTTCCGGTTCTGACTATGTCAGGAGCCTTGACCTTTCAACAGGAGTAGCAACAATAAAATATCATAAAGGACAGGTAGCGTTTGTAAGAGAAAGTTTTGCCTCGGCGGTAGACGGGGTTATTATCGTGCGCCTTTCGGCAAGTAAACCAGGCTCTGTAAATTTTAATCTAACCCTGAGAAGAGAGCGGGATGCATCATGTTTTGCTGATCCCTCCGATCCTGCATCGCTTGTGCTGCGGGGGCAGGTGCCGGTAAAAGATTCAACAGGTACACCTGCAGGTATTCGTTTTGCTGCAAATGTAAAGGCCGTAAATTCCGGAGGAACGGTTAAGATTTCCAATGGCGTCATGACGATCAGTAATGCCAATGCGGTGACGCTATATATTGCAGGAGCAACGAATTATCCGGGGCTGGCCAATCTGGCCGCCGGAATCACACATTCTGCATCCGATCCGGAAGTGCTTTGCAGTCAGGTGATTAAGAGAGCGCAGACTAAGACCTATGCTAAACTTAAAACGGACCATATTGTTGATTATCAACGTCTTTTTAATCGTGTGCAGCTAAATCTGGGCGCTGTGCCTCCGGATATTGCAGCTCTTCCGACAAACAAACGCCTTGATCTGGCCAGGGAAACCGGTCGACCGGATGCAGGGCTGGTGGCGACTTACTTCCAGTTTGGCCGTTACCTGCTGATCAGCAGCTCCCGCCCGGGTGGAATGCCGGCTAACCTGCAGGGGATCTGGGCCTGGCAGATGAACCCGCCGTGGAATGCCGATTTTCACACGAACATTAATGTGCAGATGAATTACTGGCCCGCGGAGATCACCAACCTGCCGGAAACGCATTTGCCCCTTTTTGACCTGTCGAAGGCCCTGGTGAAACCAGGAGAACAAACAGCCAAAATATTATATGGGGCACGGGGCTGGGTGGTACATCATCTTACAGATGCCTGGGGATTTACAGCGCCGGCCGACGGTCCGCAGGGAATCTGGCCAATGGGAGCGGCATGGCTGGCTCAGCACCCCTGGGAACATTATACGTACACAGGCGATAAGGCTTTTCTCGCCAAACAGGGATACCCCCTGATGAAAGGAGCGGCGCGCTTTATTATGGATTTCCTTGTCGAAGCTCCGGCGGGTACTGCCTATGCGGGGAAACTCGTAACGAATCCGTCGTATTCACCTGAAAATTCTTTCGTGTTGCCAAATGGTGATCAGTCGGTATTTACTTATGGGGCGACCATGGATCTTGAAATTATACATGATCTGTTAACCAATTGTGTTCAGGCCTGCAAGGTGTTAAATATTGATCCTGAATTCAGGAGAGAATGTGAACAGAAATTGTCGCAGCTTGCTCCGGTCAGGATAAGTCCGCAGACAGGAAGAATTATGGAATGGGCTGAAGACTACAAGGAAGTGGACCCACACCACCGGCATACTTCTCATTTATTTGGTTTATATCCGGGCAACCAGATCACCGCTACAGGGACGCCGGAGCTGGCAGCAGCGGCAAGAAAAACCCTTGAAGCAAGGGGGGACGACGGAACCGGCTGGGGTCTTGCATGGAAAATAAATATGTGGAACCGCCTGCTTGACGGCGATCACGCCTATAAATTATTATCCGTGCTTTTAAGCACCAAAACCTTGCCTAATCTGTTCGATAATCATCCGCCATTTCAAATTGATGGCAATTTTGGTGCTGCTGCTGCTATCGCGGAAATGCTGGTTCAGAGCCAGTACCAAAAGCCTGACGGAAGTTTTGAAGTTCAGCTTCTGCCGGCGCTGCCCGGAGCGTGGCAGGAAGGCTCGGTAACGGGATTATGTGCGCGGGGCGGTTTTAAAGTAGATATTTCATGGAATAAGGGGTTGTTAACCAGTGCCCGGATCGTGTCGTCGCTTGGCGGCCCTCTTCATATACGTTTAGCTGACCAAGCGGTGACCTTTAATACGAAGGCAGGGCAAATTATTCATTTAAACCATGCCCTGGATAAAAAAACAGATACTTCCCGGAAATAGCAGTGCATTAATGATTTTTTAGGTTTTTATTAATTATTACTCCGTTCTTTATGATGCAAAATGCTAATTATAAAACAATTGTTTATTCAGTCAAATTCTCTTATGATTTTTATTCCCAGAACTTGTAAAGGGTACTTATTTACATTGATATTTTGCTGTTCTGCAATAACTGCAATATGCCAGGAAAATGAAAATGAAGGAACCGGATTTTTGAAGTATGCAGATCCCACAATTGGAAACGTTGGGCAACTCTTACAGCCCACCCGGCCTACTGTACAGCTTCCCAATCAGGTGATCAGGGTCTACCCTATGAGAACCGATTATATGGATGATGAAATATCATCCTTTCCCTTAACGATCGTGTCGCACCGTCTGGGAGAGGTTTTTGCCCTTTTGCCTACAGTTAAGCCGGTTAGTCCGGAGAGATGGAAGGAACGGATGCCTTATGATCACGACCTTGAAATTAACCGGCCCTGGTATTATTCTACCTATCTCGTAGACCAGGATATCCAGGTGGAGTTTACGCCGGGGAAGAAAGTGGGTTATTACCGGTTTAATTTTCCTGAGGGTAAATCAAAGAGCATTTTATTTGACCTCTATAATCGGGGAAAAAGTGAATTTAAGTTTGTATCCGATCATGAACTAACGGGTATGGAAACCTATCATGGCACTATACCGGTTTATATGTACGGAATATTTAATGCTTCGGGTAAAACTTCTCCCAATGCTGAAGGGAGCGGAGCGAAAGGCTGGATAAGTTTTGAGGCGGATGCACCCAAAGTAATTGAGTTCAGGTATGCAGTTTCCTATATCAGTGCTGAACAGGCGCGGAAGAATTTTAATAGTGAATTTAAGGGCGCTGATTTTAACACTTTTAAACAGGCGGCAGAAAATGCCTGGGCCGGCGTGATTAACCAGATTAAAGTAGAAGGGGGAACAGAGGCGCAGAAAAGATCTTTCTATACCGCCCTTTACCGTTGTTATGAGCGGATGGTGGATATTACTGAAGAAGGAAAGTACTTCAGTGGGTTCGACAACAAAATTCACAAAACAGAACGGCCTTTTTATGTGGACGACTGGACCTGGGATACTTATCTTGCCCATCACCCTCTCCGGGCAATTCTTAATCCCGCCAGGGAAGAGGATATTTTGAATTCCTATGTAACGATGTATCAGCAGGCTGGCTGGATGCCCACATTTCCGGTGTTGTTTGGCGATCATGCCTGCATGAACGGTTTTCACTCAACGGTAATGTTTCTGGACGGTTACAGAAAAGGTCTCAGGAATTTTGACGTAAACCAGGCTTATGCCGGCATGTACAAAAATGCAACAATGGCAACAATGATGCCCTGGCGTAATGGCCCAAAAGGCCCGCTTGAGGATTTTTACTATTCAAAAGGGTATATCCCCGCATTAAAACCCGGAGAAATGGAAACAGATTCTACTGTCCATCCTTTTGAAAAGCGTCAGGCAGTGGCCGTTACACTGGGGCATAGTTATGATGACTGGGCTTTAGGAGAAATGGCGAAAGAACTCGGGAAACAGGATGACTGGAAAAAATTCAACTTGCGTTCTTTCAACTACAGAAACCTCTGGAACAACGATGCTCAAATGTTCCTGCCTAAAGACGGCGATGGAAACTGGATCAGAATAGATCCGAAGTTTGACGGAGGGATGGGGGCAAGGGATTATTATGATGAAAATAATGGGTGGACCTACATGTGGCAGGTTCAGCAGGATATAAAAGGATTGGTGACACTGATGGGCGGGAAATCCGGGTTTGAGAATAAGCTCGATCAGTTGTTCCGTGAAGGCCTTGGAAGAAGTAAATATGAGTTCTGGGCTAAACTGCCCGATGCAACGGGTCTTGTCGGCCAGTATTCAATGGGCAACGAGCCAAGCTTTCATATTCCTTATTTATATAATTTTACCAACGCCCCCTGGAAAACCCAGAAGAGGATTAGGTTCTTACTGGATACCTGGTTCAAGGATAATGTATTTGGTATCCCGGGCGACGAAGACGGCGGCGGAATGACAGCTTTTGTCGTTTTCTCCTCTATGGGATTTTATCCGGTAACTCCGGGAATACCGGTATATACTATTGGAAGCCCGTTGTTCGAAAAAACGACGATCGATTTACCCGGAGGTAAGCAGTTTACCGTTATTGCAAAAAATTGCTCTGTAGTGAATAAATACATTCAGAATGCAACGTTTGACGGCGTTCCTTTGGACTCTCCATGGTTTACTCATAAGCAGCTGGTACAGGGAGGAAGATTAGAACTGGTGATGGGACCAAAACCCAATAAACAGTGGGGGCTTGCCGATTATGATTATACAGCATTCAAAAACAGGTAAAAGCATGCAAACAGGCTCTATAATAGCGGTTATGGTCGCAATAATTGCGGTTATTTTAATCAAAAAGCGCAGAAATAATAAGCGGTAAAAAATTGAAATATGAAGGTAAGAATTTTCTGTTCTGTTATGCTTGTCCTGCTTAGCCGGGGATATTCTTCGGAGGCACAAATCAGGAGTAATGATCAAAAGCCTTATCCCTTTCAAAATGTGTCGTTAACGTTTGAACAACGGGTGAAGGATCTGACCAGCCGTCTGACATTAAAAGAAAAGCTGGCATTAATGCAAAATGGTGCGAAGCCTGTCGAAAGACTTGGAATCCCTGAATACAATTGGTGGAATGAGTGCCTGCATGGGGTGGCCCGTGATGGAGCAGCTACGGTATTTCCCCAGGCCATTGGAATGGCCGCCGCCTGGAATCCGGAGCTGACCGGTAAAATTGCCGATGTGATCTCTACAGAAGCAAGGGCTAAACATGAGGAGCATGTACGAAGAGGAGAAAGAGGGATTTATCAGGGATTAACCATGTGGACACCAAATATAAATATCTTCAGGGATCCCAGATGGGGAAGAGGGCAGGAGACTTATGGTGAAGATCCTTTACTTACCGCCCGTACAGGGGTTGCATTTGTAAAGGGACTGCAGGGAAATGACCCTAAATATTTTAAAGTAATTGCGACGGCAAAACATTATGCCGTCCATAGCGGAAGCGAGATTAACCGGCATGTATTTGATGCCAGGGTAAGTAAAAATGATCTCTATGATACCTACCTGCCTGCATTCGAAAGCCTTGTTAAGGAAGG
>JAATFW010000194.1 GCA_015654985.1 Sphingobacteriales bacterium | reverse complement strand
CAGGGTTAAACGTTCAACCCCGTGGCTTCAAGCATTAAATAATGCAGGTCTGTATTTTTAACAAAGGGTTTTAAAAGTTCGCTTCCCGGGCCGTACGCAGCTACCTCTACATAATCGGCCGAATGCTCCATACTTCCCCAGCCTACTGACGTATATTGTGTTTGAATCGCTGCCAGTTCCCGGAAAGGAAGCTTATACGGATTATATAAACCTTCTTCATCCGTTGCGGCATAATGCTTTAAAAGTACAGACGCTTCTTCTTTTGTAATGACAATCCCCTGTGCAGCTTCAATACGTTCTATCAAACGGGATGCTGTAAATGTTTTATCCACTCCTTTTAATACCCATTCATTAGTATACTTAAAGTGCTGAATCTTATCGAAGTTTTCGTCTGCCTTACTGCCGTAGAACAGACCGGGATTGGCATTGCCGTGATCCGTAGTGATAATGACCAGTGTTTCCTTATCCTTCTCTGCAAAATCCATCGCTACCCTTACAGCTTCGTCAAAAGCGATCTGATCGTAGATCAGAGCCCCGGTATCATTAGCATGTGCACCCCAGTCAACTTTACCTCCTTCAACCTGCATCACAAAGCCTTTTTTATTTTTATTCAAACAGGAAATAGCCTGAGAGGTCATTTCTGCCAGTGAGGGGGTTAGTGCTTTTAATTCCGGATCGTGCTCTAGATCGAGAGCATAAGGCAAGCCATCCTCATGAAATACTCCCATAACAGGTTTATTTGAAGAAGGGGAAAGAGCCAGGAGCTCATTCCTGTTGCGCAGCACAGTATAACCCTCTGCACTGTATTTACCGATCAGGTCGGTTTTATCCTTTCTCTTTTCAGCGAGAAAAAACTCCAGCCCCCCTCCCAGCATGATATCAAATTTTAAGGGCAGGTACTGAAGGGCGATCTCCCCCTGATCTCCGCGCTTATTATTGTTTACACAAAATCCGGCGGGGGTAGCATGGGTAATGGGAACGGAGGTAACACATCCCACCGATTTCCCTATTGCTTTAAATTTCTGAAGAACAGGTTTGTATTCTGTGCCATCGGGGCCAACGTTCAAAGCACCGTTGTTTACACGAAAGCCCCCTCCCCATGAAGAACTGGCAGCAGCTGAATCCGTAACCAGTGAACTGGCAGAAGCAGTATCCATCATTGCCCGCCTTACTTTGTTTTTCTGGTATAACTCAATCCAGTGACTTTGCCTGCCCTCCTTACGCTGTAACAGTAAATTAGCCATTGTAAGTGTCCCGACACTCATTCCATCACTCACTAAAAAGATGATGTTGCGGGCAGTTTTACCATTTGCTGCAGTTTCTTTATTGTTTCCTGATGCCAGCAAATCAACAGGCGATAATAAGGTGGTTCCCAGGGCAGCAAGGGAAGTGTTCCTAAAAAAATCTCTTCTTTTCATGTATATCTCAAGGAGTAATTAAAGACAAAGATTAAAGGATAACTTAACGCCAATAAAAATTTAATGTTAAACTTATGTTTCTATTGTTACGCAATACCAGTTTGAAACACATTGTTACAACACCTTTATGGCATTCCTGTAAACATATTCCGCAACATTCTGCTGCTCCCGTCACTATTTCCTGCTGCCCATATAGAACAAAAGTTCTCCGCCGTTTATTATATCCTCATATCTGAGACGTTCCCCCTTAAGTTGTTTTCCGTTAAGCATTGCTTTCTTCACATATACATTTTTGCCCGACTGATTAATCACCCTGACAGTGAAAGTTTTACCATTTTCAAGAGTTATCCTGGCAGAATTAACAGCAGGACTTCCAAGCCAGTATTCATCAGCAGCAGGAGTTACCGGGTAAAAGCCGAGTGAGCTGAAGATATACCACGCGCTCATCTGGCCGCAATCATCATTTCCTCCCAGTCCATCAGCTCCGTTATGATATTGATTTTTAAGGATCATCCTTACCTTTTCCTGCGCTTTCCAGGGTTCGCCTGTAACATTATATAAATAAGCGACATGATGCGAAGGTTCGTTCCCGTGCACATAGTTCCCGATAATGCCTTCTCTGGTTATATCTTCGGTATGTTCAAAAAATTCGTCGGGTAAATGCATCGTGAATAAAGAATCAAGATAACGCGACAATCTTTTTCTTCCTCCCATATTTTCCATCATTCCTGCCGGATCATGGGGCACGTAGAGACTGAAATTCCACGCATTCCCTTCAATAAACCCCTGACCCTCGGTTTTCAATACGTCAAATTCCTTTTTAAACGTGCCGTCGGCCATTTTTGGCCGCATAAACCCAATTCCGGGATCATACATATTTTTCCAGTTAGCAGACCGTTTGATAAACGTATCATAAACATCCTTTCTCCCGAGCTTACCGGCAAGCTGTGCTATACACCAGTCGTCGTAGGCATATTCAAGTGTATTTGAGACTGAAGTTCCTGAAGATTCCGCAGGAATATACCCCCGGTCTATATATTCGCCAATGCCTTCATAATTTCTTGTATTTGCAGTCTGCACACAAGCTTCGAGCGCAGCCATAGGATCTCCTTTATACACTCCTTTGATAACAGCATCTGCAATAACCGATACACTGTGATATCCGCTCATGCACCAGTTATCGTTGGCATAGTGGGACCATACCGGAAGCATCTGAAGCACACTCTGATCATAATGGGCCATCATAGAAGCTACCATATCGGCATTCCTCGAAGGATTTATGATATTCAGATAGGGATGAAAAGCCCTGAATGTGTCCCACAGGGAAAAAGAAGTATAATTAGTAAATCCTTCGGCCTTGTGCACCTCCTGGTCGAGGCCCTTATATTCACCATTAACATCCATATACACGGTAGGCATCAGGGCAGCATGATACATGGCGGTATAAAAATTAATTTTATCTTCCCTGGTGGGAACATCTACCACGATACGCTGCAACTCCTGCTCCCACAGTGCCTGTCCCTCATGCTTTGTTCTGTCGAAGTCCCAGTGAGGGATTTCCTTTCTCATGTTCTCCAGCGCATTACTCATGCTTACCGGACTTATAGCAAACTTAATTTCTACCTGATTGTCCTGCTGAGTATCAAAGTCAAAATGCATTCTTAATTTCCTGCCGGCAAGGTCGGGAAAGTTGCTCCCTTGATTAAACTTACGCCAGAAGCCCCTGTATACCTGCGGATTGTCATTATTTTGTGTTCCGTACTCCTTAAAGGGACGGGAAAAGCTCATGGCAAAATAAACGGTACGCGTACGTGCCCAGCCGCTGGTTTGCCTGTATCCGGTAACCAGGGTATCATTTATAACCCGTACTACAGTCCACACATTCTTGTCGTCATAATTATAGATACCGGCCATAAGGTCCAGAATCAAATGTGCATTCTCCGACGCCGGAAAGGTATACCGGTGAAAACCCACCCGTGCACTTGCTGTTAATTCTGCCAGGATGTTATTTTCATCCAGCTTTACCCGGTAATAGTCTGCTTCGGCCAGCTCGTTCGCATGACTGAAACCAGAACGGTAGCCGTTTTCAGGATGGTCTGCCGTACCCGGGTTCATCTGCAGTTTACCAACAGTAGGCATAATCAGAAAATCTCCCAGGTCTGAATGCCCGGTTCCGCTGAAGTGAGTGTGGCTGAACCCAACGATCGTTTTATCCTCATACTGATAACCGGCACAATACCGGTATACATCTCCGTTATACTTTCCATTAACGGCATAAGAGATCGTATCCGTTTCAGGACTAAGCTGCACAGCCCCGAAAGGCACGGTGGCCCCGGGAAAAGTATGACCCATTTTAGCAGTGCCTATTAATGGCTTTACATATGGAACAAGGGAAAGTTTCTGGGCCCATCCGGCAAACGGGAGCAATAAAAAAGCAAAAAATATCTTACGGAAACCGGTAATCATCATAATATTATTTAATATTTAACTAATATCCGGTTTTTTACCATATTCATCCCAAAGCTGACTCAAAGTTTTTCCTGTATTTTTAGTCCAGAAAGAATCGGAGTATGTTTTCGTCCTCATAGCGTGATCCAGTTTTTTCACAAAACCCTTCTGTACGTTTTTTTCAATCCAGGAAAAAAAGCGGGCTGTAATACGATATGAATTTTCATAAGATTGTTTACTGTTATATGCCGGCAGTTTCCAGTTTGCACCATCATTGTTAACACCCATGGTATAACGAACGTAATCGGCGATACCTTCTGTAATCCACCCCGGGCCTGCTCCGGCGGGATAACTTTGCACCAGGTGCATCACTTCGTGGGTTACCACATCAATATCGCTGGGGTTCTTCCGGAACCAGTCGGGATTAAAACGGACTATGCCACCTCCCGTTGCAGCTACTCCCTTATAAGCAGGATCTATTATGAAAATCACCTTTTCGATCGAATGCCTGTTATATAGTTTTGCTTCTTTAGGATAAACCTCAAAAAATGTATCAGAAAGCTGTTGTTTCACTTCCGGACTAAAGTCCTTTTCTTTATTGATAAAGACCAACGTATATTTTCCCTTTTTCAGGGTATCAGATGATACAATATCCTGCATATCAATATGGTTCCAGTCACCCTGCGCCAGAACGAGTTTGCTAAGAAAAATGAATGCAAAAATTGCGGGTACCGCTTTAAAGTTATTTTTAGTCATATAATAATATTGAATTAAAAATGATATTTGCTAAAAGTAATACCTTCATTGAAGATATTTTGCAAACAATATTTTAATAAACTGTTAATAAAAACCAAACGGGATTTCCCTTAACAATATTCCAATATTTTTAATGACTATTTCTATTCATTAAATGAACAAATCCAGATCGTATCAGTGCAGGTGCGTTCATACCCTGTGGTTAACGAATACCGGAATTGCTTTTGTTTTTAATTACTTATACTTCCAATGCCTTGATTTCCCCTGGCTGATCCATTCAATCGCTGTCATCAGCCGCTTAATGCGCGTTGCATCAGTTCTGGCGTCTTCCAGCCAGGTTATGTATTCCTTTTTTTGTGAAGGGCTGAATTTCTCAAAATGTTCTTTTGCCAAAGGAAACTGTTCAAGCTGTTCTATAAAGAAATCAGGAACAAGCAGTTCGCTTTTTTCT
>JAATFW010000256.1 GCA_015654985.1 Sphingobacteriales bacterium | reverse complement strand
TAACGAGGGCAAGATTGAACCCTGAAACGATGTGTACATTTTCCTTTAAAGCACAGCGGAGCAACTGGTTGGTGATACTTCCTCCCAGCAGATCAGAGAAAACTACCAGTTCCTCATTATCTTTAATGCTCTCAAGGATCTTTCTTAATTCGTCTTCTATAGAATTATTATCGTCTGTATAGGCTTGTATTAAAAACAGGTTTTCCACAGGACCGATAATAATATCCAGGGACGATTTTATCCCTTTTGCGAGGGTTCCATGGGTTGCAATCAGAAATTTCCTGATTCGTTCTTTTTCTTTCATAAATAATAGTTAATAATTTATCAGCAATGATCAGCCGGTTTAATAATTTCTGTGATTTTGTGTGTGATGATAATAAAGAAACAGGTATGATCAATGGCTTCAAATGTCATATAATATTCTGATTGAATATATTCCGGCACCTCTACATTAACTCTACTGAATGTAAAAAAAGTGATTACAGTGGTGCGCTGCGCCAAAATACTTCCACAGGGCCAAAGCGGTCGGGTGTTTACATGTCCTGAATTGTACAGATTATTTATATAATATATACTGAAATGGGTCAGCCATGAATCTGGATCAGAAAATCAAAGAGGTTAATTTCTGTGGATAACTGTAATTTTTTGCGAAGACGATACCGGCTTATTTCTACACCTTTAACAGAAATGTTCATTAGCTGGGCAATCTCTTTGGAACTTAGGTTTATCCTCAGATAGGCACATAACTTGAGGTCTGTGGAACTGAGCGTCGGGAATTTTGTTTTAAGTGCGAAGAGAAAATTATGGTGTATTTCATCAAAGTGTACCGCAAACTGATCCCAGTCCTTTTCATTCTTTTCCTCATCACCGAGAATTCGGAAAATTGGTTTTAATTCACCTGCAGGCAGGTTCATTTTACGGGACAATGATCCCAGCTCTTCTTTTACTTTGGTTAGCATTTTACCTCTCTCTACAAGGTGCATGGTCACCGTGGCAAGCTCCTTGTTCTTAAAGTTTACTTCTGTTTCAAGACTTTTGTTCTGAAGTTCAACCACTTCTTTTTCTGTTCTGTCCAGTTCAAGCTGATGAAGGTAATTAAGCCTGTTCTGCTCTTCTTCAAGCTTCTTCAGACGGCGGGCAAAACGTCTCTTTTGTCTTTGGACCAATAAATAAATGGTAAAGGCCAGACATGCCAGATAAAGGATGAAAGCCCATATGCTCTGATACCAAGCGGGCAACACTTTAAAAGTATAGCTAACCGGACCGGAGACGTTTCCAAGATTATTTCTTGCCTTTACAAGAAAAGTATAAGTGCCGAATGATAGATTGGTATAATCTTTTTCGGTTCTGTCTGACCAGTCGGACCATTCTTTGTCAAATCCCTCAAGTTTATAGCTGTATTCAATCGTGTTCTTTTGAGCATACAGGGTAGATGAATACTCGAAATGAAAAGAGTTCCATGCATTGGAAAGACTGATAACCCCTTCGCTGTTTTGATTGCCGGTTATTTTTGTTCCGTTGCAGAAATAGCCTCCAAACAATAAACTGTCGCGTTTATTTATAGCTTTTACTGTCCGCAGCAGCACCTTTAGTTTAGGAGAAGATTTAACGTAATGACTGTAATTTATATGGAAGAGGCCTTTCCCTGATCCTATGAAAATATTTTCCCGGTTATAAGGATATATATATCCGTATTCAGAAATTGTTTCGGCCGTAAGCTCGGGTAAATATATTTTAGTAAATGGTTGTTTGGAGGAACCTTGCTGAAAATCGAGTACTCCTGTACGCTGATCACTTATAAACCAGATATTGCCGGTGCTGTCTTCGGCCAGATATTTTATACTCTGGCTGCCGAATGCCTGTCTGAAAAAGGAAGACGGTTTGAACCTGTTTGATGGCTGATCATATTCATACAAGCCATTCCCGGTAGCAACGACGATTCTTTTTCTGATCCGGTAGATATAATTATTAAAAGAAGAAGGCAGGCCCGCCTCTTTTGAATAATGAGTGTACTTAATTATTTTCTTTCTGTCGGCAGACAATTCCAGTCTGAACACCCCTCTATAAGGATGCGAAGCCCATATGGTATGATCGTTATCAAAGGCAAGAAACCGTAACGATTCGTAAATTCCACTAATCTTTCCTGAATCTTTAAAGCCGTTATTATGATAGTCCAGTAATTGCAGACCGGTATAAGTGCCGGCGACCACATTGTCAGGAGAACATGGAATGAAGTTCCATGCCCCATGCCTGGATGAAATTTGTATTGCTTTATTGTTTTGAATAAGAAAAGACCCCTCCTGGTGCCCCAGCAGCAGATGCCCGCTTATTTCAGCGAGGTTCAATACGGCCCCTTTTGTGTTTTCTACTTCTGTAAAAGTACCGGAAGACCGGCTGATATCAGTTTCCGACCGGCTGACAGGGGTGCTGAACAATCCGTTGGATGTGCCGATAAAAAGCTTTCCGTCAAATATCCTGGCAGCATTGCTGGTCAGGGTGTTATTTTTACCGGGGTATATCCGGGTGACGGCCGAATTATATGAGATAAAATCAATGCCGTTTCCAAGGCCGAACCATAAGTTCTGATCATGGTCTGACAGCAAACTTATTATATTCCCGCTTTGCAGGCCTTCCTCCTGCGATATTTTTCTTTCCAGGCGGCCTTGCCTGTCAATAATATAGCAACCATCGGCGGGGGTCCCGATAACATACCGGCCTCCGCTTATTTCCAGGATACAACTGATATGACTGTTTTGAAGGATTTCATCAATCTGAGTTGTTTTCTTTATGAGAGCAGATCCCCGCAGCAGGTAGAGACCATTCTTTAATGTTGCAATCAGCAGAGTATCTTTGTTGTAATGAGTAATTGCTGCTATTGCCCAATCGCGGGGAACCGGATTATTTATAGGAGACTGCCATTTTTCGTTTTTAAATTCCAGCAGGCCCTCTGTTTTGTCGACTGCAAATACCGATGGGCCCGCTTCAGCCAGTAAGCGCCAGCCTCCCGGTGCGTCGAATGCATGGATAATATTGTTTTTTAGTTGAAAAATGGACTCACTTGTCCTGAAAAAAATTCCGTTTCTTGTAATTGTAATGCCCAGTATATCTGCGAACTGTCTTTCCCCGGGCGGAACAAGGTGTTTTAGCGAATTGAACCTGATCTTCCCGTTTTTATCCGGAAAGAAGTATCCTATTTCATCCTGCCCTCCGGCATAGATTTTACCGGTATTATCTATTGCAAGGGATCTAACCGGGGCATTATTAGGCAGCGGATAAAGCTTCCAGTAATTGCCGTCGAAAGTTAAAAGGCCATCATTATTAGCGAAATAAAGAATACCGTTTTTATCCTGCCCGATACCCCAGGTCTGGGCATCGGCCTTATATTCGAAACGGTTATAATTTACTACGGGAAGTACCCCAATAGGATTCTGGCTCTTTGCTGAAGCAGAATAAGCGCATAAAACGGTGATCAGGAAAATAATGGCTTTCATATAAGCCATTAAAGTAGATAAAAATTGGAATAATGTAAATACTTTAATTAGCAGATACTTAGCTATTATGGATTTTTTCCTCCCGGGTTGAGTATCGGGAAGATTTTGTAGTGACGATGTAGTGGCTTGCAGATTCTTTATTATTAAAATAATATTAGGAGAGTTAACCGTATCAGTAATTCTTACATAAATCTCCCAAAAAGCCTCTTATGGTAGGTTCTGATACGATAACGGTTGTTGCTTAATTGCTTTTATAGTGTAATATTTTGTTTGCAATTGGTTATTTATCAGTTGTTTGTGAATTAAATGTGTTGTTTTTTTCAATTGCTTCATGTTAACTTTACGTTGATAACTCATAAAATTATTAATTCAAAACCAATTGTATGAAGAAACTAAGACTCTTTTATTAAATCTAACACATTTCTCTGTCGGGACAATAATTCCAGACCCCTTCATTTCTGCAACTCTGCTGCCTGATTATCAGACAGCTTATGGACGCTGATCTGCAGAATGCAGACCAGGTAACAGGAGATTTGTTTCTGTACAAGTTCTTTTTGCCAAAAAAAACGGAGCAACAGGAGGGGCTACGTACCTTCAGGCAGTGACCGCAGATCTGAATTAATCGATCAGTAACTAATTAACACCAATTTATTAACAGGATTATGAAGTTTAAACCATTACACAACTGTAAAAAAACCAAAAGGAAATTTTCCGCTCAGCGGAGATCT
>JAATFW010000165.1 GCA_015654985.1 Sphingobacteriales bacterium | reverse complement strand
CTTCCGGGAAATGGGTATTAAAATATTGCCTTACAAACTGGTAATCGGCCGTGTCGCGGAGGTAAATGATCATTTGGGCAAGGTCGCTCATGGAGGCCCCTCCGTTATGCAGCAGGGCGCCAATGTTTTCCAGTGTCCGCCCGATCTGCCCTCCGATATCATTCGGATAAACAATAGCCCCGGTATGATCTATGCTGGCGGTTCCGGAGATAAAAAGATGGCGGCGGTCGCCATAGCTCACTGAAGTGCCGCGTTCAAAGGTTACCCCATATTCATAAGTAGGGTTTAAATATCCGGGGGCTTCCAGGTAGCTCACCTGCCCCGGCTGCAATCCGGAGATTGCATAAGCATCGGCCAGCAACCGTACTTCCGGCAGGTAATGCCGGCCTTCAATGCCGGTACTTGCAAGATAATGAGTAGCTTGTGTAAGGCCATGACGATCGAACCAGCACTTGCGCGAACTTACTACGTCGCTGTAATTAACATCTACCTGCTGTACATACAGCCATGTGCGGATACAATTATCCGCAAGAGTTCCTTCCCATTTTTTCAGCCGTTCTGAATAGCTTGCAAAAACTTCCTCCGTTTGCTTTGACGTGCCGGTTTTGTTTGAAAAAAGTCCGGCCGACCAGATATGACGGTAGGGGCCTGCAAGCACCTGACAATCGGAGTCGCCGGATTTTCGCGGTTTTACATCCTGCATCAGATAGATCCAGGAGGCAACTTTACTTCCATTGAGCGGGGGCTGCTGTACGATAGAAATGGCTGAACTTCCTGATTGTTTAACCGTTTTTTCCAGTGATGGATACTGGTTGGCTGCATCGCTCAGAAAGTATCTTTCGAAAACAATCTCCATGCGCCTGAAGATATTTGATGAAAGAATACGTTGCCTGGCCTGGTTAAGATTGCTGATCTGTTCTGTGAAACTGCTGAATGCGGCATATGGCTGAAGCATCAGGTGTATTTCTGTGCGCCTGCCGCAGCCGGCAAAAATTGATCCGCTTACAGAGACATCCAGATCCTGGTAAGAAAGGTCAAAATAATCCATATTCTTTATAATGATTTTAAGAATTCGAGAAGTGCGGCACGCTCTTCCTGAGACATGCTTTTGAAGATCTTTCGCGAAGCATCGCCTTCACCGCCATGCCACATAATAGCTTCCGTAAAGTTTCTGGCCCTGCCATCATGAAGAAAATGGGTGTGCCCGTTTACCGTTTCCTGGAGGCCGATTCCCCATAACGGAGTGGTGCGCCATTCGTTTCCGGTGGCTTTGCCCTGCGGGTATGCGTCGCCGAGCTCATTCCCCATGTCGTGGAGCAGAAAATCACTGTAGGGATGAATGGTTTGCCCGGTTAGCTGCCACATTTTGGTTTTGCCATCAATTAAAACGGGAGGGTTGCTGCCTGTGTGAAGCGTACTGACATGGCAAAGATTGCATTTGGCCCTGCTGAACAGGATCTCACCTTTTTGTACATCCGCACGGTTCACATTCCTTCTGGCCGGAACACCCAGGGACTGAAGGTAAAAATCAACATCAGCCATGTCTTTGGTACTTATTTCTATGGGATGCTGGCCGGGGTCCTGCTCCTGTCCCTTACATACCTCATCGGGATACCTGTCGCTGGTTACTCCCATATCGGATGAAAACCCGAGCTCAACAGTAAGATCTGCATGCTCGGCTTTATGGCCGGAAAGTCCGATCTGGTAAATTCCTCTTTCAGTGATCCAGTTTAACTTTCCGCTTATGTTATATTCGGGATAGCTTTTTGAAGCCAGTTGCTGCAGTTCGTTCCTGTCGAGAGCCATCATCAGCCCGAGTCCCACATGCCGGAGCGGGATCCTGATGCTTAATATCAGATCTTCAGGTTTTATGGAATCGGCATACCAGTTGGTAACCTGATAATGCGGAGTGATCAGGGCGTATTTTTCACCGTCGTCAAACTGAAACTCCTGCTCTGTATACTCAGCACGCAGTTTTCCTTCAGGGCGGTAGCCGTAGACAGCCTGATCGTGCAGTACCCTGCCATAATTACGGAGTTCCTGTCCGTTCTTCGAACGCAGAAAAGTAAGAAAGGACGAAAATCCATAGTTTCCTGAACCTCCGCTGGAGAATAAAGTAGGCAGAGTTCTTCCGGCGTTTATATGGCAGCTTCCGCATGCGTAGCCTACGTATACAGGCCCAAGCCCGTTACTGGTAACTCTCGGATCGTCATACAGCTTGTCTCCTGAAAGAAAGCGCTGATACAGGTCGCCGGTTGCCCAGTCTGCCGGAGTATCAAAAGCCTTGTTCGATGCGGTAAAAACAGTTGACAGGCCTGCAGAGAGTTCTGCAGGATCTGCCAGTTTCCCTGTTGAAGTATAAATATCGTCGTCTTTAGCTTCGCTGCAACCCTGTATGAAAGATAAGGAAGCAGGAAAGATAATGACCACGAAACCCAGGATCAGCCGGTTTATAGTAAGTATGCGTTCAATGATCTTTCTCACCCCAGCAATGCTTTTACTTTTTCAAGCGATTTTCCAAGAGCAGTTAAGGAAGCCATTGCGGATGTGATCTTAACATCGGCATTCAGATTATTTCTGAAGGGTTCGGGAATGTCGCCGATAGCAGCAATGGCTAGCTGGATGTTTTGTGCTATTTCGGCTTCAAGCGAAGGATTTTTCTCTTTAATAAGCAGTGCGAGCCCTGTGCCGCGTTTGGCAGGGTCACTTCCGCCATAAAGAGAATTTTCGATGCTCCGGATATTGTCTTTAAAATCACTGAGCGAATTCCAGCTATATTGCGATTCTACGGTCAGTACATTTTTAGATGTATAAGGCCCTGCAATTTTTGAGTTTCCTACCTCGTCGGTAATGTCTATGCAGCCCTGGATCAGTTGATCTATCGCGTCTTTTTGTGCAGCATACCTGCTGCCTGCATTTCCTGCGTTTTTAAATTCATATCCAAATCCTTTGCCCGCAGTTATTTCCAGTTCTTCGATAATTTCCTTTTCACGGGCATTCAAACCACTTTCACCCTGCCACAATACCCACAGGGTTATACAATCGTCTCTCAGTACGGTAGTTACCGCCGTCAGGTAGTCTATTTGCCTTGGTGTTACTTCTGCTACGTTTTTGTATTGCCCGTTTTTGAACAGAAGATACTCAATCGTATGAAAGCCGCGTAACACAGCTCCAAGTCCTTCTCTCACATAGACAGCGGTTAAGGCTTGATTTCCAGCCAATACCTGGTTGAGCTGCGATTCATCAAGAGGCCATGAATCAAGAAGCGGATCAAGGCCTTTGTATTCGGCAGGGCCAAAAAGGAAGGCTTCGCTTTTTTCCCAGGGCGACCGTGTTTTCCCCCATTGATCACAGCAGGCATTCAGATTTGCCTGGGTCGGGTTTTCTTTAAAGGTTTCTACTGCTTCATTCAGCAGCACCGACTGGTCTTTCATTTCCGCATACGTAGAAATTACTGTTTTATCTACATAGTCGGCAAGGATTTCGGTATAATCATAATCGTCTATGGGCGAATCGCCGTCGGGGCTGTCGTTTTTACCGCAGCCGGCAGTAATAAATATCAGCGAACAAAGGAGGGCAGAGCAGAGTAGCTTTTGTTTCATTTTTTTTATATTTAATGTTATAATCTTATCAGCCATCCGGTATACACCAGGGCCAATGCAAATGTGTTTTCGTTGTTATATTTTCCGCCGCCGATTTCACGCATGGAGTAATCCATTTTAAGGATGGCATTGGGTAAAAAGCAATAGTTCATTCCCAGGGTCAGCACATTTCTTTTATAGCGTTCGTCGGCCAGTATTCCTTTTTCAGTGCTTTCCATGCTGTTGTAATATTCGTACCTGGCAAAGGGGAATAATTTCTCTTTTGTATGGAAGAATGAGAATACATTAAACCCGGATTCTACAGCCCAGGTCAGAGCTCTTTTGGCTACCGGCGATCTCAGGTATTGAGTAGCGGAGGAGATGGTTTTGTTACGGGATGTGATGTTGTAAGAGTCGTCAAGATTTCCGCTAAGAATGTTTGCCCTTACAACGAGCTTCCGGTCGTTATATTCCGCTTCTGCCGAATCAATAGAGACAGTCCCTTTAATATTCTTCATTTTTTCCGGTTTGGTAGCATTTTTTCCGGTGTTGCCGTAATAGCCGGAAATACCTAACCGAAGATGCTTTAAGGATGTATTCTCTATTCTTCCTACCCAGGCCGGATTAGTCATATTTACATTTTCGAATGCACCCTGCCTGCCCCGTTTGATCCAGTAAGGCGATGAAAAACCGTTGGGATCCAGTCCGCTGACCAATTGAAATTCATAATACCATTTTGGAAGATATCCAAGTACCGAAATTCCTGTTTCATGCCATGTTAAGGGAATAAGGGTGTTTTCTCCCTCGGGACGGACCGTTCCGAAAAATAAGATCGGTACATGGCGGTTATTGGTCTGGCCTACCGGAACAACCATATGTCCGATCCTGAGCTGAAAGGCGTCGGAGAACTTTCTGGTTAAAAACATCTGCTCCAGGGCTACCTCGCCGCCTTTTTCAATTTCAGCTTCGTATTCTCCAGCTTCTTCGTATTCGAGTTCCATGGCTGCACCGGTACCGCCATGTTCGAATTCAATCTCCGTTGTAAGGGTGATTTTAGGGGTGAAATTATAATCGAACGATAAATTCATCCGGGGAATTCCGATAACAGACCGGTTGTCGGAAGGGGCGCCTTTGGGGTCGGAATAACGATCGGGGCCATAATCCATGTGCTGAAACAGCGTTTCGCCGTAGCTTCCCAGACGAAAACGTTTAAAAGAGTTGGTCGAATCGGGCCTTTGCGAAAAGGCATGCCTGGGAAGTGTTGATACAATAAATAATAAAAAGGCTAACTTTTTCATAAACAAGTCCTTAAATCCTAAGGATATCCAAATGTAGAATGGTTCTAAATAAAGAACAATCCCGTATATCAGGTATAATAATGGCCTAATTGTCTCTGTCAGGCTTTTTATATCACCTGTAAAGGGGATGTAGGCTATTGGGAATTATGGGTGATGAGTGATGAATTATGAGTTATGAGTTGTTTTACCGGTATGGGTTAATGGATTATTTCACTGGTAAAGGTACAGGATAGGGGTTATGAGTTGATTGTTATCCACTGGTAAAGGGGCGTGCAGTATATGGAGGAAATTATCAGGATATTCTTCCTTCTGCGGTATTGAGGTCTGCGGCAGAAATAAGGCTATGCAGTATGGCATAAACGGTAAGTCCGGATATAGTATTGATGCCGAGCTTTCTGATAATATTTTTTCTGTGGGAGACGACGGTATGCAGGCTGATGGATAATTCATCGGCTATTTGTTTATTCATGAAACCGAGGGCTATTAATTTCAGAACATCCATTTCACGGGCTGATAAGTCTCCCTGTTTAATTGTCGAAGTGCATTTAATTCGGGAATAGAAAATCTGTTCCAGCTTTTCCAGCATATCCGCTTTGGTAATATTAACGTCGAGGGTTGCTATTGCTGCCTGTTTAGGAAGTGAATCGCGGGCATTCTCTATCAGGATGATAAGTTTACTTTTAATATTCCTGAAATGCTCGTTAAACATTACGTAAAGATTTGGTGCCAGGAAGATAAAATCAGGAAGAGCCGATTCTGAATTTGCTATATATGTCTCAAAATTAAAAAAGATAGAAACGCTGTCGGGATTAAAAGAGTTAATCAGTATGAGTTTTAACCCCAGACTGGTCAGGCAATTTGGCGATATAATTGCAATTTTTTTCCCTTTTAGCATGTTAATAATAAAAATTCCCTTTTCGGAGGCCTTACCGGAAATTAAGATTCAGGCCGCAAACTTATTAATAAAACACGATTTTATTTAGATTTGTTATAAATAAGTTAAGATTGTTGAAAGATTTATTAGAGAGCTGGCAAGGGCTTAATCAGATTGTTAAACGGGCATGGAACTGAACTTACACCTGCTTAAAGCTCGTGACGCCTGGCCAGCCTTGTTTAGCCGCCATAGGGTGCGTAAAAGCCTTAAAGAGACATTTACAGTTTAGAATTGGTTATCTTTTTACGATACCTTGCAAGGTTAATCAGCAATACGCTTCCTAAAATAATCACGAGGCCTCCGGTTTGATTCCATGACACTGTTTCGTGTGCAAAGAGTATTCCTAAAAGCACTGCAATGACCGGATTAACGTAGGCGTAAGTACTGACCTGTGTTGCAGGCCTTACCTGAAGTAACCAGATATAAGCGCTGAATGCTGCAATTGAACCCATCAGAATAAGATAGATCAATGAAAACCAGGCTTCGGAAGGAACGGACTTCCATAATATATCTGATAATTCTCCTGAAAGAATGCTGCAGGGCATAAAGGCAAGTCCTGCTATGAGCATCTGCCATGCTGTATTTAGTATTGCGGATCCTTCCACTGAGTGATATTTTGAATATAAAGAGCCCGCAGACCAGGCGACAGAACCTAAAATCAATAAACCTAACCCGGCTAATTTTTTATGATCGCCTCCTGTCTGAAAAGAATCGCCGATCTGATCGCTGAAAAGCAGGACTATTCCACCAAAACCGATGATCAGACCGGTAATGGTGCTTATATTCCGTAAGTTTTGTGACCATTTTGGCCGGTCAAGCAGCACAAACCATACCGGGGCGGATGATACCATAATAGCTACCATTCCGCTTGGCAGAAATTGTTCTACCCATATTACTGCTCCGTTGCCGATAAATAAAAGCAGGAGGCCGCTTACAACGGCAGATTGGATATGCCTTTTTTCAAATATCTTTTCTCCTCTGTATGAACACCATCCCAGAAGCAGGATCCCTGCCGTTAGAAACCGCATTGCTCCCATTAGAAACGGAGGAATATAATGAACCGCTTTTTGTATGAAAAAGTAGGTAGAGCCCCAAACTATATAAACAGTGGCAAAGGCAACTATTACCAGCAGGGCAGAGGCGTGCGGTTGTTTTGTAACAGACATGGCTTTTTCTTGTTCCGGAAGATTGTTTAATATGCCGGTTTTGGCGAAGGTAGAAATATAATTTGCTTAAGTGCTTTTAAATGCTTTTTTGTTCTTCCTGATGTAATTTACTATCAGTTTGCCCAGGTTCTCTTTATCGTATAAAGAATAAAATTCTTCATCGAGGCTTTTTAACCGGTCGGTATTGCCCTCCTGCTTATAGATAGAATTAGCCTTTTTTAACAGGCCGGCAAACAAAGGTGCATGTATCGCTCTGAATGCTTCTTCTGCCTGATCCCCCAGTTTTCCTGCAGAACTGGAAAAGAACTGTTTGAATCCTCCGTTATTTACTTCAGCTTCTACCTGAGAAATAATATATACCGACCGCCCGATTTCAGGTTCTTTCATTAATACTTCTGATTCGTTGCTCAGTCCACGGTCCATTTTTGACCTGACGTAGTCTGTTATTACCTGGCCCAGTTTGTTGTCGGGAATAGAATCTATAATCTCAGGGCTGAGAGAAGTATATATTGTTCTGTTCTTATGTTCTTTAGCTGATCCCAGCATCTGGCCAGCCAGTCCGCCTTCCAATCCTGAAGAATCAATATATTGAGCCTTTCCCTCAGTAATACAGAGACTGAAAATTCCTGAAATCAGGACTATAAAACGGAGTTTTATGAGGATGCGATATAATTGCATGGCTTATAATTAAGGGCATGCAATATACGAAGCTTTTCAGGTATAAAAGAATTAAGATGAAAGTTTTACTGAAGTCATGGTTAAAGAACCACCAACAGCTTTGTCATTAAAAAATGATACTGCATCCTTTTTTTCCTGCAACCCAAGAGTATAAAGAAGCGGCAGGTAATGCTCGGGAGTTGGAATTGCCATAGCAGCTTCAGGCCCAAGCTTTTCGTAATTGATGAGCGCTGTGTGATCGTTGTTTGCAATAAGGTCTTTAAATTTACTGTTCATCGTTAATGACCAGTCGTAACCTCCGCCATTGATCATTTCCCACGACATTAACCGCAGGTTATGTACCATATTGCCGCTGCCAAGAATCAGCACTCCCTTTTTTCTTAAGCCGGCAAGTTCTGCGGCCAGCCTGTAATGATATTCTGCGGGTTTGGTATAATCGATACTCATCTGTAGTACAGGGATATCGGCGTTTGGATACATATGGCGTACTATGGTCCAGGCTCCGTGATCAAGCCCCCAGTCGTGATCCTGGATTACGCCGGCAGATTTTACAAGAGAGGCGGCTTCTGAAGCCAGCAGGGGGTCTCCCGGGGCAGGATATTCAACGTCAGAAAGGGCTGCCGGGAAACCTCTGAAATCGTGTATGGTTGGAGGGAAGTCCATTGCGGTGATACGCGTTCCCCTGGTAAACCAGTGAGCAGAGATAACGAGCACTGCTTTTGGCACCGGTATTTTATTTGCCATCGCATTCCAGGTACGGCTGAATTCATTGTCTTCAATGCCATTCATCGGAGATCCATGTCCGACAAAAAGTACCGGCATACGTTCTTCCTGCCATGTTAACCCATCTGTCAGTTTTTTAAATGTTGCTGATTTCATGTCTGTATCAATTAACTAGAAGGACGGTAGCGCAACCGGCTTCAGTCTGTGTATTCCATTGCCGGCCACTGTCCAAAACGGTTGTCATGTCTTTAAGTTTAATTCCTATTCCTGTACAAAGATATTGCGGGCAAATCTGCCGCGCATTGATATAGAATAAGAAATGCAATTGATCTAAACCAAGAAAATGCAGCGTGAAGCACCGCTTTGCTCACCTCGTGTAAGAAGCCTGTTTTCTGATCCTGCTCAGGGTTTCTGGAGTAATGCCAAGGTATGAAGCAATCATATGCTGAGGTACACGCTGTATAATGTCTGGCTGTGCTTTTATTAGCGAAAGATACTTTTCTTCTGCTGTTTGACACAAGGAGCTTACCAGTCTTCGCTGTGTAGCGATATAGTTATTTTGCAGAAGGATCCTGAAATAACGTTCAAGTTTTGGAACTTTATCAAAGAGGTCTTCCCATGCCTGTTTCCCGATAAGCAGTACCGAGGTGTTTTCAAGAGCCTGGATATTATATACTGTTGGCTCGCCTGTCAGAAAACTGAAATTATCGGTTATCCACCATCCGGGAAACGCGAACTGAATAACGATCTCTCCGTTTTTTTCTCCGGAGGCAAACATTCTCAATGCGCCTTCATTTACAAAGGCCAGGTACCGGGCAACATCATCCTGCTGCAAAAGATACTGGTGTTTGTGAAGTGTTTTTGGAACAAAGGCCTGTTTGCAAATTTGGAATTCATCGTCTGTCAGGGATATTTTTTCCCGGATTTTCTGATTCAATAACTCATACATCACTCAAACATAGATAAACTTGTTTTTATATGCAAGTTCGCATTATCTGTATAAAACAAGTTTATTCACAATGTAATTTGTTTTTTAAAGGAGTTCATGAGTGCTGCGCAGTTACCGGCCTCTCCTTCCTTTGAAGAATAGTTTTATAAATAAAATGTACAAATATAAAATCAGAGAGGCAGGGCTTTCAGGGTAGCAAGCAGCGACTCTCCATGGTAAAGGAGGAGGGTGTCGTTATTTATCGTATACCGGTCGGTGTTTTCAAGTGCTCTGAAGAAAGCATTTTCTGTATCAAGACGGTCGCAGGCCATTTTAGTGCTGATATTACCTTCTATTCTGATGTTACTCTCAGTGGCAGTATAAGTTCCGCCAAATCCGTTACATCCTCCTTTGCCGCTTACTTTCCCGGCGGTTTTATCAAACCGGATATAGGAACCTGAATTGGAAACCGGTTTTTCTTCAACAGAAACCAATCCCCATTGTTTTCCCTCAAGATTTACGTTTATCCTTTTTGATGCACATCCCTGCAGGATGATTATAGAAATAAGCAGCGGAAATAAGTTTTTCATGGATCTTTATGAATGATAACAATTATCACAATACGAAGTTTGATGTCCGGTCATAACAGATGAGTATCATTTTATGCGCGGCCCGGATGTTAAATAATGTTAATTAAACAACCTTGCTGGTTCCTGATGGTGCTGAATCTCTGAGAGATGCCGGTATTGACGGAATATCATTGAGCTTAAATGTTTTCCTTCTGCTTTTACGTTTAGTAAATTTCATCTATAAAACTGTTCCTCAAAGGAAGATGAGAGATCGATAAACTTGTTTTATATGCAGATTTATGTAAACTTGCATATAAAACAAGTTTATCTTAGTTTGAAAGATGAAAACGTTAAAAAGAGTAAGAACGGCAATATTGTTATCAGCAGGATTACTTTTCTGTGTTTCTGCCGGTGCCCAGGAAAAGGAACTGAAAAAGGTTGAAGCTTCAACAAATGTTTTGAAGGACTTTGGCCAGATGAAAGAATCGATACCCTCGCAACTTCTGGAAATGACAGAAGGCATCATCATAATTCCTAAAATGATTAATGCCGGACTGGTTATTGGCGGTAAGAGAGGTAAGGGGATTGCAATGGTTAAAAATGCAGCCGGTAGCTGGAGTGACCCTGTTTTTGTAACACTTACGGGAGGCAGTTTTGGTTTTCAGGCAGGGGTGCAGGCAGTAGACCTGGTTTTAATATTTAAACATAAGGAAAGCCTGATGGATATCAGTAAGGCAAGCTTTACCCTGGGAGGTGACATTTCTGTTGCCGCCGGTCCGGTTGGCAGAAGCTCATCTGCAAGTACCGATTACAAGCTGGAAGCCGAAGTGTATTCCTATTCAAGAAGTAAAGGGCTCTTTGCGGGGATCAGTCTGAGCGGTGCTGCCCTTGAAATTGATGATAAGGCCGATTCTGGCTTTTACGGCGAGTCCATCAGCTCTAAAACCCTGTTTTCGGGAGCGTCTAAAACGAAGTCTGACGAAGTTGCTACGCTAAAGTCGACTTTAAAAGGATTGTACGATTAAGCGTAACAGTGATGAATGACCGGGAGCCGGATATCAGATACAGGTCAGGTTGGAGGTCCGGAGAAATTGTTTCATATATTGCTTTTGCAGAATTAGATATAAATTTTCTTTAAGTTTATATATTACTTTCATCATCATGGAACTTCACGAACCAGCGGTTGCGTATAATAAAAGAAAGATGACCGTTGAGGAATATCTTGATTCAGAGAATACTTCGGCAGAAAAGCATGAATATTATAATGGCGAAGTATTTGCTATGGCAGGTGCCGGAAGGAGGCATAATGTTATCTTCAGGAACGTTTACGGCGAGCTGGCATACCGGTTGAAAGGGAAGCAGTGCCAGCCTTACGGGAGCGATCTGAGGATTCACATCCCGCAAAATTCTTTATTTACCTATCCTGATATTTCTGTTATATGCAAAGAAATTACCGGTGAAGAAGATAATGAACCTGTTACCGGGCCGGTTGCGCTGGTAGAGATACTATCACCTTCTACCAAAAGTTACGACAGGGGTGTAAAGTTTAAATTATACCGCGATATCCCTGAGCTGAAAGAATATATCCTTATCGATTCAGAGTCGGTTAATGTGGAAGCATTCAGAGTTAATTTAAATGGAAACTGGGAGTTAGAGGAATACAAATCTCCTGAAGCCCTGTTAACTATTCAAACCGTTGGAATTCAGTTATCACTAAAAGAAATATACGAAGGTACAGGTCTTTAGAAGAACCGGTCAACCATTTTATTGGCCCAAATAAACGGGGGAGTTTCATAAGGACGAAGGCATCACTGCCGGTAGCCAGGTTCACATGATCTGAAAAACGCCGAAAATCAACATGAGATTTACAGGCAAATATAAAAAACATGCATTTCCTTGCCGGTTTCACTTTTTTTATTTAGAATTGAAATTCCAATTATAATCCCAGGATGACAGAAAACACGGCTTTGGATAAGGAATGGGAAAATCTATCTGACGAGAAGATCTTCAGAAAATATTATCCAGGGCTATGCCATTTTGCCTGGCAATTGCTCAATGACCATGAGCATTGCGAAGATATTGTACAGGATGCCTTTTTTGCCTTCTGGAAACACAAAAATGATGTTTCCACCAATCCGGTGGCTATAAAAAATTTTCTGTATACTTCTGTACGAAATTTATGCTATAACACCATACGGCACGAAAAGATAAAAGCCAGGTACATGGAAAGCTTTGACGAAGATCTTTCTGAAGATGCAAAAGCTCTCGACTCTATGATTCGCTCCGAAGTTCTCAGCGAGATCCATAAGATTATGGAATTGCTTCCTGATGGCTGCCGTCAGATATTCCGGATGGGCTATCTTGAGGGCCTTCCGAATCCGAAAATTGCAAAACAACTGGGCATTAGTATTAACACAGTTAAAACCCAGAAGCAACGGGGCCTGAAAATCTTCCGGGCTAAACTTAATCCTGAACTGTTTGCACTCCTTTTACTACTGACTGCCGGCAGATAATTATAAAATATTTATTTCCTGTCACCCGCTTTTCTCTTTCAGGTTTCTTTATACAATCAATGAGACCTAATTCGTTCAATATTGCCCCAATTATTACAAAATATCTCCGGAATGAGCTCACGTCGGAAGAGGAAAAAATATTGCAGCAATGGCTCTGCGAAAAAGAGTCGAACAGAGAGTTACTGGAATCGTTCAGAGATGCAAAGCCGATACAAAAGGAAATTGAATTTATTGACCGTCTTGATGTTGACGCTGCATGGAGCAGGGCAAGGGAACGGCGAAAAGGAGTTGTAATAAAACGGCTGATTCGCTACAGCAGCTATGCTGCAGCTATTGTTCTGCTGATAATGGGCTGGCTGTTGTGGAAGGCGCCCCAAAAGTCGTATAGAGTTGTAAAGAACGCCGAAAAATCCCGGAACGATGTGTTACCGGGTGGCAATAAGGCGGAACTCCTGTTATCCGATGGGCGAAGGATAACTCTGAATGAGGCCGTTAATCATCTGAAAGAGCAGGATGGGACAGAAATAACCGGAAAAAGCGGCGGGGTTTCTTATGATAACAAAGTACCCGGGTCTGAAAAAATTATTTTCAACACATTATTGGTTCCCAAAGCCGGTACCTATCAGATCACTCTTCCCGATGGCACCAGGGTTTGGATAAATGCATTGTCTCAATTAAAATTCCCTGTTCAATTTGCCGGCAAGGAAAGGAAAGTGTACTTGCAGGGTGAAGCCTACTTTGAAGTGTCCAAAGATGCCTCGAAACCATTCAGGGTTGAAATTAATGGCGCCGAAATTGAAGTTTTAGGCACTCATTTTAATGTAAATGCCTATACTTCTGCTACTTCAACTACTTTATTGGAAGGCGCGGTTAAAGTCATTTCAAACAAAGAAACACAGATATTAAATCCGGGTCAGCAAGCTGTTGTCTCAGAGAACGGCATTCTGCTTGGACAAGCTGATATCGCCAAGGCAATAGCCTGGAAAAAAGGCGACTTTTACTTTAGAAGCGACAGGATTACAGATATCATGCAGCAATTGGCTCGTTGGTATGACCTAACAATTGAATATGAAGGCAAAATTCCCAATAAACGTTACAGTGGAAGCATTAGCAGGAACGTAAATTTATCTGAAGTGTTAGAAATGCTGCAATTTGTTAGTAAAGCCCATTTCGAAATTGGCCAGCATAAGGTAAGCGTATCTTTTAATGTTCCTGAAAAACCATGAATGTATAACCTAAAATTAAACTCTATGACAAATTATTACTTTCCAACGGGATAATCGCTATTAAAAAACGGGAGTGTTTGCACCACCCCCGTAAAGCTAAGGCTACATATCCATTTTTTCGAAGAAATTCATTTAGTAACACTTAACCACTCAAATGTATGAATTCCTTTCCATTTGGCAAAAAGCCGGATGACTCTGTTTGTTGTCCTTTTTTTTGCAAAATCATGCTGACCATGAAAATTACATTCCTTCTGATGCTGTCATTGATCGTTGGGGTACAAGCCAAAGGATTAGCGCAAAAGGTTAACCTTTCACTCAAAGATGCTACTCTTGAGCAGGCCTTTGAAGAAATCGGGAGGCAGACCCATTACAGGTTTCTGTATAATGATGAATTGATCCGTAATACGAGACCGGTAACTATACAAATTAAAAATGCAGGAATTGCGGAAGTACTCCAACTGTTAACGGAGGAGCAAAATCTTAGATTTAAACTCATTGCCGGTACTGTCAGCATTACTTCCGCGGAGCACATCAATAGTTTAACAGTAACAGCCCCTCCTCAGGATATAGTGGTTACCGGAACAGTAAAAGACTCTTCGGGCGTTTCGCTGCCCGGAGCTTCGGTAACTGTTAAAAACGCTTCAGGAAGGGGAGTTACGACCGACGGTGAAGGCCGGTTTAAATTAACGGCGCCGCAAAATGCTACTCTTGTCATCTCATTTATCGGATTCCGGCCTCTGGAAATCAAAGTAACATCCCAAAACACAATCAATGCCGTTCTGCATGAAAACGAAAGCCAGTTGAACGAAGTAGTGGTTGTTGGCTACGGCACGCAAAAGAGAAGCAGCTTAACAGCCGCGATAAGCACGGTTTCCGGCAGCGATCTTGATATCGGTCCCGTTGGAAACGTTTCTAATACCTTAGGCGGAAAAGTCTCCGGGATCATTACCAGACAAACATCGGGCGAACCCGGCCTGGACAACGCATCTGTCTTACTCAGAGGAAACGCTCCGCTGGTACTTGTAGATGGAGTGGAAAGGCCGTGGGATAAAGTTAACCTAGCCGATATTGCTTCAGTCTCGATATTGAAGGATGCTTCCGCAGTAGCACCTTACGGTCTGAAAGGAGCTAACGGCGTAATGCTTATTACCACCAAGAGAGGGAGTGAGGGAAAAGTTTCATTTACTTATAACGGCGAGTACGGATGGCAGAAGCCGATGAATACTCCAAAATTCATGGATTCCTATTCAAGTATGGCTCTGCGCAATACAGCCCTGATCATGGACGGGAAACCCGACCAGGTAGTATCTGAAGATATTATGGATCTCTATAGAACAGGCACTGATCAATATCCCAACACTGACTGGGTGGGTAATTATCTCAATTCCTCTAACTCACAGCAACACAACCTCAGCGCTTCGGGAGGTAATGAGCGGACAAGGGCTTTTGTCTCCCTGGGATATCTTGATCAGGGAAATATGATGGGTGATACTTATGGCTATAAACGATATAGCATCCGCTCAAATGTCGATATAAAACCCACTCCATTAACCACTTTTTCAGTTGATCTCAGTCTTATTAATGATCAAAGAAGATTTCAGGGTATTGGTTCGGCCGACCTGATGCTCGATCTTTACCGTCTGCCCGCCACCGAACCCGATGTTTACAGTAACGGACTGCCAGCCTTTTCACCTACGCTGGGAGGGAGTGTTTATGCTCAGTTACATAGCGGCAGCAACATTCAGCGAAATGAATTCCAGAATATCAGTTTAACGATGAACCAGGAATTACCTTTTCTTAAAGGCCTGTCGGTTAAAGCCAATTTCGCTTACGACAAGCAATTATACAAGTGGAAGCAATGGTCTGAACCCTATATATCCTATCAGCTAAACAATGAGAGCGAATACGTGGAACATAACGGGTGGGAAACTTCGAAACCAACATTAGAGGAAGGCGACCGGTTCTGGACAAACTATACTTTCCAGGGATACCTCAATTATCAAAATCAATTCGGGAAACACAGCCTGCAGGCACTGGCCGTCTATGAACGCAGGTGGGGCGATAAATCTGAATTGTCGGCCGGCCGCACACAATATGACTTTGATATTCCGGAACTCAATATGGGCAGTTCAAATAAAGAATACCAGAGTAACGGCGGGTATTCCAGTGAATATGCCCAGCAAGGCGTTGTGGCCAGGATCAATTACAATTATAATCAAAAGTACCTGCTGGAAGTTGCAGGACGTTATGATGCCTCTTACCGGTATGCACCCGGACGCAGAACCGCCCTGTTCCCGTCTGCATCTGTAGGGTGGCGTGTTTCAGAGGAAGGCTTTTTGAAAGGACGTTTTAAATTTCTTGATGATCTGAAATTACGGGCGTCTTATGGTAAATCAGGCAATCCTGTGGGCCAGGAATTTGCCTATCTTTCCAAGTACCTGGTTACCAACAGCTATATTTTTGGTAATGGGACTGCCAGCCCGGTGCAATACCAGGGCGTATATGAAGGACAGGAACCCAATACTGCTCTGACCTGGGAAACAGTCTGGAAAGCGAACCTGGGGTTAGACCTGAATATGTGGAGGGGATTACTTGGGCTTGAGTTCGATATTTATCGCGACAAACGAAATGATAAAATTCTGGCTCCTAATGCAGTTGTTCCTGCCGAATATGGAATCGGCCTTTCGGATGAGAATGCGGGAAAAGAATCACGCTGGGGCATTGATCTTACTTTAACCAACCGTACAAAAATTACCGGAAACCTGAGCATGCGGAATAACCTGGTCTTTGGTTTTACCAGGAACAAGCAAATAGAGATCCGTGAAGCGGCTGGCACGAAAAACGTTCCCCGAAAAAGGAGAACCGGAAGGCCCGGCAATTTAACATGGGGCTATAAAACGGCCGGTTTGTTTAAAGATGAGGAAGACATTGCTGACTGGGCTTACCAAAATTCGTCTGTGCTGCCCGGCGACATTAAGTATGTCGATATTAACGGAGACGGGAAAATAGATGCGGAAGACCAGGTGGTGATCGGACGTAATGCAACACCTGAAATTATGTGGGGATACAATCTGTCCCTTAACTACAAAGGTTTTGATCTCGGTGCCATGATTCAGGGCACAGGTAATTCTGATTATTACCTGGGAAGCGCTGACCGCGGCGTCCGTTATCCTTTTGAGAATGGCAAACCGCTGGTTTCCCAGGCTGGTTCATGGACAGTTGATAATCCTGATCCAAACGCCAGATTTCCACGGCTGTCGGCTACCAAGCGTACGCCCAATTATGAAGTTTCGGATTACTGGATGATTAATTCATCCTATATAAAATTGAAATCCATCGAACTGGGATACCGGATTAAGCCAGGTTTGACAAAAAAACTTTTTATCAACGATGCTCGGGTATATCTAAATTTCTATAACGTATGGAACATCTTCTCTAAAATGCCTGATGATTTTGATAGTGAAAATCTGACATATAATTCCTATCCGCAACAGTTTGTCAGCACTCTTGGAGTAAACATAACCTTTTAAAAATCAATAATATGAATAAGATATTAAAAAATACGGCATTGATCCTGCTATTTTTAGTAACCGCCTGTAAGGACGACTTTCTGGATATAACGCCCCGTGATTCTATTACTGATGAGGCGGTGTGGTCAACAGCCAACGGCGTAATGCAGTATGTAACTGATGTATACAACAACCTGAACGGCCCGTTATATGATTTTACTAACCTGGATGCTTCATGGATGCTGGACAATTTCATGACCGATGATCTGGTAAGGAACCTGGCAAGCTGGAACCTTCTTGACTTTACAGCTTCAAATGCCCCGATAGATCGCTGGTCTGCATCTTATACTAAAATCAGGAAAACGAATCTTGGTATTGAAAAGGTAGGGGAATCAACGGTGCTGCTGTCCGAAGATAGGGACCGTTACCTGGGCGATCTGCATTTCCTGAGAGGAATGTTTTACCTGGAACTTTTCAGATACTATGGCAAAGTACCTATCATTACCAAGGCGCTGGACCGTAACACTGATGACGTCTTTTATGAAAGGAGCTCTGAGAAAGAGGTACTTGAATTTATCGCCGGCGAATTTCAAACGGCTGCCGGTTTGCTGCCCAGGGATATTCCCGACAGCGAGACCGGAAGGGCAACAAAGGGGGCTGCCATAGGAATGGAGGCAATAACTTACCTGTTCGGTGCAGGTGTAGTCGATGCTCAGTATTATGAGAATGCCGCCGAAACAGCCGATATTTTAATTAACGGCGATTTAAAGGGAAAATATTCGTTGTTTGAAACCGGGGCTACCCCAAGGGAAAAATACGCAAATCTGTTCCTCGAAGAATACGAAAATAACAGCGAAGTACTTTTCGACATTCAGTATGCCTATCCATATAAGACCACAGGGTTTCAAACGATGGTAGCACCACCAGCCCCCGGTCCGGGAAATGATTATGGATGGGGCCGGAACTTTCCGACACAGGAAATTGTGGATGCTTATGAAATGAAAGATGGTTCTTCCTTTAACTGGAATAACGCCGGAGAAGCTGCTAACCCTTATGCCAATCGCGATGAACGGTTTTACGCCAGTATTCTGTACAATGATATTCCGTGGAAGGGACAGCAACTGATGACCAGCTCGAATATCTGGAGCAATTCGGCAAACGCATTTGTTCAAAACGCGCCTAACGGGCTTTGGAATACCACAGCCACCAATGCTACTATCAGCGGCTATTACATGAGAAAACACTCTAATGAACCGGTTATCTGTGGATATGATAACAGAGGCCGGGGAATCGGCGGAGGCCATAATTTAATTGTTCTTCGTTACGCCGAAATACTTCTGACGTATGCTGAAGCAAGAAACGAAGTTTCCGGCCCGGATGCAAGTGTATATGATGCTGTGGACGCCGTTCGCAGAAGGGCCGGGCAACCAGATCTTCCTGATGGCTTAGGTAAAGATCAAATGCGCGAACGGATCCGCCACGAAAGACGAATCGAGCTTGCTTTTGAAAATAAACGCTATTTCGACATTATTCGCTGGCACATCGGTGAAGAGACTTTAAACGGATCTGTTCATGGAATGAATATAATCTACAAAAAGGATCCGGGCGGTGAAGTTGTTCCTACATATAACATATTTAAAGTGGTGGATAAGGCGTTCAGTGCCGCCAAAAATTATTGGCTGCCTGTTCCGCAATCAGCAATGGACAAAAATCCAAAGCTGGCACCCAATAATCCGGGATGGTGATCTATTCTATCAACTAAGATTTAAATAATTAAGCGACAGCTCATTAAATAGATTCTAATGAAAATTTATCTAATTATCTTATTATTTGTAACTGCATTATTTTCTTGTCAAAAGGATGATGATTTTACGGTTACAGCCGCTTTTGAAAAAGCAGATGTAACGTCAATAGCCTGTTTCAATGAAAACTTAGCCAGTGCCGTCTCGGGGTTTGATATATCTGTCCCTACAAGGTTAATAATAGTCAGGCTGAAGCCTGGTGAAAATATTAAAAAGCTTAAAATTAATCTGACACTGTCAGCAGGGGCGACAGTTAATCCGGCTTTGGCAACAGGCTTTTTAGACTATTCGGAACCAAAAATAATTCAGGTAGTCTCTCCCGGGGGGACGATTGCCAGGGAGTGGACGATATTGATATACCCTGCTCCATAGGTTCTGTTCATTTAATTATACGTATTTAAAATTTAATCATATGAAAAGGATAGCTTATCTCTTTTTATTTACGCTGGCGCTAGGTATGTCTGCATGTAAAAAAGATTCTGATAAATCAGGAGACATAGAAAACAGAACAGTAAATATTTTAGATTATGGTGCCGTTGCGGATGGTAAAACAGATAATACCAAGGCCATTCAGGCGGCTATTGATGATGCTGCCAGAACTTCGGGAACAATAGTGATACCTGAGGGCGTATTTATTACCGGGCCAATCTTTCTTAAAAGCAATACAACATTAAATGTTGAAAAAGATGCCGTACTGAAGGGTATAGCAAATATGGATATTTATTTTAATGCATTTTATCCGAATGTTTTCGGATCTATTTCCTCGTCAGTTGCACCATATACTCCTGCGCTGATTTTTGCTGATAATGCACAAAATGTAAAAATTACCGGCGATGGCACAATAGACGGCAGCGGAGATGATCCTGCTTTTCCACAGGAAAATAATGCTAAAAGAAGGCCCAAGATTATAATGATGATTAATTGTAAAAATGTAATTGTTGAAGGGGTAACATTAAGAAACTCCGCTTTTTGGGTACAACATTATTTGCTTTGTGATGGAGTTAGTATAAGGAATGTCAATGTTTACAGCCATGGTAACTGGAATAATGATGGGATAGATATAGATAGTAAAAATGTGTCGGTAGAGAACTGCCATTTTGATGTGGATGATGACGCAATATGCATTAAAAGCGACCTGCCAATAATTTGTGAAGACGTAGTTGTAAAGAATTGTACAGTAAAAACTAACTGTAATGCAATTAAATTAGGTACTTCAGGATTTGGAGGTTTTAGAAATATTGATATTTCAGATATATCAATTACAAAGGCATCAGAAGACAGATTTCGCAAATGGCAGACCAGTCTTCGCTGGGCCGGTATCAGCAAATCAATAACCAGCCTTACCGGCATAGCCTTAGAGTCTGTAGATGGCGGAATTTTGGATAATGTTAAAATATCCGGAATAACAATGGAAGACGTACAGACGCCAATCTTTATCAGGTTGGGCGATAGAAGCAGAACCTATTCAGGAAGAGTTAGCCAGATAAAAAGTATTACGATCAGTGATGTGACTGCTAAATCTGAATCTTTAATAACCAATTCTATAACAGGAGTAAGTCTTGGGACGGATAATTTCTATGCAGACAGCATTATTCTTAGAAATATAAAAATGACGGTTTTAGGTGGCGGAAATACTTCTCAAGCCAGATTGAGCGTACCGGAAGTTCACGATCAATATCCTGAGAATAATATGTTTGGCAATGTGCTTCCGGCATCCGGATTTTATGTAAGACATGTTAAAAATATTGTTTTTGAGAACGTTAGCATAACACAACAGAATGACGATGCAAGACCATACTATTACTTTAATGACGTAAAAGGCGCTTCTTTAAAGAACAGTACCCCTCAATCTGTAACAGAAGCCTTATTTATCAGGCAGATTTCTACTGAAGATCTTACAGTTGACGGAGAAATTTATGATAAAGGAAAAGAAGATCCAGCCACTCCCCCGGATGATCCGGGAACGATAGGCGCCGATGGTACTTTTACTGTAGGTACAAATACCTATAAAACTATGGTCTATGGGAACTTGCGCTGGATGGTTACGAATTCCAGAGAGGGTATATCGTCTGCAACCACTTATTCTGGCAAGGCCGAGGGTGAAAATGGATATTATTATGATGCAGATAACAAAGTAAATGCTGTTCCTCCGGGATGGCGTCTCCCGACTTTTGAAGAAGCTCAGGCTCTTAAAGCCATTATTGATGCTAACCCTAATTCAGAGGGTGCTCAATATTGGCGGTCTGCAGCAGGTGGCGCCTATGCAGGAATCAATTCGGGAAGCTGGACTTTATGGGGAGAACAGGGTGTATGGCGTTTGGCTGATAAAGCAGACGGTAAGAAAACGGCTACACTCACCAGTAATAAAGGTGTTTTAGCTGTAGAAGATGGATCTACTAAGACTCCAAGATGGTTTTCGGTCAGATGTGTTCAGGCTCCTTAATTTTTAATTTTAAGGTATTCCTTAAATAAGGATCCGTTCTTTACCATCAGGTATTAGGGCATTTATTCTCTCACCAAAGACCCGTTTTGGGGTATACAGAGACTTCTTGCCTTAATATCCGATTAGATTGAGGAAATATTGTTATGCTCAAATTATGAAGAATCTATTTTTTTTATTTCTGTTCGTTACTGCTTTAAAAAGTTACGCACAACCAGAGACGCTATCAAAAAGTAGTGCTCAACAATCTGTTTTCTTAACCTCCGATTTAACTCATAACGGGAAATTTACCTGGTATTTCGAAAGATTTGACCGAATAAAGGCTTCTGGCGACGAATTGTCCACTGCTGAATATCATACGAATGGGTGGAAGAAAGCTGTTGTGCCCGGCACAGTTTTAACATCTCTTGTGGCTGATAAAGTGTATCCCGATCCCTATTTTGGAGACGTAAATAAGCGTAGCCATAAGATCATACCAGATATGGCAGACGCAGGAAGAGAATTTTATCACTATTGGTATAGAACAGATTTTAATGTGCCAGGAAGTTTTACAAAGAAAAGAATCTGGTTAAAGCTTCACGGTATAAACTATAGAAGTGAAGTCTGGTTAAATGGGAAAAAGCTGGGTACCCTGGCCGGAATGTTTAATTCGGCAAAATTCGACGTCACGAACATTGTTGACAGAAAACAAAGAAATGTACTGGCCATAAATGTTATACCGGTAGATGTACCAGGTCAAAGCGGACTGAAGAAGGAAAGACGAAACGGAGCGCCGGGCGAAAATAACAACGGAGGAGACGGCCTTATCGGAGAGAATGTCACCATGCTGATGAGTGCAGGCTGGGACTTTACTTTTCCCGATGGCATCAGAGACCGTAATACAGGGATATGGAGAGAAGTAGAATTGTTTGCTACAGACGATGTCGTACTGGAACATCCTTTTGTAATGACTAAACTTTCCCTGCCCGACACTTCTTCATCCGCTCAGACTATTTCAGTAGAAATGACCAATGCATCAGGCAGCAAGCAAAACGGCTTTTTAAAAGGGGTGATCCGTGAGGGAAACATCTCCTTTCAAAAGGCAGTCAGTCTGAATCCCAGGGAAACCAGAACGGTAACATTCACACCTCAGGAATTTAAACAGCTACTCATCAAAAATCCAAGACTATGGTGGCCTGTTAACAAGGGCAATCAGAACCTGTACCATTTAAGCCTTTACTTCGTTCAAAATAAACGAATAAGCCATCAGTTGTCGGTCCGCTTCGGCATCCGTGAGATCACCTCTGATCAAAATACCCCCGACAGTTCGAGAAGGTTCCTGGTGAACGGATATCCTGTTTTTGTAAGGGGCACGAACTGGATACCGGAGGCAATGCTTCGGAATTCGGCCAAGCGTACAAAAGCCGAGTTAACTTATACCCGGCAGGCGGGCATTAACTTTATCCGTTTCTGGGGAGGAGGCATTGCTGAATCGGATTATTTCTTCGATCTGTGCGATGAAATGGGTTTCCTGTTGTGGAATGAATACTGGATGACCGGAGATACACGCCAGCCCACGGATACAGCGCTTTATTTAAAAAATATCAGGTCTACCATAAAAAGGATCAGGAACCATCCGTCTCTGGCATATCACGTTGCATCAAACGAATCTACCGAAATTCCGGGAACCGGAGAATTGATCAGGCAACTGGATCCCACAAGAGGATACCAGGAGCAATCGGAATGCTGCGGCGTTCACGACGGCAGTCCTTACAAGTATGAAAACCCGATGCAGTATTTCGAAAACACTGCATCAGCGAGAGGGAGTCGGGTAGATGGATTTAATCCGGAATATGGAACCCCATGCCTGCCAACGGTAGAATCTCTTCGCGAAATGATGCCGGAGAAAGATTTATGGCCGGTTAACGACAGCGTGTGGAACTATCTGGACGGCGGCGGATTTCACCAGATCACCACCAGGTACCGTCAGGCAGTAGATATGTTCGGCAAGTCAGGTTCTATAGAAGAATTTGCAAAAAAAGCCCAGTTCGTAGGCGCCTTAAACTACCGGGCGATATGGGAAGTGTGGAATTACAATAAATTTAACTGGGGAGACCGCTTTGCTTCGGGTTTCCTGTTCTGGTACCATAACAGCCCGGTACGGCAAACCGGGGGGCGCATGTACGACTGGAGTCTGGAACCAACGGCGGCTCTGTACTATTCGCAAAACGGGCTGCAGCCGCTGCATGCCCAGTTTGACTATCTTAAAAACACGGTCTCTGTTTATAATGACTACAGGAGAAGTTTCAAAAATTACAGCCTGACTGCCGAAATTTATGATCTCAACTCTAAAAAGATCTCAGAAAATAAAAAGACAATCGACATACCGTCAGACGGACTGGTTAAAGATGCCCTGAAGCTTACCTTTCCGGAAACTATATCGCAGGTGCATTTTATTAAATTAACTCTGAGGGATTCCGCAGGTAAGCCGGTCTCCGATTCGTTTTACTGGAGATCAAAAGATCAGTATAAGGGTGCATGGACGATGACCGGACCGGCCGTATCGGGGTTTGAAGATATCAATAAACTGCCCGGGGTAAATCTGAATACCACGGTCAGTGTACAGAATAAACAAATCCTGGTTACGGTAACCAATACTTCGGAGGCCTTATCTTTTTTCACCCAGTTAAAGCTTCAGACCACAGAAGGAAAAATTATTAAACCGGCTTTTTACTCAGACAATTTTTTTAACCTGCTTCCGGGCGAGTCAAAATCTGTTACCATCCGCATGCCGGCAGAAGATGTCCCCGGCAATACTGTAAAACTGGTAACCGACGGATTTAATGCAAATATTCAGTCAAAATTAATACAGCTTAACTGATCATGAAATACAAAAGAAAATCAGGAAATTTCATATTCTCAGCAATTATTATCATCATCTTTCTGTTATTGAACCGGCCGGAGGAAGCATTCTGTTTTCATGAATTAAAATCATCGCAGGGAAACAACTATAATATACTCCGGTTTGGCGCAAAAGGGGATGGAAAATTCCTTAATACCAAAGCTATACAAACTGCTATTGATGCGTGCAGTAAAACCGGCGGCAGGGTCATCTTTCCACAAGGTACTTTTCTGACGGGCACTGTTTATCTTAAGAGCAATGTCAATTTATTCCTTGAAAAGGGCGCTGTGTTGTTAGGAAGCCCCTCTTTAAAGGATTATCCGCTTAACAATGTACACTATCAGAATATATTTACACACAGCAATAAGGGAACAGTGCAGATGAGCAGGGCACTTATTTTCGCCGAAGGCGCCGAAAATATCTCAATAGGCGGGCGCGGTACTATCAATGGCAATGGCGGCAGCCCTGAATTCGATCTGGGCAATGACGGAGCATCAGCCGAAAGCCGTCAGCGTCCCTGCGGACTACTAATTATCAATTGCACGCAAATAAAAGTGGAAGGTATTTTTCTGACTAATTCAGCCTACTGGATGCAAAATTATCTGGGCTGCAGTAATCTTCATCTAAAAAAACTGAAGGTCTACAATCATTCTAATTATAACCAGGACGGCATGGATATAGATGCCCGTAATGTGCTCATTGAAGACTGCGAAATTGATGTGGACGATGACGGGATCTGTTTTAAAAACCATGAACGGAAAAACATCTGTGAAAATATTATTGTCAGAAACTGCAAAATAGCGTCCAACTGTAATGCGATCAAGTTCGGAACCGTTGGCATAGGCGGTCTCAAAAATGTGAAGATATCCGATTGTGTCATTACCGCCGCATCAGCCGATCATATCAGACACTGGCAAAAACAATTAAAGTTTATCGAGCTCCCTGTAACTGTACTGGCCGGCATTGCACTTGAGACCGTTGATGGGGCCAGTATAGACAGTGTTGAAATATCCGGGATCCGGATGACAGGCGTACAAACCCCTATTTTTATTGTTTTGGGTAACCGGGGAAGGAACGCAGTGGGTTCTTCAGGTAAGTCGCCTGCAGGGAGCATAAAAAATGTGACGATAGAAAACATTACAGCCATATCACACAGTAAAATGCCTTCTTCTATTACTGCATTGCCGGGATATTATGCCGAAAATATTAAACTTAATAATATTACCATCAGCAGTATGGGGAAAGGCACGTACGAAGAAGGCAAAATGCCTCTGAGGGAAAACCCTTCTGCTTATCCTGAAAACAGAATGTACGGCGAGGTATACCCCGCCAGCGGATTTTATATCCGGCATGCAAAGGGCATTGAAATCAATAACCTGAAACTCAGTCTCAGAAATCCTGATTCCCGCCCTGCTATTATCCTTGACGATGTATTTAACAGCAGCATCAGCAATTTAAAAGCCGATGCTCCCTCCGGAGAGGCTGCAGCCGTCCATATTATAAAGAGTGCCGGTATTAAAATAAAAGGAGCAAAGCTGGACCGGCAGCAGGCTAAACTGGTTGGACTGACAGAGACTCAAGATACCGATGTTACCATTGAATAAGAATGAAACGAATCATTATAAACGTACTGCTATATACATTCCTCCTTCCCGGGGTTCTGGAGGCAGAAGTAAAACTGCCGCGCCTCATCAGTGACGGCATGGTATTACAAAGGGACAAAAAAATTCCGGTATGGGGCTGGGCTCTGCCCGGCGAAAAGGTCAGCGTGACTTTTAACAGCAGACATTATACGGTTTTTGCAACGGCCGATAAAAAATGGCGGCTGTTATTACCCGCAATGAAAGCGGGCGGCCCCTATTCCATGAAGATTACAGGCAGCAATCAAATTATTATTAAGGATATTCTCATAGGCGACGTATGGATTTGTTCAGGACAGTCAAATATGGAATTTTGGATGGGAAGGGTAAAAACGAAATACAGAGACATTATCGCTTTTTCAAACAATTCAAAGATCCGGCAATTCCTGGTTAAACAAAATTATGATTTTATGACGCCAGAAGAAGACACAGAATCAGACGGATGGAAATGCGCCACTCCGGAAAATGTTCTTCAGTTTACGGCTGTCGGGTATTTCTTCGCGAGATCGCTTTATGACAAGTACAAGGTGCCGGTCGGGCTGATCAATTCGAGCCGGGGCGGCAGCCCTGCAGAGGCGTGGATAAGCGCGGAAGCCCTGAAGCCTTTTCCTGCTTATTATGATGAGGCATCAAGATTAAAAGACAGCCTTCTCGTAAAGCAGATCATTGCGGAAGACAGGCAGGCTTCAAACGAGTGGTTTTCCCGTGCAAAAAACGAAGACAAGGGAATGTCAGATACCAATAATCTATGGTATAGCACAACATATAATGCAGAAGGATGGAGCGATTTTCTGGTTCCAAACCTGCCGGAGAGGATAATAGGAGATAAAAGCAGCAGTGGCGTTTTGTGGGTCAGAAAGGAAATCAATTTACCAGATAAAATGGCTTCCCAAGAGGCAGTTCTATGTCTTGGCAATATCACAGATGACGATGATACCTATTTTAACGGCACAAAAGTAGGCTCTGTCAGCAGCCGCTATTTTTTAAGGGAATATAAGATACCAGCAAGACTGATGAAACCAGGTAAAAATGTCATTGCCGTTCGTATCATCGTTAAAAACGTTCCTGGTGGATTCATTAGGGATAAGCCTTACAAACTGGTTGCAGGCGGCGAATCAATTAGCCTGGAAGGACAATGGAAATACAAAGCCGGAGTTATTCTGCCTTCTATACCCCGGAATACCACATTCGCCTATAAACCAGCAGGCCTCTATAACGCAATGATCGCTCCTTTAACCGGATATGCTATAAAGGGTGTTATTTGGTACCAGGGAGAGGCGAATACTAACCGGGCTGCCGAATACCGCAGGCTTTTTCCTGCTCTAATCGCCGACTGGCGGAAACAATGGCGTTCCGGCAATTTCCCTTTCCTTTATGTTCAGCTCACATCTTATCTCCAACGGACGGAGAGACCTGCTGAAAGTCAGTGGGCCGAACTGCGTGAAGCCCAGACGATGGCTTTATCCGTATCCAATACGGGAATGGCGGTGACCATTGACGTGGGAGAATGGAATGACGTCCATCCGGAAAACAAAGAAGATGTTGGTAAACGCTTAGCTCTTGCGGCACGTAAAGTAGCCTATAATGAAAAAAACCTGGTCTATTCAGGTCCTGTTTATCGTTCAGGGAAAATTACGGGAAACAAAATTATCCTTTCCTTCCGTCATACCGGAAGCGGGCTGATGCCGAAGGCAGGAGAACCTTTAAAATACTTTTCAATAGCAGGGAAGGACAGCAGGTTCGTATGGGCAAACGCCAGAATTACAGGCAACAAGATCATTGTGTGGAGCGATCAGATCAGTAAACCGGTATATGTGCGATATGCCTGGGCCGATAATCCTGAAGGGGCAAATCTCTATAATAAGGATGGTTTACCTGCATCGCCTTTCAGAACTGATACTCATTCTCAAAGATTAATTAAATGATGAACCGTTTTATAAAATGGTCTCTTACCCAGGCATGAGTAAAACAGTATCTATACAGGCCCTTCTCTTATTTTTTATAACTATGTGCTGATAGTCAGCCTTATAAAGTGGGCCTTTGTTGGTGTTAACAAAACTTATTTGAACTTAACGGAAAACCCTGCCACTTCCTGAGTGCTAATTTCCGGCACGGCCTTGATCGTAAAAGTCCTGTTGGAATATCGGTAATCTTTCAGTTATCCATATTCCAACAGGACAGTAATAACTATTGCGTTCTTTAAAAGAACAATAGAATATTTAAGGCTTATTTTTAACCAGAGAAGACAACCCCTTTTTAGCTTTTTCCCAGTTTCGCTTTCAGGTTTTCATTGATCGCTTCCAGGAATTCCTCTGTGTACAGGTAATCTGTACCGTGCTCTACTTTAGGCTTGATTGTGATCGCTAAGTCTTTGGTCATCTTACCGCTTTCTACAGTTTCGATACAAACCTGCTCGAGGGCCTGACAGAAATCGATCAGCTCCTGGTTGTCATCAAGCCTGCCGCGGAATTCCAGTCCTCTTGTCCATGCAAAAATAGATGCAATGGGATTGGTTGAAGTTGGATTCCCTCTCTGGTGCTCACGATAGTGACGGGTTACAGTGCCATGAGCTGCTTCAGCTTCCATAGTTTTACCATCGGGAGTGACAAGGGTGGATGTCATTAATCCCAGTGATCCGAATCCCTGGGCAACAGTATCCGATTGTACATCACCATCGTAATTTTTACAGGCCCATACAAAGTTGCCGTTCCATTTTAATGCAGAAGCAACCATGTCGTCTATTAAACGGTGTTCGTAGGTGAGGCCGGTTTTATCGAACTCTGCTTTAAACTCCTGTTCGTAAACTTCCTCAAAAATATCTTTAAAGCGTCCGTCGTATTTCTTCAGGATGGTATTTTTGGTTGAAAGATATAAAGGCCATTGTTTTAATAAGGCCTGGTTAAAGCAGGCTCTTGCAAATCCTTTAATAGATTCATCAGTATTATACATCGCAAGGGCAACACCATCCCCCTTAAAATTAAATACTTCATATGACTGAGGTTCGCCGCCATCTTCGGGAGTGAATGTGATGGTGAGTTTTCCCTTTCCCTTTGTCAGAAAATCCGTTGCCCTGTACTGATCGCCAAAAGCATGACGCCCGATACAGATCGGGGCAGTCCAGTTAGGCACCAGGCGGGGTACATTCTTCATCACGATCGGCTCGCGGAATACCGTGCCATCAAGGATATTGCGGACAGTTCCGTTCGGCGATTTCCACATCTGCTTCAGGTTAAACTCTTTTACACGGGCTTCGTCAGGAGTAATGGTAGCACATTTAATTCCTACTCCATATTCTTTTATAGCGTTCGCTGCATCTATAGTAACCTGGTCGTTGGTCTCGTCGCGGTATTCAATTCCCAGATCATAATATTTAATATCAAGATCAAGGTAAGGAAGAATGAGTTTGTCTTTAATGAATTTCCAGATGATACGCGTCATCTCATCGCCGTCAAGTTCTACTACGGGGTTGGTTACTTTAATTTTTTGCACTGACATAGTTCGATTTTTGTTTTTGAGTATTTGTTCAGACATCCAAAGATATAAATTTTGAAACGACAGATATGTTTGCAGGAAATTCAAACGTATTTATTACAAACATTTAACCGTTCTTTTCTCTTTATATATAGATAAATCTGAATATTATGAGTAATAAAGATAAATTCTATCCTGGCTTTAACGATGAAAATCTGGATAGGGATAAGAAAATGAAAGATGATCCGGGCGCCGAAATAAATAAGGACGACCTTACCTATAATACTGAAGACGACAGCTTTGAGCTGGATGTTAAAAGTGACGACCTTGATTATGACCATCCTGATCCCTATAATACTTCCGCAAAGAACGGGAGCGATTTCGACTCTGATTACGACGAAGCAAACATTACAGCGGCAGATGAGTATCACAAGATCAATGATGACGAAGATCCCGTGGTGGAGGAATATGGGATGCATATAGATAGTGGTAAAATTGCCAGGTTGGACGATGCGGATGAGGCTCTGGCCCAAACATCCGAAGATGAGCGTGATGATCTGGACGAAGAAGGATACCCGAAGAGCGATGCTGATCCGGATGATAGTGACTACCTTAAGTGAGTTGAGGGTTTCAGGTTGAAAGTTGAAAGTTGAGGGTTGAAAGTTGAAAGTTGAAAGTTGAAAGTCGTGGCGCTTAATCATTCGCCAGGAAAGTTATAACGTAATATGTTCAGCTTTCAAACTGTAAAATATATTTCCAATTCACTGATTGTCAGTCTTAAAAGATGTGTTATGTGTTTAGATCAAATTTAGAATCGCCGGAAACTTTCAACTTTCAAACTGTACAACACATTTCCAACTCAATGATTATCAACTATAAAAAATGTGCTGTATGTCTAAAATCAATTTTATTAATCGCCAGAAACCTTCAACCCGCAACTTTCAACCCACAACTTTCAACTTTCACGCTATCCGATTTCAAGATTAAACTTCCTTCTGAATTCTTCCAGATGGGGGTTTTTCTCAACCATATGCTGATACTTTTCGTGGGCTGTATACAGTCGTTTTTTCTCATTTTTTTCAGCATGACGGGTAACAATATTGATGCTGAAGTTTTTTAGCTTAACCCTGAGATTATTCAGAATGTCGACTTTTTCGATGTTAAGCAGGCCCTCCTGAAGGTTGTTTTCGATAAGCACTTCTATCAGGTAATTATCCAGCAGAACAGGGGCATTTGAAGTCATTAATGTAAAAAGGTTGATCTTCCCGCTGTGCTTTATTTCTTCTGCATACTCATTCCATGCCGCTAACATATCGTTTGGCTCAAAATGTTCCCTGTTTTCTCCCGAAATGTATTTGGGTGCGTCATCTTCTGCCACTTCAGACGGACGGCTCAGGTCGTTCAGATTGGGAATTAAAGAGGGGCTGGCCTTTAGAGGCTTAATCACAATTTTGTGCTTTTCTGTAGTTTCAGGCAAGGGAGCCGATGTTGCAGAAGGAGTGATTGCAGCAATATGAACGGAGGCAGCAACAGGAACTGTAACATCGGAAGGAACTGTAACCGTAACACCGGAACGCACCGGATCATTTACAGGAACAACACTTTTTTCTGCGGCTGCAATACCGCCGGGCGCAGCAGCTTCTGCTGAACCCTGAATATCATTTACTGCGGGATCACGTTTTTTTTTTAGCACTTCTGCTGATACAGTAGCTGATAAATTCAATGCTGAAGATATATGGCAGATCTTTATCAGTGAAAGTTCTACCTGAAGCCGCTGATTCTTGCTGTTCTTATAGTTCAGATCACATTGATTGGTAATATTCAGAGCCGATAGCAGGAATGATGCCGAAGCTTTCTTTGACTGTTCAATGTATTTTTGTCTGATACCTTCGCTAACTTCAAGCAGCTTTAAAGTGGATGTATCTTTACCCACAAGGAGATTTCTGAAATGTGAGGATAAGCCCGTAATGAAATTATTTCCATCGAAGCCATTCGCCAGGATCTCGTCAAAGATAAGAAGGGCAGAAGCTACATCTTCGGAAAGCAGGCTGTCTGTTATTTTGAAATAGTAATCATAATCAAGGATGTTCAGGTTATCAATTACAGCTTTATAGGTAACATTCCTGTTTGAAAAACTAACGATCTGATCGAACATTGAAAGGGCGTCTCTTAACCCTCCGTCGGCCTTTTGGGCTATAAGATGAAGTCCGTCGGCATCGAATGTAACATTTTCTTTTTGCGATATAGAAGTCAGGTGACGGGCCATATCTTCCACCCGTATCCTGTTAAAGTCGAAGATCTGGCATCGCGAAAGAATAGTTGGTAATATTTTGTGTTTTTCTGTGGTGGCAAGGATAAATATAGCGTACGCGGGAGGTTCTTCCAGTGTTTTCAGGAACGCATTGAAAGCGGCCTGCGACAGCATGTGAACCTCATCAATAATATATATTTTGTATTTTCCCGTCTGAGGCGGAATCCTGACCTGCTCGATCAGGCTTCGGATATCATCTACCGAATTATTTGAAGCAGCATCCAGCTCATGAATGCTAAACGAATTGCCATTCTGAAAAGACCGGCAGGAATCGCATACTCCGCATGCCTCAGTTTCGGGAGTAAGGTTCTGACAATTGATGGTTTTTGCAAGAATGCGGGCACACGTAGTTTTTCCTACTCCGCGGGGTCCGCAGAATAAAAATGCCTGTGCAAGCTGATTGTTCTTTATGGCATTTTTAAGGGTGTTTGTGATATGTTGCTGACCAACAACGGTTTCGAACGTTGCCGGACGGTATTTCCTTGCAGATACTATAAAATTATCCATCGGCACTAAGATAGGAAGAAGAGGATGGATGTGCAAGAGGGAAGATAGTATCAAGTAACAAGACACAAGTATCAAGAAAGACACAAGTATCAAGACACAAGTATCAAGAAACAGATAACAAGGCACGGGTATCAGGGCGCAAGTATTAATATACAGGTAGCAGGAAAGCTATAAGACATGAGCGGTAATAGATGATGAATATAAGTTATGAGATATGAATTATATAGAAGCTGATTGATAAATGTAAAAAATTAATGCAGATCTGATCTCTGATTCTGATTTCCGGGTATTCTTTCCTGATACTTGTGTCTTTATACTTGATACTGGTAAAAATTAT
>JAATFW010000186.1 GCA_015654985.1 Sphingobacteriales bacterium | reverse complement strand
TTCGAAAGTGAAAAGATCAAAGTGAATGATAAATTAGGAAATCCGATCCTCATCAGTGTGATTCTTGTATGGAAAGTGAAAGATACTTTCAAGTCGTCTTTTGAAGTGGATAGCTATGAAAAATTTATAAGAGTACAGACAGATTCCGCTGTAAGGAAGCTTGCAGGGAGTTTTCCCTATGATCATTTTGAAGACGAACGTGCTACTATTACTCTCAGTACAAATTTTGATGATGTAAATAAGGCCCTGGAGTATGAGATTGTTGAACGTATGGAAATTGCAGGGATTGACGTGATTGAAGCGCGTATTGCCTATCTGGCTTATGCCCCCGAAATTGCGCATTCCATGTTGCGCCGTCAGCAGGCTTCTGCTATCGTTGCGGCGCGGCATAAAATTGTTGAGGGTGCTGTAGGTATGGTGGAAAGCGCTCTAACTCTTCTTTCCGAAAAGCAGATCATCGAGCTTGATGAAGATAAAAAGGCTGCGATGGTCAGCAATTTAATGGTAGTGCTTTGCGGCGACAGGGAAACTCAGCCGGTGGTGAATACAGGGACATTACATCAGTAGTTATGGCGGAAAAAAAGTCATTTGCATTAAGGATAGATGCAGAAACGATGAAGGCGATCGAAAAATGGGCAGCAGATGAGTTCCGCAGTGTAAATGGCCAGATCGAATGGATGTTACACAAAGGGTTAAAGGATGCAGGCAGACTTAAAAAAGAGGAAAAAAAGAAGGGGGGTACTGTTTAATGCCCGTCTGAGGAATTTACATCTTAAGAAGGACATCTAAGGAAAAACGGAGGGGCTGCGTCAGAGCATCCCGACAGGATTAAAAAAAGAAGAGGCTGATCACGTATGATACAGCCTCTTAAAAAAAGATATATGTTGAATTTACTGTAGCCCAAAGATGAAACTCTAAAGTGAAGATTTAGTGAAGATATATTATTCTTTTGAATTAGTTTTTCAATGCCCCGTTTCTTATCCACAATTCGAGCAGTGCAATGTTCTCCTCTGAGATGGATCTTGAGGCTGAATGTTCAAATGAAATGCCTTTTATCCGGAGAACGTCGATTAAAAAGCTGTTCGCGGTATTGAAAGCCATTACCCTTACTTTTGACGATTCTGTAGCCTGGTGATTGACCAGTTGATCATAGCTTTTACCATCGGTTAAATACATTCCTGCTGCCGGGCTTCCGCTTGATCCTCCATGACAGGTAATGCAATGCGCAGTAAATACCTGGTCCTGTATTCTCTGGTAGGGGAGTAAATTGATATTCTGAAGAGGAATGGTGGTGTCTGTCCCCTGGTAATCATAGCTGTAAAAAGTATAGGTTACTTTTCCGTTGACTGCAAGGCAGAGGCTTATTTTTTTACTGGCAGCAGGAACATTTTCAAGCTTAACAGTTACTGTTTCAGTTCCTGAAGGCTTAGTCAGCACGGTAAAAGAACTGGTTTGAGTGTTGTCGTCGCCGAACGCACCCAAAATCACCTGGTAACTTTCGGGCCATGAATCTGTATTGGAAAATGTGAATGATGCAGATACGGAAGCTGTACTTTTTACTTCAGGATCTTCTGAAGACTTTTTACAGGAAATGGTTACGCCTGTTAAACAGATCAGGAGGCAGACCTTAACTATAACATTCAGGCGGAGGGGGGATGTTTTTAATCTGACCATGGCCGGGTGGGTTGAAAGTTGAAAGTTGAAAGTTGAAAGTTGAAAGTTGAAAGTTGAAAGTTGAAAGTTGCGGGGTGTAATGCTTAAAATGAGAACTGAAGTAAGAATGTAACCATGTGCTCAGACATGCCATTGTCGTCGTCATCGGCACTGAATTTATCTTTATGACCGCTTTTCCCGAGAAACTGGTACATTCCCTGTAATTTGAGGTTTTGTCCGAGAAAGTAATAATTCATCCCGGCGGCAGGCATATAGAGTAAACCGTCCTCTGAGGTGGAGTTCCTGTCGTATAGGTCGAGCCTCAGGGCAGGCTGTATCTTCCGGCTCAGAAAATAGGCTCCCTGAAGATATCCGCCCCAAAACAGGTATTTTTGGGAAACCTGCTGCTTTTTGACAAAGTCCATATTAAGCATATAGGCTTCGGAGGATAAAAAGAAGCGGTTTTTCTGATAGAGGAACTCGATACCGGACCGCAGATCGTTACTGCTCTCATTATTGGCTCCGGCATTATAAGAGGCTGAAAGTGCTATCATGAGCTTCGTATCGTGAAGATTGTCCGGATCGCTTTGGTTTAACGGAGCGGGGCCGTAGGGACTGAATGCCAGCCGGCCGCTATAGAGAAGCGACGGGATATGTACGTCTTCGCTGATATAGCGGGTTGGTTCGTTAATCCCTATTCCGGTTCCATTGAACAGGCCCAGTTGGTACTGCCACTTTTTGCTGAGCGAACCGTGCATCTGGACCCCGACGTCAAAGCCGGTTGCTATTACCGGGTTAACAGAATTGATGTCGAATGGAAGATTAACCGATGCAGATAAAGAGCCGGGTAAGACCGGAAATAAAGTTTCGCCTATCCGCGAAAGGTAAGCGTTGTTAAAAGGGGTTTTAAATTTCCCTATTGTAAACTGAACTTCGTCCTTTACTTTTATATCAAACCATGCCTGGTTAAGCAGGGCGCTTCCGCTGGCTGCCGCATTCAGGGCCAGGTTGAATGTAACCCTGTTAAAAGCCTTTCCCGAAAAACCGACCATTGCGAATGGAATGCCAAAGCCGGAGTTGTTGATATGATGTTTATCAGCAAGGTTCAGCCCTTCATCGTCATAGTATTTTATAACGGCAGTAGACTGCACCAGCACATAGGGTTTAAATAAGAAATCTCCCGCGGGCGTTTGCCAGGAAATTCCCTTCTTTCCTTCCATTGAGATAATATTGTTCTCCAGTACCGTATCAGCGTTCTGGGCAAGGGCAGAGAAGCTTACCGAAAGTAAACCGGAGATAAAAAATAGTGTTATTGCTTTCATTTATTAATAATTTTCAAATTCTGCAGTCTTTACCGGGCTGATGGCGATGCACTCAATTTCTATTAACCATCCCGGCCTGCACACAGGGGCCAAAACAATTACCTGCGGCACTTCCGGGAAATGGGTATTAAAATATTGCCTTACAAACTGGTAATCGGCCGTGTCGCGGAGGTAAATGATCATTTGGGCAAGGTCGCTCATGGAGGCCCCTCCGTTATGCAGCAGGGCGCCAATGTTTTCCAGTGTCCGCTGGATCTGCCCTCCGATATCATTCGGATAAACAATAGCCCCGGTATGATCTATGCTGGCGGTTCCGGAGATAAAAAGATGGCGGCGGTCGCCATAGCTCACTGATGTACCGCGTTCAAAGGTTACCCCATATTCATAAGTGGGGTTTAAATATCCGGGGGCCTCCAGGTAGCTTACCTGCCCCGGCTGCAGTCCGGAGATTGCATAGGCATCGGCCAGCAGCCGTACTTCCGGCAGGTAGTGCCTCCCCTCAATGCCGGTGCTGGCGAGATAATGAGTAACTTGTGTAAGTCCGTTACGATCGAACCAGCACTTGCGTGAGCTTACTACTTCACTGTAATTAACATCTACCTGCTGTACATACAGCCAGGTGCGGATACAATTATCCGCAAGAGTTCCTTCCCATTTTTTCAGCCGTTCTGAATA
>JAATFW010000024.1 GCA_015654985.1 Sphingobacteriales bacterium | reverse complement strand
GAAACTTATACATTAAATCTGAAGTGCATGATATCGCCGTCTTCCACTATATATATTTTACCTTCTACGCTTAGCTTTCCGGCTTCTTTGCAGGCGGCTTCTGATCCGTATTTAATAAAATCATCATATTTTATTACTTCAGCACGGATAAACCCTTTTTCAAAATCGCTATGGATCACACCGGCAGCCTGTGGAGCTGTAAATCCAAGGGTGATGGTCCAAGCACGCACTTCCTGAACACCAGCAGTAAAGTAGGTAGCGAGATCAAGAAGTTTATATGCAGCGCGGATCAACCGGCTTACACCTGATTCTTCTAATCCGAGGTCGTTTAAAAACATCTGACGCTCTTCATAGCTATCAAGTTCAGCAATTTCTGATTCTATTTTAGCTGATATGATCAGGACTTCGGCGTTTTCGCCTTTTACGGCTTCTTTAACTTGTTCTACATAAGTATTCCCGCTGATAACCGAACCTTCATCCACATTACAAACGTACATAACCGGTTTTGCCGTTAACAGGAACAGATCTGCAATATATTCACTGTCTTCTTCAGACAGCGGAGCTGTTCGTACTGATTTGCCCGATTCAAGATGGTTTTTTACAATGCTGCATACCTCGTAAGCTTTCTTCGCTTCCTTATCGCCGCCTGTCTTTGCCATTTTTTCTACCTTCTGGATCTTTTTAGAAACTGTTTCCAGATCCTTCAACTGGAGTTCTGTATCTATGATCTCTTTATCACGAACCGGATCTACAGATCCGTCTACGTGTACTACGTTTCCATCGTCAAAGCAACGCAGAACATGAATGATAGCATTGGTTGCACGGATATTTCCGAGGAACTGGTTCCCGAGTCCTTCTCCCTTACTCGCGCCTTTAACAAGTCCGGCTATATCCACAATTTCTATGGTATTCGGAACAATCCGGTTTGGATTGACAAGTTCTGCCAGTTTAGTTAAGCGCTCGTCAGGAACCGTGATCACGCCAACATTAGGTTCTATGGTACAGAACGGAAAGTTGGCCGCCTGTGCTTTTGCGTTTGATAAACAATTAAAGAGAGTCGATTTTCCAACGTTGGGTAAACCAACGATTCCGCATTGTAAAGCCATGTATTGAGTTATGTGTTATAAATTATGAGTTATGTGTTGAATGTTGCGCTTGCCCGAATCGGTATCCAACGAGTTTATAAACCAGTTTTGCAAGGGTATACTCAGAGAGTATGCTTCCTTCAACGGGAGCACATTCTACTACATCAAAGCCGGTAACATTTCTTTCTTTGCATATTAATTTTAAGAAATCAAGCGTTTCAGTCCAGAAAAGCCCGTTAGGTTCTGCTGTTCCGACGGCTGGTATAACCGAAGGATCGAATCCATCAGCATCTATCGTTATATATACGTCATTGCTCATCGGTGCAATCAATTCGTCCATCCAGAGAGGATTACTGCGGATCTGGTGGGCGTAAAAGGTATGAATGTTTTCAGCTTCCTTTATCAATTCGGCTTCTTCCCTTGCCTGGGCTCTGATGCCCGCCTGGCAAATGGTTAAACCAAGCTCGTGGATACGGGCCATTACTGAAGCATGCGAATACATATTATTACCGTAGCTGTATCTCAGGTCAGAATGAGCATCGATCTGGACAACTGTCAGATTAGAATATTTTTTAGCAAAAGCCTTTACAATCCCATAGGTTACCGTATGCTCGGCACCTAAAGACACCACAAATTTATCGTCTTTAAGTAGTTTTGCTGTTTCCTGTTCAATGAAATTTATAGCATCTTCGTTAATTCTACCCGTAAAATCTAAAGGGGGTAAAGTGCTTATTCCAATTTCACCGATAATTTCCCTGCCGGTTTCTTCATCGTACCATTCAACAAATTCAGAAGCTTTAACAATAGCTCCCGGTCCTTTTGCAGAACCTGCAAGATATGAGGAGGTATGTTCATACGGTAACTGCTGAATAACTACTTTAGATCCGGCATAATCATATAGTGATTCATCCTGCAGGCCAAGAAAATTAGTATGAGTTAAAACCTTCATTCAAAAAAATAAAGGCCAAAGATAAGAAATATGTGGTTCAGGCCGTCTTCTAAAAAAGAAAACCATTCGGGCTATGCCTGAATGGTTAAAATTGTCTGTTTATATCTGTTTATATTCCAAAAGAAAAATCATCTTCGGCTCTTGCCGGCTCTGTATGATTTTCAGTAAGCTCATATCTTTTTTCTACAACATCCTGATTTGCTTTAATGTATTCCACGGTTTCTTTCAATCCCTCAGAAAATTTTTCAAAATCTTCTTTGTACAAGAAAATTTTGTGTTTTACAAAAACGCCGTCCTCTAAACGTTTCTTGCTCTCAGTAACTGTGATGTAATAGTCGTTAGAACGTGTCGCCTTTACATCAAAAAAATAAGTACGTTTCCCGGCTCTTACCTTTTTTGAAAAAACCTCTTCTCTCTCTTTGTTTTCAAAATCTCCCATGTTATAGTTAAAGTTTGGTTGCGGTAAATATAATATAATAATTTTCAATCTTCAAAATACATTAATTTTATCTTGAAAATATATATTTTCGCGTTACAACAGCTATTTTGCTTCAGGCTCCTGTTCTTCAAGCAACTGTTTCTCATACAGGTGCATATAAATCCCTTTAGTTTCCATTAATTGCTGATGATTGCCCTGTTCTTCAATTTTTCCTGCTTCCAGAACCACTATTTTATCGGCATTTTTAATAGTAGAAACCCTGTGGGCGATGATAATGCTTGTTTTTTCGCTCATATTTTTCCCAAGGTTATTCAATATTTCTTCTTCGGTTTTGGTATCTATTGCCGAAAGGCAGTCGTCGAGTATAAGTAATGCCGGCTTTTTAATAAGTGCGCGGGCTATGGAGATACGCTGTTTTTGTCCTCCTGATAAAGTTACTCCCCGCTCCCCGATCATGGTTTCAAAACCCTGATCAAAATTAACAATATTCTCAAATACGGCCGAATCACGGGCGGCCTGCTCTACTTCCTTCTGATCTGTTTTAGAACGGCCGAATGCAATGTTATTGGCTATGGTATCCGAAAATAAAAAGACTTCCTGCGGGACAAAGCCAACCTGGCTTCTGTACTGGCGCAAGTCGATCCTGCTGATGGGCTGCCCGTCTATCAGGATCACTCCTGACGTAACATCATACATCCGCAGTAAAAGATTGGCGATCGTTGATTTTCCCGAACCGGTTCTTCCTATGATTGCCAGGAACTCGCCTGGTTTTACTTCAAATGAAACGTTATCAAGCGCTTTTATTCCGGTATCGGGATAAGTGAAACTTACATTCCTGAATTCGATATGTCCTTTAACGTTAAATTTGCCCGAGTCCGGAGATGCAATATCTGAGGGAGTATTTAGGAATTCGTTGATCCTTTTCTGTGAAGCCGCCGCTCTCTGGATGAGAGAAGTGACCCATCCTAAAGACATTACAGGAAACATTAACTGGCTGACATAAACAATAAACTCGGCGATATTACCAGAGGTAATTGTTCCATTCATTACCTCAATTCCTCCCACATAAACAGTAATAATCGTACTCAAGCCTATCAGCAGGAGCATTGAAGGATAGAAAAGGGCCTGTACCTGTACAAGATCCAGCGACGTCTTTTTGTATTCTTCACTTTCCACCGCGAATTTCTTCCGGATTCCATCTTCCCGTCCGTACGCTTTAATGACGCGTATTCCTGAAAAAGTTTCCTGTACAAAGCCTGATAAGCCAGATAATTGCCGCTGTATCCGTTCACTCTTCTGATTGATGATATTGTGGACACGATAGATAGTAAAGGCAAGGACCGGAAGTGGAAGAATGCTGAAAATTGCCAGGTTTATATTGACATTCACCATCGCCATAATTATCAGGATAAAAAGGACAGTGGTGTTAATGGCATACATAATTGCAGGGCCGACATACATCCGTACCCTGCTGACATCCTCGGTTACGCGGTTCATCAGGTCGCCGGTATTATTGCGTCGGTAGAAACTCATTGATAATTCCTGATAATGCTGATAGATCTCGTTCTTGAGATCATATTCGATATGACGCGACATCAGGATGATGGTTTGGCGCATAAAGAACAGGAAGATCCCTCTCAGCAAAGCAAGCACTAATACAGCAGTGCCAAACAGCATCAGGCTGTATCCGAATACCTGGTTGATAACCTCCTGCCTGTTAAAATCGTTAAAAAGCCGGAATATACTGATGTTCTCATTTACCAGGTCGAAAGCTATCCGGATAACCTGGGCCGGTAGCACACCGAAAATATTCGAGATGACAACGAAGACTATTCCGGGGAGAAGCCGCCACCGGTATTTATAAAAGAATTTATTGAGATAGGCGAGATCTTTCATTGCGCGGGGCAAAAGTACGAATTTTAGAAATGAATTGTTCCTGAAGTCATCAGCTCATTCATTTCTGATCTGCACCTGACTATTTCTTTCACTGCTGTTTTACAACCGGGGCTATTTACGGTTTCCATCAGTTTATTTCCTTTCAGCAGAACAGTTGATAAGCAGGAGGTGCGTTTCTGACAAATAATCAAAGAACGTTAAACGGGAGGGCAGATGGAATATCACGGTAAAGTTTGAACGTATCTTCACGGTCATAATCGCTGGTTGAAGAGCAAAGGATCTCTATTAAAATTGTGGGTTTAATTAAGTTTTCCGTATCTTCAATATCAGAAATGTCGCGGCAGAATACAGAAATATCGGGATAAGTATATAGGGTATTTTCGGGAATATGTATACGCATATCGCTTCCAAATGGCCGGCATGGCTTTCCATTTAAGAAAAAACCCAGTCTCCAAAAAACATTTGAAAAGATTACATTATGATTGCCGCTGGCACCTGCCATGGCAAACACTTCGCCCCGGTAAAATTCATGTTTTTCCCGGGATTTCTTCTCCTTATTGAGGTATTCGGAGGCAGTGATTTTTTGTTTATTATAGGCTACCGCAGGTTCGCGAAATCTCATATTCAAAGGTAATGAAAAATAATTTACAGAAGTTGGCGTCTGCTGGCCAGGAGCCGGCTTTACCGGCCTTTATTAAGAGGTTATTAGAATATACTTATTTTAAATGGAGGTTTCTTTTATAAAAAATAGTAATTTTGCCATTAAATCCCATCGGTATATATGTCTTTAAGTTCTTTTGAAGAAAATTCAGTATTCAATCAGCTTCGTAAATGTTCGCATCAAAATGTAGTTTTTTGCAGTGATGAGGATACCGGGTTACAGGCCATTATAGCAATTCACGATACAACACTGGGCCCTGCCCTGGGAGGTACGAGAATGTGGGCCTATAAAACAGAGGCTGATGCGCTGCAGGATGTATTGCGGCTTTCCAGAACCATGACTTATAAGGCAGCTATCAGCGGACTGAACCTGGGGGGTGGAAGCGCTGTTATTATCGGGGATAACCGTACAGGTAAAACAGAGGCTCTGATGCGTCGTTTCGGACGTTTTGTTAAAAATCTGAATGGTTCTTTTATTACCGCAGAGGATTTGGGTACCAATCCCAAGGATATGGAATATATCCGTATGGAAACAGAATATGTTACCGGCGTACCCGAATCACTTGGAGGAAGTGGCGATCCTTCCCCCATCGCAGCAAAAGGTGTGCTGATGGGTATAAAAGCATGCATAAAAGAACAATATGGAAATGACAGTCTCGCCGGACGTTCTGTAGCCGTTCAGGGTATCGGACAGGTTGGTGAAAATCTGGTTTACCTGCTGAGGGAGGAAAATGCAAAGGTCTACGTGAGTGATATCAACGAGGAGCGTTTGATGCAGGTTGCCAGGAAATATGGCGCCGAAGCAATTTCAAATAATAATATATTGGATATTGAATTCGATATTTACGCTCCCTGTGCACTTGGAGGAACTGTAAATTCAGAGACTATTCCGAGAATGAAGTGTTCTGTGATAGCTGGTTCTGCAAATAACCAACTGGCAGACGAGCAGTTACACGGGCAAATGCTTCTCGACAGGGGAATACTTTATGCACCCGACTATCTTATAAATGCAGGAGGGCTTATTAACTGTTATTCTGAGCTTACCGGGTACAGCAGGAAGAGGACCATGCAACTGGCAGAAAATATCTATTCGGCCACGAGGAATGTTCTGAAGAAATCAAAAGCGGAAAATATTCCTGCAAATCAGGCGGCAGATATTATAGCCGAAAAACGCATTTCTGATATCAGAAAAATAAAAGCATCATATTAATATTATTTACATTATACAAAAAATCGTTCTTATAACATGTTAAACAGAAGGCATCTGAGAGTAAAAGTATTGCAGTCATTGTACGCCTATCATATTTCTGAAAATAAAGAGGTGAAGCCTTTTGAGAAAAGGTTACTCGAAAGTGTGGATGAAGTTTATGAAATGTATATATGGCTTTTGGCTCTGCTGCTGGAAGTAGCCGATTATGTTGTCGTAGATGCTGAAGATCGTGCAAACAAGCATTTGCCGACAGAAAATGACCTTAATGCAAATACTAAATTACATTCGAACAGGTTCCTGAAACTTCTCAGAGATCATCCCGGTTATCAGAATGCAGCGAAGAAGTATAAAGTTGCGTGGAGCTTTGATCCCGAAGTATCCAGAACGATTTTCAACCTCCTGAGATCATCAGAAGAATATCAGGCGTATCTTAACAGTACCGATACCTCGCTGGCATCCGAAAAAGAGATCATTAAATATATTTATAAGAAAGTAATCAGGGTAACTCCTTCGGTTGAACAGAATTTCGAAGAGAAATTCATTAACTGGCCTGTAGATAAGGAGGTACTTGAAGCTATGCTGGCAAAAACGTTCAGCAATTTTAAGAGTGAGGTAGTATCAGAAAATAACCTGGCGCAAATAAGTCCCGCCTGGCATGAAGACCGTGAGTTTATTCTCGATCTTTTCAATCGTACCATTGCTTTTGACGGGCAGTATCAGCAGTATATTACTGAGAAGACAAAAAACTGGGATGCTGATCGTATTGCAATTATTGATGTGTTATTGATGAAGATGGCAATTACCGAACTGGTTCATTTTCCTTCTATTCCTGTAAAGGTTACAATGAATGAATATATAGAAATTGCAAAAGAATTCAGCACCCCTAAAAGTAATTTGTTTATAAATGGTATTTTAGACAAAATTTTAGCTGATTTGAAGGAAGCTGGCAAGATCCGCAAAACAGGACGAGGATTAATTGAATAATAATTAAGAAGAGGATTAATTTGAATAGTATAATATGAAAATGTTATTTATTACAGTGTTAGCTGGAATTGCAGTTAGCATGGCATCGTGTAACAACCGGAATGCTGCAAATAATGGTCAGGGTACGGAAGCATCAGCGAATTCTGCTGATTCAACACGTTCCCCTGTGATCAGCTTTGCAAGCACTACTTATGATTTCGGTAAAATAAAAGAAGGTGAAAAAGTAGCCCATAATTTTACATTCACCAACAAGGGGAAGAGCCCGCTGATTATTTCCAATGCTTCGGCAAGCTGTGGATGTACGGTCCCTGACTACCCCCATGAGCCAATTGCTCCGGGTGAAAGCTCCGAAATAAAGGTAGTTTTTAACAGTACAGGCAAAAGCGGGATGCAAAATAAGGTGGTTACCCTCACTTCTAATGCCCTGCCGTCTACCTCTCAGATCTTTCTGACCGGTGAAGTTCAAAGTTTAACTAAATAATTAATTATAATAATATGAATCCAGGATTGCAACAAATGATAATGTTTGGACTTATCATAGTAGTATTTTACTTCTTTATGATACGTCCTCAGATGAAAAAGGCCAAAGATCAGAAGAAATATATTGATGAACTGAAGAGAGGGGACAAAGTGATTACAAGTGCCGGAATTCATGGAAAAATTGTAGATATTACTGATACTACTTTTTTAGTTGAGGTAGAAAGCGGAACCAAGATCCGTTTTGATAAGTCGGCAATTTCCCTTGAAGCGTCAAAGGCTCTGAACACTGCTGCGAAAGTCTGACCGGAGGTCTGTCGTCGGGTATCAGGTATCTGGTATCAAGTGTCAAGCGCTTGGTACCAGATACTTGATACCAGATACTTGATATTATTATGGCCTTAATTACACTCAGCCGGATTGAAAGACATAGAATGACAGTTTTTTTTAGCTGTTTAATTGTGGCTATCTTAACGTGGCTGTTTATAGCTTTATCCGGCCGGTATGAATACAGGGTTGATTCAAAAATTAGTTATACCGATCCGCCATTAAGTAAGGCATACCATCCTCTGCAGGGCGATAGTGTATCCCTGCAGATTGAAGGTACCGGCTGGCAGCTTCTCTTTTCGCGGCTGCGTTTAAATCCTCAATCTGTAAATGTCAGTTTACAAAGCCTTAATATCCGTAATTATATAGTCTTTTCAAGTCAGTTAAAAGAACTGAACAGGCAGTTTGAAACCAGTCAGCGTGTGATTTCCGTTTCGCCGGATACATTATTTTTTGATTTTTCAAAGCGTGTAGTTAAGAAGGTAGCGGTTAAACCTGTATACACACTTACTTTTAAAAAGAATTATGGTATTTCAGGCCCGGTAAAACTAACCCCATCTCATATTATCATTAACGGGGCAGCAGAAGACCTTAGAAAAATCGATTTTTGGCCTACTGTTAATCTCCGCCGTCAGAATGTAAGCGGAAATATAAGAGCACGTATTGGATTTATTTCTCCCCGTAACGATAATATTGACATTTATCCGTCGACGGTAAAAGTCGAGATCCCGGTAGATAAGCTTACAGAGAAAGTTATTGAAGTCCCCGTAAAAGTGCTTAATGGCAAGGGCAAAGAAATTAAATTGCTGCCTGATAAAATTAAGGTCACGATTCTTACGGCATTAAATAATTATGCTTCGATAGAACGCGACTCTTTCAGAGCTACTGTAGATCTGGCTAACTGGCAGGAAAAGGGGTATAAGCAATTACCGGTTATACTAAACAAGTTTCCTGGTTTCTGTAAACTGGTAAAAACGGAACCACAGGTGGTTGATTTCTTTATCAAAAAATAATGCTGAAAGTTGGAATAACAGGAGGGATAGGAAGCGGGAAGACTACGGTATGCCAGCTTTTTGAACTGCTTGGTATTCCTGTCTTTTATGCCGATACCAGGGCGAAATATCTGATGGCTACAGATGAAGTTCTGATAAACGATATTAAAGCTGCATTTGGTAATGATATGTATCCGGAGGATGGATTACTCGATAGGAGACGTCTTGCTTCTATAGTATTTAATGATGATCTGCAGCTTGAGAAATTAAATTCAGTAGTACATCCGGCCGTTTTCAGGGATTTTGCTGTATGGTCGGCCCGGCAGAAAGCACCTTTTGTGCTTAAGGAGGCCGCCATATTATTTGAAAGCGGATCAGATAAGGACTGTGATTACACTATTGTTGTAACGTCGCCCTTAGTGCTGCGCATAGACAGGGTAATGAGCAGGGATAATGTATCCGCTGAAGAGATAAAAAAAAGGATGGACAAACAATTAAATGACGACGAAAAGATAAAGCTGGCAGATTTTGTTCTTTTGAATGACGAACAGCAATTATTAATCCCTCAGGTGCTTGCCCTTCATAAGCAACTACTTGGTTTAAACGATCATAAAAGATGATCCTTCAGGATTTTCTCTTATTTGATGAATACGGTTTATACTGCAGGGAGGGAGGATTTTACCTTGATCCCACTAAGCCTGTAGCAAATGCGGTTATATCTCACGCGCATGGCGACCATGCATGCCCTGGAAATGATACTGTCTTTTGTACCAATGCTACCTCCTCTATTATGCAGTTGCGTTTAAAAAAGAGCGCTGCCAGGCAATTTGTTACTCATAACTTTCGGGAACCGTTTTTTATAAAAGATATAAAGTTAACTTTTCTGCCTGCCGGGCATATTTTAGGATCGGCACAGGTTCTGATGGAATATCAGGGGACCCGTTATTTATATACAGGCGATTTTAAACTTCAGCCGGATGCAACCTGCGAACCTGCAGAGATCGTAAACGCCGATGTTCTTATCACTGAAAGTACTTTTGCTGATCCTGCCGTCAAACATCCGGATCCGGAAAGTGAAATACGAAAGCTCAATTCTTCAGACCATAATATTTTATTGGGCGCTTATGCTCTTGGAAAAAGTCAGCGGCTTATTAATCTTATTAACCGCTATTGTCCGGAAAGGACCGTGTTATTACATCATTCTGTACTTCCGCTGACAAGAATATATGAAGAATATTCGTTTTTTCCCGGCAATTATCAGCCTTATAACAGAAAATTAATGAAAACTCCCGAAAAGGGGTTTGTTTATATCGTTCCTCCTCTTACATTTGATTGTTATTTTAGAGCGAAAGGGGTTTTGAGAGTATTTGCGTCAGGATGGAAGAGGCTGCAGGCGAGAAATGATATGGAGCTGTATATTTCGGACCATGCCGACTGGGATGATATCCTGAATTTTATAGGACTGGTAAGGCCCTCTGAAATATGGACACTGCACGGAAATGGTGAACATTTAAAAAATTATTTTTATAACACCTTACCGGTAAAAATTTTAATTTAAAGACAAAAGGGGGAGAATTTACAGAGAAAAAGATTAAACTATGAGAAGCCTGGGGCAGGATTTTATAAAAAGTTTAATTCATTATTTCAATCATGGAATTAGAGAAGGAGATCCATCAAACCAGGTTTAAAAACGACTATCACAAATTGGTAGTAAACATCATTTACTCATACAGTTGGGTTACCGGCCTTGTTAAAGAACGTTTGAGTAAAGAGGAAGTTACTTTACAGCAGTATAATATACTGCGAATCCTGAGAGGTCAGTACCCTAAGCCGGCCACTATAAACTTGCTTAAGGACCGTATGCTTGATAAAATGTCGGATGCTTCCCGGATTGTTGAACGGCTTGTTCAGAAAGAACTTGTAACGCGAACCATTAACAAGCACGACCGCAGGGCTGTAGATATCCTTATTACAGAAAAAGGATTAGAGGTTTTAAGTGAACTTGACCCCATTATTACTCCTGAAGACGTCCTGAAGAAAAATATAACAGAAGAAGAAGCTTTTCAGTTGAATATTTTGCTTGATAAACTCAGGGGGTGAGTTGTAAGTTGTAAGTTGTAAGTTATAAGTGATGAGTGATGAGTGATGAGTGATCGTTTCCGGGGATGAATCGTTCTATGTTTTGCATAATCCATAATCCATAACTCATAATTCATAACTCATAACATTTCTTCCCCTCGTCTAGTGTCCATATAAACTCAGCAGAGCTATTGCTGTCCCGGCGAGGACAGCAATCAATTTACGTTTATTAAAGTGATGGTCGACGCTCGATTCGAAGAGGATAGTAGTAGATATATGCAGAAATATCCCTATTACAACGGCCATGATACGGTCAAAGTAGGCGTTTATGTTGCCGATGGAGCCATTGCTGATGCCGTTGCTTAACACGTACCCCATAGGCGACATCAGTGCAAATGCGATTACCAGCATTATAGTCCTTTTTCTAGTGACATGGCTTTGCAGGAGAACGCTCGAAAGTGCAAATGCAGCCGGAATGTGGTGCATCGCTATCCCAAACAGAAGTTCATTATGATGACTTTCAGCCAGTGGCATTCCCTCAAGAAATGCATGGAGGCATAAACTGACCATTATCCCAAAGGGAAACGCAGAGTGTTCATGAGTATGCTTATGGATATGCCCGTGCTCGATACCTTCTGAAAACTGTTCAAGAATAACCTGAAAGAGAAACCCCCCAAGTACATATAATCCGATTATGCGGCTCCCGTTCTGGTATACATCAGGGATGAGGTGCAGCACAGTAATACCAAAGAGGTAAGCGCCGCTGAAAGACAATATAAGTTTAAGCCTCTGGGCATTATCCTTTTTGAAAAAGAAAATGCTGATACCGCCTAAAAAACAACTGGAGAAAAGTAAGATCAGCTTCCAGTATTCCATTTTTTTTGCATATACATAGTTAAAAATAGAGTGCCTGTTATATAGCCTATCAGACATCCGATAAGAGCACCCGTAAGAACATCAACCGGGAAATGCACTCCGACATACACCTGCGCAAAGGCCACACTGAAAGCCCACATGAAGGATAATGGAAAAAGGGGCTTCCATCGTTTATAAAACACAGTGGTTAAAAACATTGCGATGGCAAAATGATTGGTTGCATGTGAGGATGGAAAACTGAATCCGCTGCCACAGGCAACCAGAAGCCGGATTTCGGCTTTAAAGCCCGGCTCGTTACACGGCCTTAACCTTTCGAACAGGTGTTTTACTACAGATGCGCTGAAATAATCGGCAATAGCAAAGGTTACAAGCAAAAAGATAACGCAAATGGCTCCCTCTTTTTTGTAGTTCCTGATCAGAAAGATGATGAGAAAAAGGTAAAGGGGGAACCAAAAGAATTTGTTACGCAATAAGGGCATTAACCAATCGAAGAAAACATTTGCCATTCCCTGGTTAATACCAAGAAATATCTGGTGGTCGGCTTGTATCAGATACTCAAACATTTGCTTTTTTACAAATAAAAATTAACCTGTCGGATGTTATTTCATCAAATTTATTTAAGGAGTAATCTCCAAAGTAATTCACAATCTCAAAACCGCTTACTTTGAAAAGCCTCTGAAAATCTTCAAAATAGAAAGCTGCCACTTCCTCCTGAAAGTTGAAAGACTTACCGTCGTGCTCGAAACTTATGCTCTTGATAATTTTACCTTTTTCAACTTTTTTGGTAATATGAAAGTCAATTCCTTCTGTTTGCTTAATCCCTTTTTGTGTAAGATTACGCAGAATTTTAGCACTGTTAAAATAATCGAGTACAAGAATTCCATCGGGATTAAGGGCTTTCCTGAAAGAGCTTAATGCGTTCAGATGATCTTTTTCCGTGTCAAAATATCCAAAGCTGGTAAAAAGATTTAATGCAATATCAAAGTAATTAATATACAGAAGATGCCGCATATCATGTTCATAAAAATGAAGATGTTCATTTTGATATTGCCTGGCATATTCAATATTAGAGTGGGAAAGGTCGATTCCGGTAACATCAAATCCCTTTTTATTAAGATAAACCGAATGCCTGCCTCTTCCGCAGGCAATATCAAGTACTTTTGTAAGAGCGGGTGGATTTAATAGCGAACAGAGATTGTCAATAAAGAATTCAGCTTCTGCATTGTCATGCTGGTGGTAAAGTATATGATAGTAAGGAGAGTTAAACCAGTTTTGATACCATTTATCAGGCATATCATTAAATTTACAAAGTTGCAAATATAGGGAAAGAGTTTGATAACCGTGAAGTACTTCAGAGAGGCTTCCAATTCAAAGAGTCATTCTTTCAGTTATGCTTTTATTCTTATTTTTGAGGCTCCTTTAAAAACACATATCGTGACGCTTATAAAATCAATATCAGGAATCAGAGGAACTATTGGAGGAAAGGCAGGAGACGCCCTTACCCCGGTAGACATTCTGAAATTTACTGCTGCTTTTGGAAAATGGACAGCAGCTAAAAGTGGTAAAAAGAAAATTGTTATTGGCCGCGACGCCCGTATTTCGGGTGAAATGGTACGTAATCTTGTTGCCGGAACTTTACAAAGTATTGGGATTGACGTGATAGATCTGGGACTTTCAACAACGCCTACTGTTGAGATTGCAGTTCCGGAGGAAAATGCCGGAGGAGGTATCATTATTACAGCAAGCCATAACCCCCGCCAGTGGAACGCTCTAAAACTTCTTAATTCCACCGGCGAATTTATCAGTGATGCCGATGGGAAAGAAGTTCTTGAACTGGCCGAACAAATGGACCTTACTTTTTCGGAGGTAAATGAACTGGGTGTGATCAGACCGGATGATTCTTATCTGCAAAAGCATATTGGTAAAATCCTCGCTCTTCCCCTGGTGGATGTTGATGCTGTCAGGAAGGCTGGTTTTAGCATAGCAATAGACTGTGTAAATTCTACCGGAGGAATATTTGTTCCTGCTCTTCTGAGAGCACTGGGAGTAGAAAAGATTTATGAACTTTACTGTACGCCTGATGGACATTTTCCTCACAATCCGGAGCCTTTGCCTGAGAATCTGGTTGCTCTTTCGCAGGAAGTAACAAGTAAAAAGGCTAGCCTGGGTATAGCAGTAGATCCGGATGTCGACAGGTTATGTTTCGTTTGCGAAGATGGAAGCATGTTTGGAGAGGAATACACGCTGGTAGCCGTAGCGGATTATATTTTAAAGAACAATAAAGGCAATACTGTTTCTAATCTTTCGTCTACACGGGCATTACGTGATATTACTGAACGTTCAGGCAACTCCTATAGCGCGGCTGCGGTTGGAGAGGTAAATGTCGTAAATAAGATGAAAGAAACAAATGCTGTTATCGGAGGCGAAGGGAACGGCGGTGTTATTTATCCTGAATTGCATAATGGCCGGGACGCCCTGGTTGGAATCGCCCTGTTTCTTTCTCATCTGGCACAGTCCGGCAAGTCTGTTTCTGCCCTTCGAAGCACGTATCCTGCCTATTTTATTTCCAAGAATAAAATTACGTTAACTCCGGGGATGGATATAGATGGTCTGCTGGAAAAAGTCAGAACCAAATATATTAATCAGCCTCATTCTACTATAGACGGCTTAAAGATCGAATTTGAGAAGGAATGGGTGCATCTGAGGCGCTCTAATACAGAACCAATTATCCGTATTTATTCAGAAGGAAATTCTGAGACAGTAGCTAATAATCTTGCAAATAAGATCATTGCCGATATTAAGGAAGTTTTGAATGAAAGTGAAGGATAGGAGACATGCGCGTATATCTTGATAATGCAGCTACAACTGCTATAGATAAAGAGGTTCTTACAGAAATGTATCAGATCATGGAAAACCAGTTTGGAAATCCATCTTCTATTCATTCTCATGGCAGGGAAGTACGGGCTGTAGTAGAAAAAGCACGGAAAAAAGTAGCAACCCTGCTTCATGCATCGCCGTCAGAAATTTTTTTTACTTCGGGAGGGACTGAAGCTGATAATATGGCTATCCACTCGGGAATTACAGATTATGGAATAAAACATGCAATCACTTCAAGAACTGAGCATCATGCGGTTCTTCATACGCTGGAAGCCTTAGAAAAGAGTAATCTGATAAAGCTGAGCTACGTCGAAACAGACAGCCGCGGAAATATTGATATGAATCATCTGCAGCAGCTTCTTTCACTTAACGGCAGAAGTTTTGTTTCGTTAATGCATGCTAATAATGAACTTGGCACGCTTACCGATATAGGTGCAGCAGGCGAATTATGCGGACAGTATAACGCTATTTTCCATTGTGATACGGTGCAAACTATGGGGCATTACCCACATGATCTTCAGCAGCTAAAAGTACATTTCATTACCTGTGCTGCTCACAAGCTGCACGGTCCTAAGGGAGTTGGTTTTTTGTATATAAATCATTCTGTTAAAATTAATCCGCTGATTTACGGAGGTTCTCAGGAACGAAATATGCGGGGTGGCACCGAGAACGTCTACGGTATTGCCGGGCTGGCCAGAGCGCTTGAAATTGCTTACAGCGGGATGCCGGTCCACCGGGAATACATTCAGGGACTCAAAGATTATATGATGGAACGACTGCGATTAAGCATTCCAGGAATTGAGTTTAACGGGGAAACGGGTCGTGATAAAAGTCTTTACACTGTGCTCAATGTTTCTTTCCCTGAAATGGAAATGGCTGATATGTTGTTGTTCAACCTGGATATTGCCGGAATTTCTGCATCGGGAGGAAGTGCCTGCAGTTCAGGGACTAATATCGGTTCGCATGTGCTGGAAGCTATAGGGGCGAATCCAAACCGTCCTGCAGTGCGTTTTTCCTTTAGTAAGTACAATACAAAAGAGGAAATTGACTATACTGTAGAGACGATCATGAAAACTTGTGGCGTTTAAATACCTGCGTGAAAAAATTATTTTTTCTTAATGCAAACAAACAGGGTAAGGCTAAGTGTTTATTATAAAATGTAAACCCTTTAGTTAATGACCTATGGCACTATTTCGTGAAAATTTCCTGGATACACAGGAAGAAGATGTAAGAGCTGATTCTTTGTTGGCTTCGAGAGTTGGCCCTTCTAATGATGAGCCTAATGAGGATGATGATCTCGAATACAGTGACGATGATTTGGGAGAAAACACTGAAGTTACCCCCCTGGGAGATGATATTGATGAGGACGACGTAAATGCAATTAAAGTCTTCGGGCCTGCCGACGATGATGATGATCTGCTGACAGATGATGACGATGACGACTGGGATACAGAAACTGACTTGGATCTGGGTGATGAAGATGAAGTAGTTGATATTACTACCAGCCAGCAGAATGATCCTGACGATGATGATCTTATTCCAGACGACGACGATGATGATCTTCTTTCAGATGATGATGATGATCTCATTCCCGTTGATCCGGATGATGAAGAAGTACTGGATGATGATGAGCCTCTGGATTTGGATGAAGGTATTGATCCGGAAACTTCTGCTACAGATGCTCCGCAAATGCTTGATAATCCGCATTCAACTTCCTCTTCAAGACGTGAAGCCCGCAAAACCGGCAGGATACTTGGTCACGAACCAGGGTTGCCTGGTTTTGGTAATGAGGTGTAGTGGGTTGTGAGTTGTGAGTTGCAGGTTGCAGGTTGCAGGTTGTAAGTTGTAAGTTGAAAGTTGTAAGTTGTAAGTTGTAAGTTGTAAGTTGAGGGTTGCAGGTTGAGGGTTGCAGGTTGTAAGTTCATACATAATAACTTGCATAGACATACATTACTTAATACTAATACCTCACAGTATTTATATTTTATGAGCCCTGCTACTCACAACTCACAACTTACAACCTGCAACCCTCAACCTGCAACCCCTTATGCTTCCATCATTGATAGAAATGTTGCCAGTTTTTCTTTCATTTCCCGGCGGTCGGTAATGAAGTCCAGAAAGCCGTGTTCGAGAACAAATTCTGAAGTTTGAAATCCTTTGGGTAAATCTTTTTTAATAGTTTCTTTAATGACACGCGGACCGGCGAAGCCAATAAGAGCGCCTGGTTCAGCGATGTTGATATCTCCCAGCATTGCATAAGATGCTGTAACCCCACCCGTTGTAGGATCTGTCAGTAAAGAAATATAGGGGATTTTAGCTCTGCTCAGCAATGCCAGCTTTGCGGATGTTTTGGCCATTTGCATTAAAGAAAAGGCCGCCTCCATCATTCTTGCGCCTCCTGATTTGGAGATCATCAGAAACGGGATCTTCTTTTCAATACAATAGTCTATAGAACGTGAAATCTTTTCGCCCACTACCGACCCCATAGAGCCGCCTATGAAATTAAAATCCATGCAGGCTATTACCAGTTCATGCCCTTTAAGCTTACCATGAGCAGCTCTGATAGCATCTTTGAGACCAGTTTTAGCATAGCTTTCCGTCAGCCGTTCAGTGTATTTTTTTGTATCGGTAAAGTTTAAAGGATCTGCAGAACGCATGTTCCCAAACAACTCGGTATACTCATTATTATCAAAAAGAACATAAAAATATTCTTTGGAACCTATTCGTAAATGATAGCCACAATAGTGGCAAACATATTTATTCTCTACCTGTTCGGCATAATGCAAAGGCTTTTTGCATTGAGGGCACTTGTTCCATATACCGTCAGGAGCCTCTTTTTTCTCTTGCGTAGACGTAATAATTCCTTTTTTCTCTCTTTTAAACCAAGCCATATCTAATGCAATAAGCACTGCAAATAAACGAATTTTTTAAGAAATGCGTTCTTATAATAAAATAGATAAAAATCTTCTGGATCTGTTGATTTTATCCCGCATTGGAAATGGGACTTAGTTTCAAAAGAAATTTCTATCGCATTAAATTTAATGATATATATCATTTAAGATAGAGTTAAAATCATTAATTTCGGGATTTCTAAAAGACATTATAATTAAAGTATGAATCTGAAAAATTATAAGGGCGTTTTGTATGGCGATGCAGTTCAGGAAATGTTTGAACAGGCAAAGAAGCATCAATTCGCTTTACCCGCTGTAAACACTATTGGAACAAACTCTGTTAACGCTGTTATGGAAACAGCAAAAGCTGTAAATTCACCGGTAATCATTCAATTATCACACGGCGGAGCGCAGTTTTATGCAGGAAAATCCTTAGATAATTCAAAGCTTGATGCTTGTATCCTGGGAGCCGTTTCTGCTGCAGAGCACGTTCATTTGCTGGCAGAACATTATGGCGTAGCTGTAATTCTGCATACCGACCATGCTGCAAAGAAATTATTACCATGGATAGACGGAATGCTTTCTTATGGCGAACGATTTCATAAAAGAAATGGCAAGCCTTTATTTTCTTCGCATATGCTCGATCTTTCTGAAGAGCCGATTGAAGAGAACCTTGCAACCAGCAAGCAATACCTGGAACGCATGAAACCTCTGGGCATGACTATTGAAATAGAACTGGGCGTAACGGGCGGTGAAGAAGATGGTGTTGATAATTCTGATGTAGACAGCTCACGTTTATATACACAACCAGAAGAAGTGGCCTACGCATACAATGAGCTGAACAGTGTAAGTCACCGTTTTACCATTGCCGCAGCGTTCGGAAATGTTCATGGCGTCTACAAACCAGGTAATGTAAAACTTCAACCGGTTATTTTGAAGAACTCTCAGGATTATCTGAGAAAGGAACTGGGCCTGGAACAGGAAAAACCAATTAACTTTGTTTTCCATGGCGGATCTGGCTCTTCTCAGGAGGAAATCAGGGAAGCAATCTCTTACGGTGCTATTAAGATGAATATCGATACCGATATGCAATGGGCGTTCTGGGAAGGTATTAAAGATTACTATAAATCAAAAGAAGGATACCTTCAGAGCCAGATTGGCAGTCCTGATGGTGCTGATTCCCCCAATAAAAAATATTACGATCCACGCGTTTGGTTACGTAAAGGAGAGGAAACTTTTGTTAAACGTCTTTCTCAGGCTTTTGAAGACCTGAATTGTATTGATGTTAACAGCAAGCTCTAAAAACTAAGTAGGTTATTTAAAAAAGCCATCCTCACGGGGGTGGCTTTTTTATGCGATGATATCATGGAAACAGGAGAAAAAATAGTAATAAGAAAGGTTACAGACCAGGATGATCTGCAGACCGTTTTTGCTATACGACGAACTGTCTTTGTTGAAGAACAGAACTGCCCGCCGGAACTGGAATGGGAATTTGAAGACGAATCAACCCACTTTCTGGCAAGTTACGAAGGAATACCTGGTGGAGCCGCCCGCTGGCGGCAAACCGAAAAGGGTTTTAAACTTGAAAGGTTTGCCGTATTAAAAGAATTCAGAGGCCGTGGGATAGGGCAGACCCTTGTAAAAGCAGTGCTTGAAGATCTTCCCTCCGGTGCTGATTATATTTACCTCCATGCCCAGTTACCTGCCGTTGGGTTATACCGTAAACTTGGGTTTATTGCCGAAGGAGGACAATTTGAAGAAGCCGGGATACAGCATTATAAAATGATATTAAAGTAGCAGGTGACTATGAGGTATACCGGCTTGTCTGAATGGAGTTATTATCTGTACAGACTATATATCCTAATTTATACCGTATGCAGCTTACCGCTGGTGACTAAGAGCTAACATTTTATTTTGTTTGTGTATCTTCTGTCATCGACTTTCTGTTAAACGGACGTATTATGAGCCTGGTACCCCTGTCGTAGCTGAAATAGCTCCAGACCCAGTTTACAAACACAACAAGCTTATTCCTGAATCCAACAAGGCTCATCAGGTGGACAAACATCCAGACAAACCAGGCGAATACTCCCTGAAACCGGATCTTTCCAATATCAACAACTGCCTTATTCCGGCCGATGGTGGCCATGGATCCTTTATCTTTATACTTAAATGGTACGGGAGGCTCTTTATTGATAATTCTGATAAGATTTTTGGCCAGAAGCTGTCCCTGTTGTATGGCAACAGGAGCAACTCCCGGATGTCCATTGGGATAATCTGTAGTCGACATGGATGCCACGTCGCCTATAGCGAAAATATCGGTATATCCAATCACGAGATTGTATTCATCAATCTTTATTCTGTTGCCTCTGGCAATTTTATCCAATGGGATTCCACCAGGCACTTCTCCTTTTACTCCTGCAGACCATAATACATTTTTTGTGACAATCTCATTGCCATCAGAAAGGACGATCTTATTGCCATCATAGTGAGAAACACGCATATCTGTCATTATTTTTACTCCCATCTCTTCGAGGAATTCCCTGGAGCTGCGCTGCGATTGTGGCGACATGGGGCCCAGCACGACCGGAGAGCCTTCAATAAGATAGATATTCATCGCATCCATATTGAGTTCAGGATAATCCTGACGGAGAACATGGCGTTTCAGTTCTGCAAGCGATCCGGCGAGTTCAACACCTGTCGGGCCGCCTCCCGTTACTACGAAATTAAGAAGGGCGGCTTTTTTTACAGGATCTGTCTCAATAAGCGACTCTTCCAGATTCTGAAGGATCATACTCCGCAGGTTAAGTGCTTCCGGAATGGTCTTCATGGGCATGGTATAATGCTCAAGTTCTTTAGACCCGAAGAAGTTTGAATCGGAACCGGTGGCTATAACAAGATAATCATAATAGAATTCGCCTATATTGGTTTCTATCGCTTTACGTTCGGGAATAACAGAGAGCACGCAGGCATTCCTGAACGTAAAGTTATTCTGCCCTTTGAAAATTTTACGTAAAGGGAATGCAATTGAATCTGCTTCAAGCCCTCCCGTAGCTACCTGATATAAGAGCGGCTGAAAAGTATGATAGTTATGCCTGTCGAGCATTAATACCTGGACCTCTTTGTTTTTCAGGTTTTTGGCTAACTGTATGCCGCCAAAGCCACCGCCAATAATGATTACTCTCGGAAAAATGACTGAAGAAGATTGAGATGCCATATCTGGTGATTATGATTAACTAAATAATATAACCTTATTATAGCAAAAATGTTGATGGCGTATGTATTTGTTAAATGTAATATAAAAAAAACTCCCCGTCAGAGTTTTTCTGGCGGGGAGTTTTATATTGAAATTTCTAAAACCTCAGACTTTTACAGTTTCTAATGTTTCTTTTTTCTTTTTCTCAAATTCAACAACTATCGGGGTCGCCACACAAATAGAAGAATACGTTCCGAAAATAACCCCGATCAGCAGGGCAAAAGAGAACCCGCGTATCACTTCTCCGCCAAAGACAAACAGAACAGCCAGTACAAATACTACAGTTAATGCGGTAATAATTGTACGGCTTAAAGTGTTGTTGATAGCCGAATTTATTACTTCCCTCATATCATCCTTCTTAGAATGATGCAGGCCAAGATATTCCCTGATACGGTCGAATACCACCACGGTATCATTGATTGAGTATCCTATTACCGTAAGTATTGCGGCAATAAAAGCCTGATCTATATCCAAAGAGAAAGGCAGAATCCCATTAAAGAGAGAGAAGAAAGATAACACCAGCAACACATCGTGAGTTAATGCTACCAGAGCACCAACACTGAAGGCCCATCTCCGGAACCGTACCAGTATATATAATGCAATAGTAATGATAGAGAAGATTACAGAATAAATTGCAGATGTTTTTATGTCATTTGCTACTGTAGGTCCTACTTTTTGAGAGCTTAGTATTTCACTCTTATTATTGATTTTCCCGAGACCTTCTTCTAACTTCTTTTTTACTTTAAGTTCCGTTGCATCGTCATTCTGATCGATCAGATAAGAAGTGGTTAGCCGGGCCTGGTTATCAGAACCAAAGCTTTTTACTTCAGTGGTAGTCTGAAAAGTCTCATCCAGGGTATTTCTTACTTTTTCAATATCTACAGGATTTTCAAAGCGGACTACATAAGTTCTTCCTCCTTTAAAATCGACACCAAGGCTAAAGCCACGGGTGAACATTGAGATCAGTCCCAGTGTAATGAAAGTGCCCGAAATAAGATAGAAGATCCTTCTATTTTTAACAAATGCGAAATTTGCATTTTTAAAGGTATGCGAACTCCACGGATGAGAAAACTTAATCGGCATTTCCTTACTCAGCATCCACTCGAATACCAGCCTTGATATAAATATGGCGGTAAACAATGAAGTGATGATACCCACCATCAGGGTAGTAGCAAAACCGAGAATTGGCCCTGTTCCAAACACGTACAAAATAATACCTGTTAAAAAAGTAGTGATCTGTGAGTCGAGAATAGATGGCATGGCGTGCTTAAATCCATCGGCAATTGCAATCCTTATCGATTTTCCATGTTCCAGCTCTTCACGGACACGCTCGTAGATCAGTACGTTCGCATCTACCGCCATACCCAAAGTTAACACGATACCTGCGATGCCTGGCAGGGTAAGCACGGCCCCTATGGATGCAAGCACACCCATCAGGAAGAATATATTTACGAATACAGCGATATTGGCAACAGTTCCGGCACGATTATAATAGATCATCATGAAAATGAGCACTACAATTAAACCTACTACACAGGAAGTAAGACCAGCACTGATAGCAGCCTGACCAAGAGACGGCCCTACTACTGCTTCTTCCACGATTCTGGCAGGTGCCGGCAGGCGTCCTGCTTTTAATACGTTTGCCAGATCTTTAGTATCATTTTGGGTAAACTTGCCACTAATAGAGGAAATGCCGTTAGGGATCTCATTCTGAACGGTAGGAGCAGAGTATACATTGTTATCAAGAACAATGGCAATACTTCGTTTGTTATTCTGATCAGCAGAGGCGGCAGCAGTTATCTGTTTCCATTGGCGTGCTCCATCCGAATTCATGTACATCACTACTTCCGGATTACCGCGATCATCAACGTTTGCCCGGGCGTCTGTAACAACGTCGCCGCCCATGGCTGCAGTTCCTTCAAATCCACTTGTTTTTAAAGCGTAAAGTTCAAAAACCCGGCTTTCGGGGCTTACGGGTTTTACTCCCCAAAGCAGCCTCACATTATGGGGGATGATTGCCGCAACGTTAGGGGAATTTAAATATGTATTTACTTTAGCAGTATCTTTTTGCGTAGCATATCCTACAACAGGGCCACGTCCGAGGCTTGTCTGACCGTTTTCTCCCTGGCCTACATTGGGGTTCAGGATTGCAAACAGCGGATTCTGTTTAGCCTGTGCCAGCATCTGGGCAGAAGTATCTTTCGCCGAGGAATCTTTTCTTGCTCCAAGCTGCGCCAGTTTACCGCCATCCGGAGAAGTGGTTTTTGCGGCAGTACCAGTCTTTGTGCTGTCTTTTGCAGCAGGGAGGGAAGCCGCGATAATCTTATTAATATTTTCGAGTAAGGGGAATATCTCCGTATTATCGTAGGTTTCCCAGAATTCAAGTTGAGCAGAACCCTGGAGCAGTTTTCTTACCCTGTCTTCATCAGACACACCCGGCAGTTCAATAAGGATACGGTTGGTACCTTCCTGCAACTGGATGTTCGGAGAGGTAACTCCAAACTTATCAATACGTGTACGCAGAATATTAAAAGAACGTTCTACAGCACTGTTAGCCTGTGCCTGTAAAAACTTAAGGACATCTCTGTTGCTGGCATCGGGTTTAACTAAGGAAGAATTTTCGCGGGTAGCGAAAAACGGAGCAAGCCGTCCGTTATTATTTAAACTCTCAAATTCCTCCCCGAAGAGGGTAATAAAATCCTTCTGGCTTGATTTTAATCGCCCTTCAGCATTACTTAAGGCTTTATTAAAATTCGCATCATTAGTTTGGTTTGCCAGGTTCTTTACCAGTTCGGTAAGAGAAATCTCCATAGTAACGTTCATGCCGCCTGCCAGGTCTAATCCGAGCGGAATCTCGCGTTCCTTAACATACTGGTAATTGAATTTAGTAAATCCAAGGTTATATACCGGCTGTGTGGCGATGGAGTCGAGATACGCTCTTTCTTTTTCAGGATTTCCTTTGGCATACTCACGGGCATCTTTTTCAACCTGTTTTGCCACCCACGTAAACGAAAGAGAGTAAATACATCCGATCGTTAAGGCGATAGTAGCGAATTTAATCAAACCTTTACTTTGCATTTTTGTTTATTGTATAATATAATTTTATAATAAGCCTTTTCTGTATAAGACGGCAAATCTAAGTAAATTTTTAATTTATAAAATTCTTTAATTCAGAAATATCTGAAAGCGGTATCAGTATTTTTCATAAATTACAAATGAATAGGGATACTGATTTTTTTCATCCGGCAGCCTGTCGTCTCTTTTTGTTTCTTTCCACTCATCATAATTAATCTCAGGAAGGAAGGTATCGGCTTCAAAACTATGATGTATTTCTGTAATATATAAGGTGTTGACCACAGGTAAAGCCTGTCTGAAGACCTCGGCACCGCCAATGATAAAAACCTCATCTTCCCTATTGCATAAAGAAAGGGCTGATTCGAGAGAGTGGGTCACCGCGGCATCTTTGAAATGGAGGTCCTCCTGTCTGCTTATAACAATATTACGCCGGTTAGGCAGGGCTTTGCCCATGCTTTCGAACGTTTTACGGCCCATAATAACAGTATGCCCTGTGGTTACTGCTTTGAAATATTTTAAATCTGCCGGTAAATACCATGGCAATTCATTGTTCCTGCCAATGCCCCTGTTGCTGTCTGCAGCTACTATTATACTTGAGTTCATACTATTGCTCCGCTCCGAAAAAGGGCTGAATATTTACGTTATCCCTTTTGCGAAGCTATCATATTTTTAATAAGAAAAAAACTGCGGCAATATCGGCTTCTCCCGCAAAGCCGGGAAATTATACAGCTACGGGAGCTTTGATATGAGCCTGAGGATGATAGTCTTCGAGCTTGAAATCTTCGAATTTGAAATCAAAAATATCTTTAACCTCAGGATTAAGCTTCATCCGGGGGAGACGCCCGGGTTCACGGCTTAGCTGGAGCCTTGTCTGATCCATATGGTTATTATACAGATGTGCATCGCCAAAAGTGTGAACAAAATCACCTGCCTTTAAATTACAAACCTGTGCAATCATTAAAGTCAGCAGGGCATACGATGCAATATTAAATGGTACCCCTATGAAAATATCAGCACTTCTCTGGTAAAGCTGGCAGCTTAATTTTCCGTCTGCAACATAAAACTGGAAAAAGCAGTGGCATGGAGGCAACGCCATCTTTTCAATCTCTGCAACATTCCATGCCGAAACAATTAAACGCCGTGAATCCGGGTTATTTTTAATCTGACTGATCAACTGGCTTATCTGATCGATATGCCTTCCATCGGGAGAAGGCCACGACCGCCATTGATAACCGTAGACAGGGCCAAGTTCTCCTTTTTCATCAGCCCATTCATCCCAGATACTTACTCCGTTCTCTTTCAAATAGCTGATGTTGGTATCGCCTTTTAAGAACCAGATCAGTTCGTGAATAATAGATCTGAGATGAAGTTTTTTGGTAGTTACCAGCGGAAATCCATCTTCAAGGTTAAACCTCATCTGGTATCCGAAAACAGATACAGTGCCTGTGCCTGTCCGGTCGTGCTTTTGTGTGCCATTGTCAAGCACATGTTTCATCAGATCAAGATATTGTTTCATATTAAGTTGCTGCCTCTTTTTCCATACAAAGAAAATAAATGTATTTTTACCATCCTACTGTTGTGAGAAAATCGGTAATATTTTATAGAAGATGATCACATTTCCCAATGCTAAGATAAATATCGGACTTAATATCGTCGGCCGGCGCGGTGACGGATATCACAATCTGGAAACGATTTTTTACCCTGTAAACATAAAGGATGCACTTGAAGCAGTGGAGTCAGAAAAGCTTAGTTTCAATTCAAGCGGATTAGAAATACCAGGTGACGTAACCGGGAATCTTTGTCTTCAGGTATACGAAAGGATAAAGAAAGATTTTAATTTGCCGCCGGTAAGTATTCACCTGCACAAAAAGATCCCTGTAGGTGCCGGACTTGGCGGCGGCTCGGCAGACGCGGCCTTCTTTATTAAATTGTTAAATGATAAATTTGATTTAAGCCTTGATGATATTTCAATGCAAAACTATGCCCGTGAATTAGGGGCCGACTGTGCATTTTTTATAAAGAATAAACCTGCATTTGCCTATGGAAAGGGAGACGAGTTTGATGAAATATCATTGGATCTTTCATCCTATTTCCTGGTGCTGGTAATGCCTCCCGTTCAGGTTTCAACAAGTGAAGCATACCGGGGAGTAAGGCCATCCGGTCTGCCGGTTCCATTAAAGGAACGGGTTAGTCAATCACCTGAAGAATGGAAATATTCTGTTAAAAACGATTTTGAAGAGTCGGTATTTAAAAACCATCCGCTGATAAGAGGAGTAAAAGCTTCATTATACGAAGCGGGAGCATTATATGCTTCTATGAGCGGAAGCGGTTCATCTGTTTACGGAATATTTAAAGAAGCAATCTGTCTTGAAAACCTGCGCTCTGATAACAAGGTTTTTTATGATATATAATTTAGTTCATCTTTTGGAATTATCCCTTTTTTTATTGGTGTTCAATTTAACCTGATTTAATAATACTTTTTAAGTAAAATTTAAGTTATAGATAGAAGGGCGAAATAAATTAAATATAATTTTGGATGTTTAGTTAAATAAAAAACATTAATTATACTTCAACGTATAATAGTGCTGTTAAATGAAAGCATTGTTAATTAACCAGAATCAATTATTATTAATCATATAAAACAAACATGGCAAAAGTTACAGAACAAGACGTAATTGCTTTTCTTAATGACAAAATAACAAGTCTTAACGTTGAGTTAAAGAAAACCCAGGCGGCTTTGGAAGCTTTCACTACTGGTCCTGCTCCTGTTGCAGAGAGGCCAGCAATTTCAGACAACCAGATTTCTGCAAAAAGTAAAAGGGGACGAAAATCTTCAGTTAAAAAAGAAGTCAAGACATTGGAAGCCCCGGCAGAATTTGATAAAAACGGGAAGTTAGACGGGAAAGTTGCTTACATACTGGCAAGCAACGGGCCGCTGTTCAATACAGATATTATAGAAAAGCTAAAGGAACTTGAACCTGAAAAGGATCCTGATAAATTAACAAAGGCTGTTATGGTAAAGTTATCCGCTTTGCATAAAGCCGGTAAGATCAAAGGCGAGAAAGAAGGAAGAAAGTTTAAATATCAGATTTAAAACATTACACCTGCAGGATACAGGATCCTGCAGGTGTAAAACTTAGATAAATTGCTTTATAAGCAAAATACATAAACTGCATATAAAAGCAATTATTTACCGTGTATCTGTTTTAAATGTGTTCATGAGTGCCTGCGCAGTTTATCGCTCTCTCGTCAGCCTTTGAAAAACAATTT
>JAATFW010000226.1 GCA_015654985.1 Sphingobacteriales bacterium | reverse complement strand
GCTCTTTTTAAAGATGGAAAGCTGGTCCATATGATCGAGCGTCATCAGATTGAAGGCCGTCCTGCTCAAATGATTGCTGATAATCTGGCAAGTGCATTTGAAGTGTATTGCTAAGTCTGTTTCAATCAGCATTGATTGGAATTAACCTTAGGCTTGTTTAATATTAAGGGTCCGGTTTTTATAGCCGGGCCTTTAATTTTATCCCCATTCTTATCGTTTTATCCCCCTTCTGTTTATCCGCATCACTTCACTATATATTCTGTTTCAACAAGTATCATATACTTCCCCCGAAAGTTGAAAGTTGAAAGTTGCGGGTTGCGGGTTGCGGGTTGCGGGTTGCGGGTTGTGGGTTGAAGTAGGGGGAGTGACTTTAATTCTGATGAGAAAGAAGCAATCTCATGGCTTATGCAGTGCCTGCCTCAGCTCCGGGACCTTTATCAATAATATCCACTCGTGGCAATTTAAGATATAATAGCTGTTCATCTGAATATTTCCGAATATATCAAAGGGCTCAATGGGACTGAAGTCAGGGATTCAAGAGAGGGGATGGAATAACAAACATTCCGGCCGATGGCTCCGCATGTAATTATGCAAAGACTAACAGGAATACCGGATGGGCTTTGACTTGTGTTTAAAATACCATAGAATTGCAGAACTATAAAATAGCTGAAATGGATAGCATACTTGACAGAATTCGCCTGGAGCTTAAAGATAAGGCGGATGAAGTTCTTCAAAAAAGCAGTCAGAAGTTTTTCAAAGAGACAATAAGGACATACGGAATAAAAAACGCCGTTATAAACGAAACAGGTAAAAGATATTTTTCCCTGATCAAGGATAAGTCTAAGACAGAAATATTTGATCTGTGCGATGAACTATGGCGGTCGGGTTACCTGGAAGAATCCATAATTGCCTGTAACTGGGCTTACTCACTCAGGAAAAAATATGGGCCTGAGGATTTTCCGATATTCAGGCATTGGGTAAATGATTATGTAAATAACTGGGCTTCCTGCGATACCCTATGCAATCATACTATCGGATCATTTATTGACGAATATCCATCATTTCTTGAGGAGTTAAAAGAGTGGACCCAATCAGGCAATCGCTGGATGAAAAGGGCTTCTGCTGTTACATTAATTATCCCTGCCAGGCAGGGCAGGTTTCTGAAAGAGGTTCTCGGGATTGCAGATCTCCTGCTTTCAGACAAAGACGACATGGTTCAGAAAGGGTACGGATGGATGCTTAAAGCTGCCAGCCAGTCGCACGGGAGAGAAGTCTTTGATTACGTAATGAAGCAGAAAAATCTTATGCCGCGTACCGCCTTCAGGTATGCAATAGAAAAGATGCCGGTAGAATTAAAGGCCAGAGCAATGGAGAAATGATTGTTAAACCGTAACTAAACATATGCCTGATACTTTTACAGCAATAGACTTTGAAACAGCACAGGGAAAGCGCTGGAGCATCTGCCAGGCAGGCCTGATCCGGGTGGAGAAAGGAGTGATTGTAAAACAACTTGAATTCCTGGTAAAGCCTCCCGGAAACGAGTATAGCTTCTATAATACACAGATTCATGGGATTAAGGCGGCAATGACAGTCAATGCGCCAACTTTTAATATGATCTGGCAAAATATGTTACCGTATATAGCAGGCCAGAAAGTAGTGGCCCATAATGCAGCGTTCGACTGTAGCTGCCTGCAGCAGACACTTGGATATTACAGGATTGAAGTGCCCGAATATCAAAAGCTTTGTACGTACAAAATATACGGCCGCAAACTGTCAGACTTGTGCTCTTCCTATAATATAATATTAAGCCATCATAATGCCCTTTCTGATGCCAGGGCATGTGCACAGCTATATCTGCGGTATCTGAAGGACAAACCCTAAGATAGGATGAGCTCAATCAGACAGCGGATCTCAATCCACGGCTTTAATAGCCTCTTTTCTTTTCATCTTAAAGATAACGAACATCACCATAACAGATAATACGGTTAGGATTAAATAGCTGTAACTAAGATTAAGCCTGTTTTTAGCAGGAATAAGATAGATTATTCCATAGCTTAGGAAGGAAACGATCACATAGTTAATCCCTCCGGTAAGTCCCCCTGCAATGCCCGCATTTTTAGGAAACTTACTCAGGCAGAAGGTAAAGTAATTATTAAACCGTTTTTTTCAATCAGAATTATTATTTAGTTTTAGCAAGGTCCTGAATATTATAAGCAGATAAAAAGGCCGCTGCAATCGAAATAAAATATTATGAAAATATGTCCTGCAACTGAAAAAGATATTCCAGCCATCATGCTTCTTATAGCTGATGTTGTTCCCGGGATGGTCGCTTCAGGAAATTTTCAATGGGATAGCCAGTATCCTAATGAATCTGTCTTCAGAAAAGATATCGGATTGGGTCAACTATGGCTTGCTGTGGAGTCAGACGGGCAGATTGCAGGAATATCAGCCATTACCACAGATCAGGAGCCAGAATATTCGCAGGTTGGCTGGGATGTTAATGAAACTGCTGTCGTCACTCACAGGCTTGCCGTCAGTCCGCATCACCGGGGTAAAGGTATTGCTGCCGCATTGTTAATGCAGGCAGAACAAGCAGCCGTTAACCAGGGTATTTCAGTTTTGCGTGTCGATACTAATACCGCTAATGCGGCAACGCAAAAATTGTTTCCAAAGCTGGGTTACAAGTACGCGGGTGAAATTGATCTTAGTTTCAGACCAGGCTTAAGATTTTCTTGTTTTGAGAAAAGGTTGGTATAACCCTAAGGTGTTAGAAATTCCGCCCGGGTTATTCGCCCACTTAACAAAGTTAAATACCTCTTTGCCTGCCGCGCTTTACGGCCCTGACTAATTTGTTATTCCTTCTGTCGGCATAATAATCATTTGTAACAAGAATGGCATGAATTACTCCGGGAATCCAGAAAAACAGGCAAAGAACTATGTTCAGAATAAGAGCGCCTATTCGCCCCGTGGTAAGAACTGCGACCGGCGGTAACAGAATGCAAAGAAAGTAACGCATAAAGAGATCTTTATATTTAGTACTAATTTAAAGAAAATGTTACACTTTATTCCAGGGAAAATTTATCTGGCGGAAGCACGATACGATAAGATTCAGTACATTCATCTGATTTTTTGAGATTTTTTTCCTGTTAGCGATTTTGATATGAAATATAAACTGATCTGTCTGATTCTTTTCTTCTCTGCCAGTGTATCTGGCCAAACCGATAAAAAACTGACTTTATTGCTTGATAATGCGGTAAAGGGCTTTAATGGCATAGCCGGAATTTATGTACATAACCTTAAAACAAATAAAACAGCAGCGATCAGGGCTGATACATTATTTCCCACTGCAAGCATGATCAAGGTGAGCATATTATGCGGGGTAATGGACAAAATTGAAAAAGGTGAATTGCAATACAACCAGAAACTGGTTTACCGGGATTCGCTGCTATACCCGGGGGAGGATATATTAGGATCTTTTAAGGACAAAGACACTATAGCCCTAAGCAAAGTAGCCATGCTGATGATCACTATGAGCGATAACACAGCCAGTCTGTGGCTTCAGAAGCTGGTTTCGGGGGTGTATATTAATAATTGGCTTGAGCAAAATGGATTTAAAAAAATGAGGGTAAACTCGCGTGTAGAGGGGCGTGAAGAGATGCGGAGAACATACGGGTGGGGAGTTAGCACGCCCTACGAAATGTGCCGCTTGTTTACGCTCATCAGACAAGGTGAAGCGGTAAGCCCTGCTGCCAGTGAACGTATGTACCGTAACCTGGTACGTATTTATTGGGATGACGGCGCTTTATCACAAATTCCTCCTTATATACAGGCTGCGAGCAAGCAGGGCGCAGTGGATGCATCGAGATCTGAAACAGTACTGGTAAATGCACCTCATGGTGATTACGTTTTTTCCATTATCACTAAAAATAACAAAGATCAAAGCTGGGGACCTGAAAACGAAGCTAAGCAACTCATCCGCAAAATATCTTCATTGCTCTGGCATTACTATGAACCACGGAGTCTCTGGAAGCCGTCTGACGGAATAGATAAGTATATGCGGAACGAATAACATTTACAAAGGGCACCTTTTAGATGGAAGCTTCTTTTAATTAGGGAAATTTATGAACAAAAAGGGGAATAATGGGGAATAAAATACACAAATATTTATGAAAATGAATTGGATGTTCAAAGGACTGAAAAGAACGGACGGGCAGAAAAATGACGTTTAATTATGTTTTATAAAAATTTTATAAGGAATAAATACTATTGGCACAGTTTTTAAGTTAATAATAACGATAAGGTTTAGGTGCCCTGATTGCGCTCATCGCGACAGGGCTTTTTGATTTAAAAATAGTTCTGTAATCTAATCATTCCACAACTTCAGCCGACCGTTGATATGTGATTTGTATTTATTCTTCTTCTCCGCTTCCCGATATTTTTGACTGAAGATAAAAAGCCCCTTTTGTTATTATTAAAGCATCTTTTGGGATATCATGGAGCAACGTAATTTCAGTATACCCTAAGTCGGATACTCCCGTAACTACTTCAACCTGTTTAAAATGGAAAAGCTTTTCGGTTTCTCCTGTTTTCTTTCCCGGCTGGTTATCAGCCATAAAAATGTAGTTCTTCTCCTGTGCAGTGATAATGGCATCCAGGGGAACCGCCGTAGTGGTTTGGTTGCCTACCTTAATCAATGCGGAAACGTACATTCCGGGAATCAGGTTCATATTAGACGGGTTATCAATACGGGCGTGGGCTATTACTGCCTTCGTGTCATTTTCAAAGGTTTTATTGATGCCATAGATTACGCCGGAGATCCGCTGATTATTCTGATTAGTTAATATAAACTCAACTTTTTGCCCGGATTTTACTTTAAAGAGGTCCTTTTCATAAACCAGCAAATCACAATGGATACGGCTGTTGTCAGTAATAGTCAGCAAGGTTTGTGAACTTGCAGCAAAGCTTCCGGTGGTTGCCAGTATATGTCCCACTACGCCGGTTATTGGCGCAGCGACAGTTAACTGGGTAATTACATGCCCTTTATCCAATGCATGGATGCTGAATCCCATTTGTTTGAGTTGACTGGTCAGGGTACGGTAACGCAACTGTTCCGCCAAATAGTTAGATTCTGCCTGCTGAAATACTTTCCCCGTTCCTGCTTTAGCGTCCATTAATTCTTTTTGGCGCTCGTATTCTTTAGCGGCAAGAGAGAGAGCATTTTTTGATGCCAGATAATCCTGCTGTATCTGAATAAATCCGGGGTTTTCGAGCGTTACAAGCGGTTGCCCTTTCCGCACATAATTGCCCTCCAGCACAGAGATCTTCTTTACTATTCCTCCCGCCATAGGCTGGACCTCCGCTTTGTTCTGTGGCGGAACCTCCAGTTGCCCGTTTGCTTTCACAACGCTTTTCAGGTTTTTGAATTCGATTTTGCCGAGAGTAATGCCCACAGCATTCATTTGCTGTTCAGATAACTCCAGTGCTTCCTGCTGTGAGCTTTCATTTACTGTTTCTTCCTTTCTTTCAGCATTTTCGTTACACGCTGCAAAAAAGAAAAATATCGACAGGACGGAAAAATATTTTAACAAACCAGTATATACAAGAGATAATTTAAATTTCATAATCATTTCCTTTCAGGTAATTTAATTCGACAATAGACAAGTTATATCCGAGCAAAGCCTCAAGATGCTGCATCCGTATGTTCAGGGCCTGAGAAATATTCTGTAAAAGCTCCACATAGCCAATTTCCCCCTTTTTGAAGGCAAATTGTGAGATCCGGAGCATCTCGGATGCTTCCTTTAATGCAGTCTCATTATAGAACCTGAGCCCTTCATACTGTTTGGCAACTTCATTTACCTGTTTTTGGAACCGGGTCTGCATAGAATTTTTCAGGTCTGCCAACCCAGCGTCGGCCATCTGCCTTTCAAATCCTGCTGCTTTTATCCGGGCACGCTGTGCTCCGTCTATTAACGGAACAGCAAGACCCATCTGGATGCCTGCAATGCGGGTTCCAGGGAAATAATCCCGGTCTATATCTGCAGGGTTAAAACCTTTTATCAGGAACTGGTTCGAATAGCCAAGCGTAATGTCGGGAAGAAGTTTTTTTCGTTCCAATGCCAGCCTGTTACGGCTCAGCTCCACTTGTTGCTGTTGCTGCAACAAAGCCGGGTTACTGATAAAAGAAGTATCAGGCGGTAATCCGGGTTCTTCAGAATGGAATTCCTCCAGGGCGATAATTGTCTCCGTAGTGCCTGTAAGCCGTTGTAATTCTGCCTGATTAATTTTCAGATCAAATTCTGCCTGTTTTTGCTGCATCTCCGTTTGCCGCCGTCCCAACTGTGCAGACAACTTTTCGAGATAGGAGGTTTCCCCGGTCGTGTAGCGAATTTCGGCACGTTCATCAAAATCCCTGAAAACACTATCCAGCGATTTGAGTAAAAGAATCTTTTGCTGATTATAAACAAGATGATAGTAGGTGATGCTGATATCTCTTATGAGGGTATTCTTTGATACGGCGACTGATTGTTCCAAAACTTTTCTTTGACCTGCCAGTACTTTGGCCTGTGCATGATATACAGAAGGGAAAGAGAAGGTCTGGCTGATTCCCAGGCTGTTATCGTTGCCGCCTCCTGATGTCGGGTCCTGAGATAAGTTAAATTCGGTTTTTCCTAAATCAAAAGCAGTCCCCTGCAGTACCCTCGCCTGTTCAAGTGCAAAAGCGCTGCCTTTGAGCCCCGGGTTATTTGTCAGCCCGATAGCAATTGTTTCCTCAAGGGTCTTAGGCGTCTGAGCTCTGGTGCTGTAAGGCAGGGCACTGAGAAAGGCAAGAAAAAGAACAGACAGAAGTCCTGTCTTTTTATTCATCATTGTTTTTCTTTCTTTTTTTTCAAAAAACAAAATATATAAAGCCGGAAGTATAAGCAGGGTAAGAAGCGTGGCTGATATTAATCCTCCAATAACCACCGTTGCCAGCGGTTTTTGAACTTCTGCCCCAGCCGATGTGGAGAGTGCCATCGGGAGAAAACCCAGGGAGGCTACGGCTGCTGTCATTATTACGGGCCGGAGCCTTACATAAGTCCCTTTTCTTACCCTTTCGTAAATGTCGGTAATGCCTTCCGCTTTAAGCTGGTTAAAGTAGCCGATCAATACAATTCCATTTAATACAGCAACCCCGAACAAGGCGATAAACCCAACTCCGGCCGAAATGCTGAAAGGCATCCCTCTTATATACAGGGCGGCAATCCCCCCGATGACGGATAACGGCACTGCGGTAAAAATCAGCAGAGTTTCATTAACAGAGCGGAAGGTAAAGAACAACAAAATGAGGATAAGAAGTAAGGCACCTGGTACAGCAATAGCTAATCTCGTCTTTGCTTCCCTTAAATTCTGGAATTGACCGCCATAAGTTGTGTAGTATCCCGAAGGTAACTTTAGTTCCTTTTGTAGTTTTTGCTCTATCTCGTCCACTACACTTTCAACATCCCTTCCTCTTACATTAAACCCTACATAAATCCTTCTGCTGCCGTCTTCATGCGAGATCTGGGCCGGGGCATCTTTGATTTTAACGCTGGCAACCTGACTTAACGGTATCTGATTACCTGAGGGCAGGGGGATATATAAGTTTTCTATATTACCGACGTCCTCCCTGAGGTTTCTCTGCAATCTCACTACCAGATCAAATCGCTGGTCTCCTTCAAATACCGTTCCCGCAACATTTCCGGCAAAAGCAGTTTGTAATAAAGAGTTTATATCCTCTACAGAAAGACCGTACTGGGCGATCTTATCCCTGTTATAGGTTACCAGTATTTGCGGCAGTCCGCTCACTTTTTCTACGACGGGCTCGTCAACTCCTTCAATGTTTTTAATCATCCCGGCTATTACTCCGGCCTTTTCAGAGAGGATTTCCAGGTCATTGCCAAAAACTTTAATTGCCACGTCCTGTCTTATTCCTGTCATTAGTTCGTTAAACCGCATCTGCATAGGCTGGGTAACTTCTATATGTACTCCCGGTAAAACGGATAAAGCCTCTTCAATTTTTTCCGACATTTCAGCCCGGTCGCGGGCACTAACCCATTCTTCTTTAGGCTTCATGGATAACATCATATCGCCCCGTTCAATAGGCATGGGGTCTGTAGGGACCTCGGCACTGCCGATCCGCGTTACTGCCTGCCGTATTTCCGGAAAGCGGTTTTTCAGGATCTTCTCTGCCTTGCTGAATGTTTTAATAGTTTGGGTTAAAGAAGTACCCTGCATCATGCTGATTTCTACCGTCAGATCTCCTTCTTCAAGCGTGGGAATAAATTCTCCTCCCATTTTGCTGAAAAGCCAGAGGCTTATTGCCAGCAATACAACCGAAATCAAAACAACCGTCCGCTTCATTTTTAGCGTTGCGTCCAGCAGCGGCCGGTAAATCCTGAGGCAGAAATCCATAATACGATCCGAAAGATTCTGCTTATGAACGGTCTTTTTACTTAAGAATAAGGCGCTTGCCATTGGTACGTATGTAAGGGAGAGAATAAAGGCCCCCAGGATAGCAAAGGCAACGGTTTCGGCCATAGGTCTGAACATTTTTCCTTCAATGCCCGTTAAAGAGAACAAAGGCAGATAAACAATCAGGATGATGATTTCTCCAAAGGCAGCACTGTTTCGTATTTTTGAGGAGGCAAGGTAAACTTCATTGTCCATTTGTTTCTGATTCAGCCTGGGTAGTCTGTTCTGGCTGTAATTTCCGGCGCCAATGCGGTGAACGATACTTTCTACGATAATTACAGCGCCATCGACGATCAGTCCAAAGTCGATAGCTCCCAAACTCATCAGGTTTCCTGATACTCCAAACAGCCGCATCATAGATAGGGCAAAAAGGAGGGAAAGGGGAATAACGGAGGCAACAACCAGTCCGGCACGCAGGTTTCCTAACAGAAGAACCAGGATGAATACAACGATCAGTCCCCCCTCAATCAGATTTTTTTCTACTGTCCCAATAGCCCTCCCTACCAGTTCGGTACGGTCGATAAAAGGCTCAACAATAACGCCCTCAGGTAAGGATCTTTGAATCCGGGTCATCTTCTCCTTTACATGTTTAATCACTTCATTGAAATTTTCTCCTTTGAGCATTAAAGTAATCCCTGCCACTACTTCTCCCTCTCCGTTCCTTGTAACAGCGCCATAGCGGGTGGCACTTCCATATTGTACCTGAGCTACATCCCTGATCAGTACCGGCAATCCATTAGAATTGGAAATAACTATTTTTTCAATGTCGGAAAGAGTTTTTACCTGTCCGAGGGCACGGATGAAATAAGCATTATTCTGCTGCTCGATATAAGATCCGCCGGTATTGGCATTATTCTTCTTTAAAGCATGAAATATATCCGTTACCGTTAGCCTGAAAGAATTTAACTTGTCATTATCAACAGCAACCTCAAATTGTTTCACGTATCCGCCCCAGGCGCTTACTTCGGCAAGTCCCCTGGTATCGGTAAGCTGTCGGCGGATAATCCAGTCCTGTATGGTCCGCAGGTCAGTGGCTGAATATTTTTTCTCATATCCCGGTTTAGTGTGGACTACATAATGATATATTTCCCCGAGGCCTGTGCTGATAGGCCCCATGGAAGGCTCTTTTACGCCTTCGGGAATTTGAGATTCAACTTCCTTAAGCCGTTCTGATACCTGCTGTCTTGCCCAGTAAATATCCGTTTTGTCGGTAAATACAATGGTGATAACGGAAATTCCCGAGCGGGAAATTGACCGTTTTTCAACGACGTTCGCAATATTGCTTAGTGACAATTCAACGGGAGCAGTAATAAACTGCTCTACTTCCTGGGCCCCAAGATTTGGTGCCTGTGTAATTACCTGCACCTGGTTATTTGTAATATCAGGAACCGCATCTATGGGGAGATTTAGTGCCGAATAAACGCCCCATACAATGAGGAGCAACACGGCTGCGCCAATTACAATCTTATTCCTGATGGAATAAAGAATGATTTTATTCAACATAGAGTATTGAAATTTAAGTAAAAACAGAATGATTTCCTGCGAGCGTTTCCGGGCAGGGAAATACAACAGCGATAAGCTTCATGAAGTTTATTGCTGTACTATGTTTTTAGCTTAACCGTGGCGGTTGCCATACAGAACCCGTGCTATGAGTTACTTCTCCGGGTAAGTATTGGAAGTAAGCGCTTTCTGTTCTCTCCGGAGGGTGGATCCTAAAGGTATTTAAAAAAGTTAAAGAGGGACTGGCACAACAGGAGCACTGGCAAAAAGGAGAACACAGATCCATTGAGTGGTTTGCCGAATGCTGATTAGTAATTATTTCGCGTTCATTTCCCCGGTCAGCATCTGCACACGGGACAAAGCCCAGTGCGAGCACCAATATGCTTAATAATATACAGCAGAGAATCTTCACCGGCAGTAAACTTAGATAAACTTGTTCTTATATGCAAGTTCATATGAGCAGCATATGAAAACAAGTTATCGGTTTCTCATCTTTCTTTGAAGGACAGTTTTATAGATGAAATATAAGATTTACATGATATTTCAAAGAATATCCGAACGTTAAATTACTTACTGATTGTTAACCTTCTGCCTTCACTATGTGCATTGAATTCAGGAGCATACATACATTGCACAGAGCTGATACCCGTTGAAAAATTTCCCGGCTGTACTACTCTTAACCGGTACTCAAATACATAATTGCCTTTGTTCACCCGGCTGATGAAGAAGTTGGTTGCCACATCTTTAGTCACCTGGTAATAATACAATCCATCCTGGTATTTATAAGCAGATAACACATCTGCTGGTTCAGTACCTGAGGGGCGCATATCTTTTAGCTGTACATACTCATAATCCCGTCCCGCCTTCAGGTAAACCACCACCTTCAGCAGGTCACCTGTTTGAGGAGTGTTTTTTTCGTCAACGGCTGTTAATACCTCACCCGAATTATCTCTTTTAACGATAAAGTATTTACGTTCAAGGGTGATGTCGGTGGCAGAAGGAGTAATTTTATCCATCTTCTCTGTATATTGCCAGTGCAGGGCGCCCCAGCTCATCTGTGTACTTTCATTTGAGATTTCTGCCCTGCCCAGTTCCGGCTTTATCTGTTCGTCCACCCACGATGTTTTGATATATCCTGTTCCCGCTTCAGCCTTTATCTCCGGCTTTAGTTCATTCAGCAATTTACCGCCAAGTTTGATACTGGTATTGTTTTCTGCCGTCAACAACTTATTCCCCTGCATCAGCAAAGCATAGCAGGCGGCAGCGGTTGCTTTGGTAGTTTTCCAGTTATTGGTCTGTTTATTACGTAAGAGCCAGATCTTCATTTCTTCAACCGCTTTTGACTGTCCGCCCACCTCGGTAAAAAGGGAGATCATCAGGGCCTGGGTTTCTACGGGAGATTCATACCAGAACCAGCCGGATCTGTTGTTGGGCCAGTACATCCCCATCTCATTTGATTGCTGTGCCGTTTCCATGAGCGAGCGGATGATTTTAACTGCGATATCGGGTTTACCGGAGCGTTGCATGGTCAATGCGATCATCCCTTTTTCGTAAAGGCCCTTAGATGTCCAGTACTTCATTGCCCTGGAAAGATAATCGCTCCTGACTTCTTTCAGTTCGTTATTCATTACCGCATCCGGATAATAGCTGCGCGCGTACCATGCATAAATTTCAATAGAAGAAGGTTCCTGGATTTTATAAGCCTGGTTGTTTTTTAGTCCGTTTCGATAGTCGCTGATGAGTTTGGAGTCGAGGTAATCCAGTGCATTCCTGCTGATCGTGGTTAGTTGCTGGTCTTTTGCAGGGGCAGCTTTTAAATGATGAAGCTGGCCGATACCCGCTAAAATATGCTGTGTGATGTAGCGGTCGGCAATGGTGCCGCCAAACCATGGAAACCCGCCATCCGGCAATTGTTTATTCAGCAGCTTTTCTAACGTTTGCGCCTGTTCGTAGCCAAGCGTGTTCAGGTCGAAAAGGAGGGCAATGCGTTTTTTCTGCTCCGTTTCTCCCATTGCATTTTGAAGCCAGGGCGTTTCTTCAAGCAGGACCGACTTAAGTTCGGGATTCTTTTCAAGATTGGATAAAAATGCTTTACTGTCTGCCGATTTCCATTGTTCAAATACTTGTTTGATCAGGGGATTTTGATTGACAATTGCCGACGACAGGCTGTTTGCAAAATAACGACTGAAGATCTGTTCTGAGCATTCGTAAGGAAACTCCATCAGGTAAGGCATAGCCTGTACAGCATACCATGCTGGGTTTTGAGTATACTCAAGTGTTAATGTTTTACTGACAAGAGTACTGCTCCGGTTATTCAGCAGCTTATCGAATTTAAACGAGGCTGTTTGTCCTGAACGTACCATCATAGGCATTGATTCGGTGACCAGCATCCTGTCCGACAGCACAGGAATGGTATTTTCCTCTCCATCAGAATGTTTTTCTGTAACGGCGGTAAGCCGGTATGTAAGGGCTTCAAGCCCTGCCGGGACAACCAGTTTAAAAGATACCGTTGTATTGGTACTGGCTGCTATTTCAACTGTCTGTTCCCCACTGGCAGCATCCGTTAATAGGGATAATTGCTGCATGTTTAGAGCGTTGAACAGGTTCAGCTTTATTGCCGCTTTTAGTTCTTGTGCGGTGAGGTTTGCTACCCGTGCAGACACCGTAATGGTGTCTCCTTCGCGTAAAAAGCGCGGCATGTTTGCGCTTACCATGAGTTGTTTTCTTGTAAAAACATCCTGCTGAAGATAGCCCTGAGCCAGCTTTTGAGTATGGGCGAACGCTTTAAAGCGCCATTTTGTAAGCGCTTCGGGAATGGTAAAACCGATCAGGACCTGCCCATTCTCATCAGTATGTAACTGAGGATAAAAGAAGGCAGTTTCATTGAAGTTTTTACGGATGTTAACGATTGCACTTTGGGTGGCCGGAGCGGTTGGAGCAGCGTTTACAGGCTCGTCCATTTTTATTCCGGCACTGGGATCACCTGCAATTGTTTTTACGCCCAGGTCCGCTATTGCTCCCGTTATTGTAACCTTATCCGACGTCTGGTTAACCGAATTGGTACCCCGGATTCTGAGATCTGCTGAGGATCCCACAGCTTCCTCTCTCAGAGCACCATATCCTACTGTAACAATTTCATGTAATGGAGCACCCGCCTGCTGCGGTCCTTCATTTTTATTTTTGTTACTGACACGCTGTAAATATTGCCGGTATCCATTGTTATAACCGCCATAATAGCTGTACCCAAATAAATTCAGATGCTCATAATTTCGGGACGACAAACTATAGTTATCAGGTTTAAATAGTATAGCTTCTGTTTGAGACCCTGAAACAAAATTATAGATCTCCCAGCTAAAATAATTGCTGTAAAGTTCAGGCGTTGATATGCTCCAGTTTTGTGGCGAAGAAATGTCGTCGAGCGATGCATCGTACAAACCAGCTACCATTTCGGCAGCCTGTTTTTCATTGCTGTGGCCTGATACCTGAAGTTTCCATTCTTCTTTTTGCCCCGGTTCCAGCAGGTTACGAAAAGTAAGAAGACTCAGTTCCAGCTTCTTTTCGGGATGTTTTACATAAATATAGTGATAGCTTTTGTATAGCCTGTTCTGGTAAACCATCATAAACTGAACGGTCGTATTTGTACTTCCCGCAGAGGGGATCTTTATACTTTGCTGTGAGTTTATATCCATCCATTCAGAAGCAAGCAGTGTGGCCCCGTGATAGCGCTCTACCAACAGATAGCTTTTACCGCCAACTCCTGCTAAAAATTCAGCATTTTCTCCGGCTTGTACCGAAGTTGTAACAGGAATTACATTATCTGTATAAAGCGGAAGTCCTTTTTCCTGATTAATTAATTTGAAATATTGGACAACGGAAGCAGTATCGCCTGCATCGGTTTTTGCCCTTACAATTAAACGGTACACGCCTGAAGGCTGCTTCCGGATATTATCAAGATCTATCATTATCCTGTTACTCGTATCCGCCTGAATTTGAGATTCAATAACCCTTTCCTTTTGGGGCCAGGAGGCGTATTGATCTTCATTGCGGCAGGCATAATCGGGAAAATGCTTTTTATAATCGTCAGATGAAAGAATATACTGATCGGGATTATCCCAGATCCGTTTTTTAAACAAATGTGAAGGGCTCTGCAGAGCGTAAACCTCAACCCGGATATTCCCTTTTAATCGTTGTCCGTTTAGTGTTGTTAAATCAGCCAGAGCCCTGCATGAATCTTTTGCACGCAGGTAGGGAGATACGTGTGCCGACAGGCTCACATCCCGGTCTCCTAAAGTGACGGTGGTGTTCCCGGAATGGGTTTCTCCGCTGCCGTCGGTTACGTCCGCATTAATTTCATACCGGTAAGTAACGCCTTTCTGCCGGCTATCTTCAGGCAGTGCCTTAAATCGTATAGTGTAATTGCCCTGGTTATCAGTTGTTATTATGCCGGCTGCTATTTCGGCTGGTTCAATTGGCAGGTAAGGTACAGAACGGCCATAAATAGCCTGTGCCGCAATATCATTCCAATTCCGGGTACGAACAATCCGATAGGCAACTCTTGCCTGAGATAATCCATATCCTGAAAAAGCCGTTACTTTACCTTTTATCTGCACACTGTCGTTCAGTCTGAAACTTTCTTTTAAAGGAGTGAACTCAACCTTAAAGGAAGGTCGTTTGTACTCTTCAACCTGTATCCTGATTTCTCCGTTATCTGTTTTCAGCTTCAGACTTCCGTTCAGTAAAGCTGCGGGAATGATAAATGTACCACTGAATGATCCGAATTCATTGGTTTTTAACAGCACAGAGCTAATCTCCTTATTGTTGACATCTATGAAAGATGTACGAACATCTTTTCCGGCGACAATTTTACTCTCGCCGTTAAACGTTTGAAGCTGTATCCCTTTAAAATAGATCGTTTGTCCGGGACGATAAATCTGCCTGTCGGTAAATAATACCGTCTTATTTTCAGGAATATCGTCGTCATTATTCCTCATTCCGACGATATATTTCGAGTCCTCTGCAAGGACATCTGTTTTATAACTTAGTTTAATGTCGAACTGTGCAGACGAAACGACCCCGGTTTTAAACATGCCATTTTGGTCGGATATACCATTATAATCGTTGTAAATCAATTCAGACCGTGTAGTTTTTGAGTTGTATTTATATTCCTTGCTTCTCAGAAGCACGCTGACACCCTTCAATGGCATGCCCGTTTCCCGGTCCATTACTCTTACCTCTGTTTTACCATCAGGATCTTTCCGGGTAACGTACGCCAGCCGGCTTATCGTAAAACCAGCCAGCTTAATTAAAGAACTATCTTTGCCGGCAAAGTCTTTAACCAGGAGGACGTATTGTCCGGTCCGCAACGGATCTATTTTAAACTCTGTGCTATGTAAACGGTAATCCTGTGAGCCGGGCAATTGCAGGATGAAACTTTGGACAGGCTTATGCCGTGTCAAAAAGGCGAGCACAGAATCAACATCGGGATGCAGGCCTGTTTGCCACCTGCTGCGTATTCTGGTGTATAGCTTTTTATACCGGTCGAGTTCAGGAAGTGAAAGCTTATAGATCTCCACTGCCGCCTCTTTGATGTTTTTATAGGATAGCTGGGCCAGTAGCGGCTTATCGGGAACATTTACCTGTTCTACTGTAGCATTTAACTGCTTTGATTCAATTTGTTCTATTAAGACCGCCGCATTTTTGCCTCCCAGGCTTTCGGGGTAAGAACTCACAGCGTGTTTGAAAAACGTATATGCTTTTTGAAGATTATCTTTCTGCTGATAATATTTCCCCGCCATTACGAGGGCGTCGGCGCTCAGAGGTTTATCTTCAAAGGAGCTGGCTACCTGCAATATCGCCTGCAGGTATAAAGAATCTTTATCAGGCACGGCGGCTTTAGTATATAAAAAATCAAGCCGCTTCAGATCGAGATCGGCCACGGCCTCCCTGTTGTTTTGTTCAAGATGAAAAAGGACAGCTTGTTGAAGATATTTTATACCGTGATAAATGGTCGAAGTGGTATCGGTTGAATAAACTGGCCGCCTGGCAAATGTCCTGCTGTCGCTGAATAACAGCGCATCGTTTAATCTGAAGGGAAGCTTCGGCTTTGGTAATGCGGGTTCTTCGCTCAGGAAAAAATCAAAGGCCCGGTGGACTAACAGATCATACAAGGTTGGTCTGAGATAACGGGTTGCCGTATCTCCATCCAGAACGCCATCCAGTATATTTACCGGCGTTTTTTGTAAGGCCGTAACGTCGCTTAGTGAAAGCTGATATAAATGGTTTGTTTCTGATATAATCGTACGCAGATCCCATCGTGTAATATCCGGGTCGGGCTCTTCAAGACGGGTGCGCTGTGAAAACTGCCACCGGTTTTGCATATAATATTTCCAGTACATCTCTGCCAGCAATGACTGAAGAACAGGTTTCGTTGGGAAAACCGATTCTTGAATATTCCCTTTTAACGTAGTAATAACAGCGGTTAAAGCATTCTCTTCAAGATAAGACAGGAACGTGATCCTGTAGATCGCAGCCCGGATAATCATGGGCGAATTATTATTTTTTCGTGCCAGGCGTTCGAGTTTGTCTACCTCAGCAAGAGCTGATTTAGGTAAACCTTCAGCAGCCAGAGAATCGATGCGGCGAGTAAGGCCAGTATATTCCTGACCAAAGCTGATGCCTGAGAAAAGCATCAGCGCCAAAACAATGAAGTATTTTCTAAACGAAACCTGGTTTAATAACATGGCATTACGTTTGTGTTTAGGTTATTGATGTGACAAAATACATAATTCCATATTCATATTAAAATAAACCGGAATTGTTATGCGATAGTTTTATATGATAGTTAGAGATTAATAATGAGAATGAATGAAGCGAAAGATTTTTCTTACTGACCTGTTCAAAAATTAAGGTTCTTTACTACAGCGGCAGTAACAAGTAACTGTCCAACATGTCTTTGGGTATGTTCTGCGGCATGAAATAGTAATCCTAACAAGGTGGTAGGCAATTGCCGGCGGCCAATGCCTCTTGGTTTAGTTAGTTGACTTTCATCTGTGTGTCCGAGCTGAATTAACGCAGTGGATACCTGTTTATTAAACGCTTCGATCAATGCTTCAAGTGTTATTCCGTTCGTTTCCCTGCCTTCATCATAAAGGTATTGCAATTGTTTTTCATTCAGCATTTCGGCGCGTGCATACGTTGACAGGCGGTCGGTCACGCCGGTGATATGCTGAAGATGAAAGGCGACTGATGCCAGTCCAACAGGTCTCACCCAAAGTTTATCCTCAGGAAATGCAAGCAAATGCTCCTGAATTTCTTCTCCTGCCTGCAACAGGGCATGGGCTACTGGCTGCAATAATGGCGGAATGCCGGGTACCGGTCCGCGCATCCATACTTCTAAAGTTTGCTTATTGTTCATATTCAATGAGATTTCAAATGGTTAACAACCCAAGATATACATATTTTATAAAATTCCAACAATTGCGGTACAGGATAAAGAGCGTAAAATGCAATTCAGAATTTTAGGATTTGAAGAGGGCAGTGCTTAAATCGAAATTTACAGCACAAATTGAAATACTTTTGAGATAACAGGCAAAGACAATGATTCAAAATCCGCTCTTCTGACGTCAATAGCCTATTTAGCTTATTAAGCTAAGACATAAGATAAGTATCGCTATTCTGACTGTAGACTATTGACGGGATTAGCCCTTGCCGCCTTTACAGAACGGTAGCCAACTGTTAATGCCGTAATCAGCAACGAGACAGTAATAGATGCAATGAAGATAAGCCAGTTAACCGGGATATGATATATGAAGTTTTGCAGCCAGAGATGCATGATCCATCCGGCGAGAGGGCCTGCCTCTACAAAAGACAGAAGGGTGATCACCCTGTAAATCCGGTCGGTATTATTGTGGAATGTGTCGAAGTTTAAATGGTAATTTACAAGGATGTAAATGATTAAAGCACAACAAATGCCAAGTGAGAGCCCGGTTATGTTAATAAAAGCATAACCTTTGTTCTTTTTAATGTTTCTTAAAGCAAACAGTGAAAAAGTTTTTCAGCATGGTAACAGACTTTTGAGTTACTTTACATCATTCTTAAGTTTCTGATCTCCTTTATGAAATAGAAAACGGGATATAGCAATAAATATTGATCAATACCCGATTGTAAAACGTTCTTTATGGTGTTTTGGAGTTTCCAGTTCATCAATTAAAGCCAGGGAATAATCTTCAACAGAAATTCTGCTTTCCCCTTTATCGTCAACGATCAAATCGTTTTTACCAAGCCTGAACTTTCCGGTTCGTTCGCCCGGAGCGATATTTCCGGCCGGCGAAAAGAACACCCAATCAATATTACTTTCAGGTTCCAGGTAAGTATAATAGACTTCTGCAAGTCCTTTGACCCCGGGCAAGATTGCTTCTGGTAATACCCCGGTATCCATCACCCGTACTCCTGGTTTAACGTATAATGATCCGGCACCTCCAACAATTAACAGCCTTTTTATTCCGGCCTTCTTTGTTCCGTCTATAATGGAACGGTACCCTTCGAGAGTGTCGTAGTAAATGTTCGGGTTTGTCCACCCTGGATTGTAAGCGCTTATTACTGTATCAGCATTCTTTACAGCATTATAAACCTGGCCGGCATCGAGAATATTTGCCTGCTGTACTTTAAGATTATCATCAGAAGCGGTAATTTTTTCAGGATTACGAACTATTGCTGTAACCTGATGCCCTCTTGACAGCGCTTCTTTAAGAATAGCGGAACCAACAAAGCCGCTTCCTCCAATTAATGCTATTTTTGCCATTTTTATAAATTTAAATAAACAAAGCAATATACAGATGTTTTGTTCTTCTGTCGTTGCAAATTTCCGTAAGGTCTTTCAATTATAAAAATATAAATACGGATTGTTGTTTAGTCTTTGCCTTGCAGCAGTTTTATGGAGTTATACTATTTCCCGGGTTACTTAATCCCGCAAACCGGTATCAATTAGAAATTAACCACATGAAAACTACAACCTTTTTTTGTGTCCTTATTACAATTTCGTTTTTAATGGCCTGCAACTCCAATAAAATGGAAAGAGCCGATTCTGGCTCCTCTGCTGACAGTGTTTCTACTGCCTTTACACCAATGATGCCTGATTCTGTTAAACTTGTAAAAACAGCCGGAATCGATTTTAAAGTGAAAGATGTTTATAAAAGCAGCCGTCTTATTTCCGAAAAAGCCCGGTTCATGGGAGGGATGGTAACCCATCAGAACATCGAGTCGGTTCAAAAAAAAGAGAAAAGTATGCGCATCTCCGGGGATTCGGTTTTAACCGTCTCTGCCTATACCACTCAGGCCGACTTGATTGTTAAAGTTCCTTCATCTCAACTCGAAGAATTTATGCAGGAAGTATCGTCTATTGCCACTTTTGTCTACAGCAGTAAACTCGACATCGACGATAAAAGCATTGATTACCTTGCATCGTCCCTCAAACAGAAAAGCAGGCAGGAACTTTTAAGCCTGGCGAAAAAGAAGACCATAAAAAGTAATGAAGCTGCCAGCCTGATCGATAAAGAAGACGAACGGATTGATCAGATAATCAATAACAAGCGAATTGATACCGATGTAAGATACAGTTCCATCCAGCTTAACCTCAGTCAGCCGCCCGTTATCAGGAAAGAGATAGTAGCAAATGAAGAGCTTTCGGCATATAATCTTCCCTTTTTTCATCGCTTGGGCAATGCTCTTGTTAACGGTTGGGAGCTGTTTCTAAGTTTAATTATAGGTGTCACTAATTTATGGATGTTAATTATTCTTGGTTTAGTTTCATGGTTTGCTTTTCGTCTTTACAAGCAGAAAAGGAAAGATCTTGAAGCGCTAAACCACTAGATCCGTTTGCGAGACTAGATCGATTGATTATACATTTGAAGTAACAAGCAAAGCCCATCTAAATTGGCTTAGTATATATTATATCCAAATTCATTTTTAATGAATTTGGATATAATATCAGTATCACCAGCACCTGGCATAAGGGAGATAAAAAGACTACTCCGGAATTTTTCATTTTCTCGCGGATGGCGGTAGTAAAGGAAAGTACGAATGCTTTGGTGGCATGATATACTGCCAGCCATTAGTTATTCCCAGGGCTTTAAAACCACTTTAACACAGTCTTCTTCCTTTTTATCAAAGATATCATAGCCGTGCGTAACCTCGCTTAAAGGGAGGGTGTGGCTGATAATATCGTTCAGAACAACCTTTTCTTCCTTTACGAGGTCAATCAGGTGGTCGATGTAATTGAGGACAGGGGCCTGGCCCATTTTTAAGATAATACCTTTATCAAACAGGCGGTGTAACGGGAAATTGTCATAGGTAGAACCATATACCCCCATAATACTTACGGTACCCATACGGCGCACGGCTTTAAACGCCAAATCGAGCACTTTCATACTGCCCACCTCAAAATTTACGGCAGCTTTAACTTTATCCATAAGGCCACGCTCAGGTTCAAAACCTACGGCATCAACGCAAACGTCGGCGCCGCGACCGCCGGTCGTGGCGCGTATAGCTTCTACCACATCAACTTCGTCGGGGTTAAGCGTTTCTACTTTGTTAACGGCCTTTGCTTTTTCAAGGCGATAATTCAGAGGGTCGATAGCAATTACCCGGCTGGCCCCATTTATCCATGCGGCTTTTTGGGCCATTAACCCTACCGGACCTGAGCCAAAAATAGCCACTACTTCGCCGCCTTTTAATTGCGCCCAGTCGATAGCCGACCATCCCGTAGGGAAAATATCTGTTAGAAAAAGCACCTGTTCATCAGTCATGTTATCCGGCACAATACGGGGGCTGATGTCTGCATAAGGCACCCGCACATACTCTGCCTGTCCTCCTGAGTAGCCGCCGTACAGATCGGTGTAGCCGAACAAAGCAGCCCCTTTTTGGTCGGCCATGTCGCCATTTGGGCCATAATGTTTGTAGTTGGAGTTTTCGCAGGCCGGCGATGCGCCGTGGGTACAGAAGAAGCAATGGCCGCAAGCGATCGGAAAAGGCACTACCACACGGTCGCCTTTTTTTAGATTTATAACTTCCGGCCCTGTTTCTTCTACAATACCCATAAACTCATGCCCCATTACCATAGGCTCTGCTTGCGGTACGCCCCCGCTTAAAATATGCAGGTCTGAGCCGCATATGGCTGTTGAAGTTACCTTCAGGATCACGTCGCCTGGTTTCTCAATGCGCGGATCATCTACGGTGTCATACCGGATGTCACCTGGTTTGTGGAATACTGCTGCTTTCATAAGATAGATTGATATCTTTTGTAACACCGGTTAAACAGGTCAGTTTTAGAAATTTAAGAAAAGTGGGAATTCGGCCAATAATGCAGGTAGTGAGATGGTTTTGAAGTATTGGGAGAGTTCGGAAAGGATTCAGCAAAGCAGGTGATCGGACAGATCCTGACGGGCATCCGGAAAGAAGCAGAGAGCGACCTTTCAAAAAACAAATATTTTAACCGGTTGCGGATTTTAGCGCGATTACGTAATTTAGTAGAATAATGTTTCAGACTTAACAGGGATGAAATGATGTTATTTGAGCAGTTATTTTACCTTTACTCTTCTGTATTAAACCGCGGCTTTCTCACCTTCATCTGAACAGGCTCAGGATTTTTACCCGGGTCCGCAGGGTTATAAAAATAGAGGGATGCTTTTTCAAAAAGCAGAAGATGCTTTTCTACGCGATTCATAAATCCTTTAGGGTCAGTTCTTTCATTGGGGCTATTCCATGCCACTTCAGCCAATGCGGTTATTCTTGGAAATACCAGATAGTCGAGCCTGTTTATATTCTCCAGCGTCTCTGCCCACAGATTTG
>JAATFW010000332.1 GCA_015654985.1 Sphingobacteriales bacterium | reverse complement strand
GTATTTTTCTGAAATAATTATGGAGAAAACAGTTTGATTTAAGTGTTTATTCTCTATATTTGTATAGAATAAATATATATTCAGTATTATTTAGCGGAGCAAAACGATGAAAACCTCAAAATCAAACTTCGGGTTTAGGTCCTTAGGATTAGTTCAGGAGCCACCGGAAAAAGCAACCTCTCCTCCTGAATAAGTTCAACAGAATAAGTTCACATCAAAAAATAGAATAGCCTGAAATTACAGGCAGAAAAGCTGTTTAAAATCGCTTACGGGAAGGTTATTGTCCCTGGGAAGCCCAATTCAACAATACAATGTTATGGATAACTATTATTTACAAAGATTTTCTAAATGGATATTTTGGGTTTATAACAGTATCGGGCAGCTTTATGCCGGTGAATATATGGCATCACAAAAAAACAATATTCCGCAATTTGATTATTTCATTCACTTAAAAGAGCCTTTTTTACGCGATTTATTTTCAACATGGTCTCTTTATGACCAGATCGAATCGCATCAGATCGATTTTATTAAACCTAATCTGGATACATATAAAAATACCGTTCAGAATGAGCTGATAAAAAGGCAATTTCTTTCCGACTATGAAAAACAATACAACATTTTATATAACAGCAAACAATCCCCGAACTCCATTATTAACTCCTCACTGCAACTGAAAGAAGATAACCCGTTTGCAAGCATTATTGAGAAGCATAAAGGAAAAGTAATCTATGTGGATATCTGGGCCACATGGTGCGGCCCCTGTCTCGATGGAATGAGAAACTCCCTGAAATTAAGGGATAAACTGGCCGGAAGGGACGTCGTGTTTATATATATTTGCACCAACTCGCCGAGTGAAAAAGTATGGGAAAGCCTTGTTGCTGCAAATAAAATAGAAGGAGAAAATTATTTTCTAAGCTATAGCCAATCAAAAGTTCTTAATAACATCTTTAACATCAGGACCATTCCACGTTATATTTTAGTGGATAAAAGTGGAGAAGTCGTAAACAAAGATGCAGGCCGTCCGGGTGAAGCAGTCACTTTTAATAAAATCCAGGAACTGTTAAATTGATTTCTAGCTCTCAGAGCTGAAAAGGGAAACGTTCTGGGCACTTGCCAAATGTAAGTGCCCATCCCCTAATGCTTCTGGCTACCAGTTAATCAGCGTTATTCTTGCTTATTGATACTGGTATCCAGATCATCAATAATGTACTTCGCCCTTTCAGCCAGTACCGCCTTATGCCATTGCTTCATTACTTTTCTGGCAGCAGCTTCCGCTTTTTTTGTGGCATCGCGGTCCTTTCGGAGAATCCCCATTACCGAATCACCGAGTTGATCCATATAGGGACGGTGGAAATCAAATTCTTCATCTGTTATTTCATGATCTGTCCCCAGGTAATCGAGCAGAAGTAAAGTGGCCCATCTTTCTTTATCATTCAGATTACTGTAGTAGAACGGAAAAGAAATGCGGGAGATGATTTTTTGAATAATGGTTTCAGGTTTTATCCTGAAAATATCGCAAAGCATGTGAAAATCTTCTGATAGTTCAAGTTCGAATGTATATTTCATGATTGGTGTTTTTCTTTAATAATGTTGAGATAATGTGTTTTATAAAAATCCCGGTAGGCAGCTATTCTTTTATCGGGGCTTCTGATAATGAATACTCTGGCATGAAATTCCTGTACAGCATCAATGAAGTCTATCTGTGCTTCTGTTGATTTAATAACCGGCGGCCGCAGATTGCCGAACCCCAGGTTAAGCAGATGGAAAAACTCTGCTGCGGGATTTTCCCGGGGGATTTTTAAGCCGCGATAAGCCTGGTCCTCAGCCATAGAAATCTTGTTCATAAAATATTCCAGGTAGGCTTTGGGATAGCAATGATGCAACTCGCAGACAATCCTGAAATCTTTTGTAAAATCAAGTACAGTTTCCTCATCCAGGTAAATCTTTTCCGGACAATAGCTATAGCTACCTATTGCTTTATAGAGTGAGTTAACTACCGGCAAACTCTTTTTTCTCTTTTTTTCCGCAGTTTTACCTTTTTCGAGGGCCATCCTTCCAATCTGTATGATACATTTAGTTGCCAGTTCCTTGTTGTCAAAGGCAATCGCCGGATACTGGTTGAGTTTTAATTCCGGCGCATGGATCTTTACTGAATATTCAGACGTAACCATTGTAGCCTGAGAATACCCGCGAATATAGCCTCCACCGAGCGTGCAGAAGAAAGATACATGATTAATGAAAAACTGGAGGACTTTACCCGGTTCAAAAGAGTTTAATGTACTGGCGATCCTGAATTCTTCAGGAATATCGATAATATCTGGTCTTTCAGCGTTCATAACAGATAATTTGCTGACTATTGATAGTTGTTCTCCGGGCTCCGGAAATTAATACTTAAACACTTTTTCATAGAAAACCGAGCCGGCTGTTTTAGAGTATTTAACCATTAGCCTGGGATACTCTTTTTTCCTGGTCATCTCTTTCAAAACGAGCTGAACATGCCTGGGGTGCAATCCTTTAGATGTAACAGCCGGCCGGCATCGCTTGTAAATCTTTAATGGTGTTATGGGATCATCAAAAAAAGCACCTTCGAACATCAGATTGAGTAAGGCCCTGATTTCCTTTAATACCTTATTTTCGCTTTCGGAAGATTCAACATATTCAGGATTGAGTTCGTATAACTTGAAAACCTGGTGTTCTGCTCCATTGTCAATACAATACATTGAATGTTCGATTATTCGGGATGATATTGTTTTTTCCATCCTGTAATTTGTGTACCCCTCCACATACCCCGCATCAGAGAATATGACCCCGTTCAACGAGTTCTCTTCTATGGCATTGATAAATTCAAAAAGTGTTTCTATCCCCACAACCGATTCCAGTTCTTCATATTTTCTGATTTTATCCTCCCTGTATCCCATTAAAAAAGAAATTTCAGATGTAATATAACCTTTGGCAATTCTTGATACCATCATACTATACAGGATATTTACGTCTACTGAAGATAATTCGTTTGCGAACGTGAGCTGCTTACGTTCCCTTGATTCCTATATAACAACCTCCCCGAGTGCAATGCCCGATGAAAAAACCGGCCATTGTTTAAAAGGCCGTCCCTCATATCTTTCAGGCTATGGATGAAAAGTGTTACGGTGCCATCAATAGCCTTCCCCTGGTTGATTTCGCTTGCTAAAGTATAAGTGCCGTTCTCCGGTTCTGTGCTCGTAATCACCAGAAGGTTCTGATGCCGGTTCTCCCGGCTGATTTCCCCTCCCGAAAGATAACCAACACTTGAATAAGTCTGACAGTTGGTTGCCAGGCAATAGATTGCTTCAACCTGAAGTTTACTGCACAGCAGGCCGGTTATTCTTTGTTCAGGAGAATTATCTTCTGCTTTACGCCCCCCCGGAAATGCAACTGAAGAATGATCTGCCGCCATTACCGGGCTTTTAAACTCCCTGATAGCCTGTTCCAACCCCATCAATAGCTCCCCGTAAATCCCGTTGATGATTTTCACTATCTCCTCCCCCTTTGCCATCATCCCCGCGCATTGTTCTTTACTGATCTGATAATTCTGTTCATACCTTACTGCCCTGTAAGCGTTGTCGGTGAGTTTAAGAAGCTCCCGTTCATCATCGTTTTCATGATCAAATAATTTACTCAGCGCGGGGAGGTAGTTGGACACATATTTCTGATGGGCCTGGATAGAATGGGTAATCTTTTCTTTACCCATAGCAAACAATTCGATGGCACGGAAGGATAGTTCAATTTGCTGCTGGACCATAAAAGCTGTCTGAGGATAATTTTCCTTCTCCCAATAAAATTTAACACCATCGGCAAAAGCCTCTATTTTAGTAGTTTCTTTATTGTAAGCTTCTCTGGCCTTTGCAATTGCTTCAGAAGAGATGAAGGTTTCAGAGAAGAGAGCGGGACCTGACGGGGCTGCTTTATAGATCAGGTTCTGCGGATTACACAGGAGATAGAAAATCAGGTTCCCCCGTTTAACGGCTTCATGTACCTGATGTATATAGTATAACCGATAAGAGGAGCCGGGATAAGTATCAAAAATCACATTAAGATGAGGTACCAGCTCCTGCAATGCTTTGGTACATTTATTGGAAACCAGGATGACCAGCTCACTGAATGCCCGGTTATTTTTGGTATAAACAACCTGGTAAATTTCTTCTGCCATAACCAGGCTGCTAATTCTTGCTGTAAGTTCTGTAAGGTCCCCCGAAGGTGCCGCTCTGTAATTGATAGAAGAATCCATAATATACTTTTAAATTATCTGTAAACTAAGTGTACCGTACCCTGCCGGAATGATAGTCTTTTCCAAAGTCTTTTTATATTTGAGTGATTGGACAATCAAATATACAAACTAGGTTGTATATTATCAAATTAATTTGAAAAATAATTAAAGTGTCGCAAGAAAAGACAAATATATTTGAAAGAATAACGGAGTTAATGAGGCTTAAAGGAATTAAAAACCTGAGCCAGCTTGCTAAAATATTGGAATATAATAGTCCTGAAAAACTTTACAGGCTGGAGAGAAACCCCGAAGCCAAGCCGTCGATAGAAATAATAGAGGACTTTACAAATAAGTTTGAAGACCTGAACCTGAGATGGTTTATTTCAGGCTTTGGCGAGCCGCTGAGTATGTCGCAAAAGCAGGACCGCTTACCACCATATTCAGCCCGCCGGAAAGAAGACGAAGAGCCCTATCAGGAAAAAAGAATAAATGATATAGAGAAGAAAGTGCAGGCAATAGAGCAGGGGCTGGAAGTTATTCTGAATAATTTAAAGGAAGTTAAATAAGCTTAAAAGTTGTTGCAATAAGTTTTTGCAACAGCATACATCAGCCAAGCCTTAGTTGCACTCCGTATTAACCCACATAAAAACCGCCTGTATTCCACTATCTGTCCGCCTTTTCTGTTAAAAGGCGGACTCTTTGTCTGTATCGTGCAGGATGCCTGAGGGATAATACAGACACCGGTCAGGGGTCTTCTTTGGTACTTCCTCCGCCCGTCTGTCAGAACTCCTTATGCCCTTGCTGTTTATACCCGTTTTAAATTAACATTTTTTCTTCCCTTTTTATTTTTTAATCCTCAATTTTACGTTAAAAGCAGCCGGGCGTTGAACGACCTTCCCCAAAGGATTTTGTGCCGAACGGACTTTATTCATGATCGCTGAATGGCTGACTGCAACGTCTCCAGGCCCCGAAGGCCGAAGACTCATTTTGTGACTTTTTAATTATTAGCTCAAAGCCGGATAGCGGGCATACCAGGTCCGCCCTCCGGCAATTGAAACCATGGCAATACTCGACAATCATGGCGGGATCTACGGCAAGGCCGGAACCGTCGTTTACCGCCGCTACCGCGGCATGAACATCGTTCAGGGACACCCCAAACAGCAACAGAAACGAAGCAGCGCCAGCAAGGCGGCGGCCCTGGAATTCGGGCTGGCCAGCACTACGGCCTGCGAGATCAGGGATGCTTTCAAGGTGGTACACCGCAATCTTCATGACGGGGGCTTCGTGAACCGCTGCAACTCGGCTGTTTACCGCTCCATCCTGGCCTGCAGGGACAAAGAAAGGGGCGAGCGCGACATCCACGACGGGGATGTGAGCTTCCTCGAAGGGCTGGAATTTAACAACAACAGCCGCTTCGCCGACCTAATAAAAGTAAAACCGGAGGTGAGCCGCAATGAGGCAGGGCAGGTAGTGGTACAGGTACCGCGCATCGACGGACAGGGGGATATCCGCGCCTGGGCACGGGGAATAGAAGGGGGACGGTATGTGCTGAAGTTCGTGCTGGTGGCCTTCAATTTCAGGGAAGAGTTTTATGAATATGTGGGGATCAGGCAGGTTTCCTTCTTGAGGTCGGGGAGTCTGGAGGCACAGGAACTAATATTCGACAGGGAGGTTCCCCGGGGTTGTTTCCTGATACTGGCCGTTTCGCTGAGCCTGGAACAGCAGAACCTGATGGAGGATAAATGGGAGAGCATGAACAGCATGGAATTCAACCCTGCAATGGTGCTGGCTACTTTTTCGGCAAAGGGGGAAGCGGAAAAAGGGTATGGCAAGGTTAGGATCGACAGCGAAAGGGCTGTGTCTAAAGCTGAAGGGCACCACTGTTTAACCAACGAATTTAGGGGATACCAGGGGGGAAGGTTATTGGAGAAAATGAAAATCTTACTTGAAAAGAACAGAAAGCCTAAACAGAAGAAGCAGCAGACGCCTGTTAAGGAGCCTGATGATCCGGGAGAGCTGGAGGGCAGGAGAGTGAAGTTCTGAGTTTTTTATTAAAGTAACCTGATTCCAAATGCTAAGGTAAAAGTGGACATACGGGTTCCCAGATTTTTTCCTGCATCGTTAAGTGTCCGGTTAAATACCGGTGAAAGGCTAAAGTTCCCTCTAACATCTATGTATGAATCACATCCAAAGGTTTCCTTTTCCAGTAATTTAATTCCGGCTATCATGTTATTGATGGCTGACTTTGCATACGGCAAATTTTGCTTCTGATTCGATTCCCCTGGTTCTTTGTGGGAATATTTTAATTTTCTTTTATGGTTTGCCAAAATAGCCGGGGCAATACCGATATACCCCATAAGCATTGATTTCGATTTTTCGGGCAGGAAATTATAATTGACAATTATTGGCAATTCCAGGTAATCAAGATTATAGTTGAGGTAATTATAGGATTTTTTTTGCTGCCCCTGTTCAATGACCACCGGAATCTCGCTATTTTCTGCCCTATAGCTCATACCCCGCGAATTAAAAAGCAGTTCTGCCCCCAATATTAAACGCTTTGATAATTCATGATCTAATGTTATCCCGCCGGATAACGATCCTCTGGAACTACGTTTGAAGGAACTGTAAAGTGGATCAGGCTGGTCAATAACGTCTATATTTTTATTGAAGGAAGATATGTTAAACCCAGCCTTAAACCCGATTTTTAATTTTGGCTTCGTATTCTGAGCATAAGCAGGCAAACTAAAAATCAGCAGCAGGAACGGTAGCGTTCTTGATTTCATAAATGAGTTATAATAATATTAATCGTAAAGCATCTTTTTAAT
>JAATFW010000115.1 GCA_015654985.1 Sphingobacteriales bacterium | reverse complement strand
TTACGTATAATTGCCTTTGCTTCAACAATTTCGCTTATCTCAGTGATTGAATATTCTATATGGTACATTTGCTTTCAAATTTCAGTTAATTTTTCATCATTTGAATGATAATTTTACGAATAGAAATGGAAACAGAGAGAGCGGGTATTAAACCTCTTGATAAACGGGCTGCACTGGGCAAAGCAGAGCATTTCTGTGCATACCAGGAGCGGTCGCAGCAGGAAGTGAGAGATAAGCTTTACAGTTACGGACTTAGGAGTACAGAGGTTGAAGAACTGATCGCTGAACTGATTGAGAACAATTTCTTAAATGAGGAACGCTTCGCGGCGGCCTACAGCATCGGGAAATTCAGAATGAAGCATTGGGGAAGGTTAAAGATTAAAATGGGACTTAAAAATAAACGGATTCCTTCGAAACTGATTGATTCTGCCCTACGCCAGATCGATGCCGGCGAATATCTTGAAACGCTCGGGATGCTTCTGAGAAAAAAGAGCCTTACAATTAAAGAGAGCAATCCATTAAAAAAGAAACAGAAACTGGTTCTGTTCGGAATAAGCAAAGGCTTTGAAAAAGACTTGATTTTTGACATACTGAATTCCAGTGATTTACTATAAAGTTTTAAAAAAAACTTATTTTTGTATTGACAAGCATGCTTTTCTGCCTATATTTGCATCACCAAAAACGAAAAACGTTTCTGGCATAGATAAAAAATGCGAAAGTAGCTCAGTTGGTAGAGCACAACCTTGCCAAGGTTGGGGTCGCGAGTTCGAATCTCGTCTTTCGCTCATTAATCCCTTCTCAAAAAGAAGGGATTTAAATTTTAAAAGGTTTCTTAACCTGCTCGGGTGGTGGAACTGGTAGACACGCGGGACTTAAAATCCCGTTCGCCTTAAAGCGAGTGCGGGTTCGATTCCCGCCCCGAGTACAGAATCACTTACCGTAAGTTCAACGTATATTGGGCTTACGGTTTTTTTTTTGTTATGGGTTGCGCACCCATATTACGTTATAAACAGTAACAGGACATTATTTGAAAATATCAAAAACCCGGCATCTGTGATGGGGAAATGTAATACTATAGGATAAAATTTGTTTTTTAATTGACAAGTGTAAATTTACATTTTACAAAATTGACATGATAAAAAGTTGGAATATCCATAAATTATCAGGCGATATGAAAGATTACTGGAGCATTAAGGTAAACAAGAATTACCGCATTATCTTTCAGTTTGACGGACAACATGTATACGATGTTGATTATTTGGATTATCATTAAAAGGAGGAAGAAAAAGGCCGGTATTGAAATCTACCGGCTTTTTTATTATCTAATTACGGCATCAAGCGTGTCGATATTTGACATTAATCCTGTTTAGTTTCCATCACCCTGCGTATTTGAGCCATAAATAAGCCATTGCGTGCTTTTTGCAATGGCTTTCAATTTGTTTAAAAAATGGCTATTCTTATTTCTTTTTGAGGCTGAATATATTATTTATACTACAGCCGCTTTTTTGCCTGTTCCCAAAACAAAAGCAACCACTGCACCGCCAATTGCAGCAATGACGGTCATTATTGCAACATCTGCAAAGACACCTTGTATGGTGGAAATATTTGTTGTTGCATACATGGTAAGGTCAATAAATAAACCGACCAACAACCCCAGAATTGCACCACGAACAGCACCTTGTTTTAAAGTAACGACATTACTCCAGCGGCCAAATATAATGGCGAAGAGGAAGCCCCAGGCTAATTGCCCTATGATCAAATGGAAGATATCCATTGGCTCCTTCTGCAGCCCGGTAGCCCCGCCCGAATTTGCCATCATGTAATCGCTGAAAAGTATTCCGTAGAACAGCCAGCCTAAAAAGAAGAAAGCAACTCCGCCGGCAAGGCCGGCAATTAAAATTTTGTTCATAACCGATTGTTTTAATAAATGAATATTTTGTGATTAAATTAGTTGATACTAAGTTAATTACAATATTTCATAAAAACCAGATCAGCAATTTACAAATGATGAATTAAATGTATAATGACAGGCGTAAGATTAAGAGGAAAGAACGATGCTTTCAGAAGCTAAGTTTTATTTTATCCGCGTAACTGTCGCCAACCGGGAGAAGCACTGTTTCCAGTTGAAGCTTTTTATGCTGTATCGCTTTGATTTTTGAAACAGCGACAACGTAGCTTCTGTGTATCCGGATAAATTGCTTTTCGGGAAGCATCTGCAGAACTTTTTTAAGGGTCATCAGCGTCAGCACAGGTTTTTCGCCGCTTATATGGATCCTGATGTAGTCTTCCATGCTTTCGATGTATTCAATTGAACTGAGTTTCACCTTTATCAGCTTATATTCAGAATGGACATATATAAAAGAATCATCCTGGTTTAGAGACGGTCGTTCTTTAAACTCCTTATATTCTGCTGCTTTATAGAAAGCCCTGGAAAAGCGGTCAAACTCTACCGGTTTCAGCAGGTAATCAACCGCCTCCAACTGGAATCCTTCAAAGGCAAACTGCCGGTAAGCTGTGGTAAATATAATCAGAGGCTTGATCTCCATGGCCCTCGCCAGGTCTATGCCCGAAATATCAGGCATATTGATATCAAGGAATACTAAGTCGACAGGATTTTTATTGATATATTCGGCTCCAGAAACGGCATCTTCAAATGTTTCAGCCAATTCCAAAGAAGGAATACGCTTTGCATAATTTTCTATTAATTGCAGAGCTAATGGTTCATCATCTATTGCCACACATTTTAAGACCATACGTTTTCTTAAGACTCTCAGCTAAAGGTATCATTTTGATTCTAAAACTAAAAGTACCGTAAAGAATCCTTCATCCTCTGTGATGGTGAGGGTATGGCGCCCCGGATATAAGTAATTCAGCCTTTTTTTTGTATTTTCAAGTCCTACTCCTTTACGCGCGCGGGGCTTTTTATGCTCAAAAATCCGGTTTTTTGAGTAAAATATAATTTTCTGACCGTCAGCTTTCAGTGAGATGTCTATACCGGAAGCCAGATGGTTACTTAAGCCGTATTTGAAAGCATTTTCTACAAAGGTCATCAGAATGAGGGGAGTAATTTTATGCCCCTGCAAATCTCCTTCAACACGATAATTCAGTGCTGTTTTTTTCCCCAGGCGGAGTCTCTGCAGGGCGATAAAATTGCTGATACATTCTGTTTCATCCTGCAGCGGAACAAAATCAGCGTCTGATTCATCCGTTACATAACGCATGATATTGGAAAGCCTCATAATACTTTCAGCTGCATTTTCACTTCCGGTGATACACAGGGTATAAATATTGTTAAGTGTATTGTATAAAAAATGCGGGTTGATCTGCGCTTTAAGAAATGAAAGTTCAGCATTTGCTTTATCAGCTTCTGCACGTATAGCCCGTCTTTCGGAGAGCTGCCATTGCTTCATTGACTGAAGTGCGCTTCCTAAACCCAAAATCATTAAAAAAATAAACAGACTGGTAATATCGAAATGACTGACATTGTCTTCCGGTCCCGGACCCCCTGGTGGTTTTCCCTGCCCGCTTCTGCCGGGAGGGGGACCAAACTGACTGCCGGGCGGCAGCCGCCGTTCATACTTTAGCGGTGCATTCCTGCCGCTATGCTGAGGAAGGTTTCTGCTGACCAGATCATCAAACGGTTTTATATAATATACAGCGCCAAACAGCAAAATCAGGACCAGTGAATAGGTCAGATATTTTTTTTTGAGAAAGTATTGCGGAATAAGCCAGTTGGTGTGCAGGTAGAATAAAAGAATATATAATCCGGAGAACCGGAGATAAGACCATATTGCCGGCGGGGCAATATGGTCCAGCGGGCTCCCCTGAGTCATAAACAACAAGGGAAAACTCATAAACAACAACCAGGCTGCGATATGAATAATAACAGGAGAAGCCCTCAGACGGATCATAAACAAATATAATTGATTTATTATATGTGCCGTTTATCCTCTGCTGATGCTTCCACCTGTTTGGGTAACCATACTGCCGGTAGTAAAAGACGACGATTTTGTACCCCTTGTATATGTTCCGCTCATATACAGGCCGTTAAAATTAACCCCGCCGGCAACACTGCCCCCGGTATATACATTATACGTTGTATTCCCCTTTAATTTTGCACTTGCAAAAATCAGGGTGGAATAAGATACAGGCGCCAGGAAGGTAAGGGCCTCGGTACCGTCGGATGCTTCTATGTGAATGATCTGATTGGCAGCGCCGCTGCCCATGATCACTGAATGGACTGTTGATGCGGAAGCGCTGGGGCCGCTTGTTGCTCCGGCTATTCCGATTACAATGCCGCCGGTAATTTTAAGTGTGCGCGCATCGCAGTCAATGCTTGCTTCCGGCGATTTTGAGCCTACAGCAACGATCTTACCCCCTGTTATAGTAAAAATACCGTTTGAATCCATGGCATCATTGCCGGTACTGTAGGCGTAAACATTCCCTCCGTTGATATATATAGCTGTACCTGCATTTAATCCGTCATCAGCAGTAATCACAGCTATGTTTCCGTTGTTAATGGTGAGTACGCTTTTACTTTCTATCCCTTCGCCGCCTGTCGATTTAACATTGATCGTTCCGCCGTTTATCGTTACATAAGGGGTAATAGTGCTGCCTCCTTCTTCATATGACGCTGCAATTCCGTCATCCCCGGTATTCAATGTAAAGATACCATCATTAATGATCACATATCCTTCTTCACATTCAATGCCATCGCTCCCTGCTGTAATGGTCAGCGTTCCGCCATCGGCGATAAATGCATCGTTGGTATGAATGCCATCCGTTACTGCTCCCGAAATGGTAATATTTCCGCTTCGGATCCTTACATAATCGTCACTCGCTATGGCATGTTTATAATTTCCTTTTACGGTGAGGCTTCCGTTGCCGCTAAAGATCAATTGCCCTTCACTGAAGATAGTCCCTTTCATATCTTCGGTTGAAGTGGCATATGAGCTTCCGTCGGTTAAAGCATTGACAGAGTTGTCTGCCAAAACGATAAAAGCCCTTTTAGACGACTGTATGTTTAACGCCGGGCCGTCACTGTTAGTAATATTTGCACCGTTAAGGGTCAGCTTAAACTTTTTGTCACTATATATTTTTACTGATCCGTTTGTAGTAGTCCCCGAAATTGTATACTGAACTTCGGCTACAGTAGAAACAATGGTTACATCTCCGCCGTTTGCGGTAACAGTTACTCCCTTCGCAGCTAAAGGATTTGTGATGTTCGGGCTGGCGCCGAAGGCAATCTCCACATTACCGGAAAAAGTAGAATTTTCTACCAGATCATCTGCATTAGCGCCGGTTTCAGAAGAACCTTCAGCAGTTCCTTTGGTAATTGTTGTACTGTCGATTACTGTTGTGCCGCCTGCTGCCGTATCTTCTTCTGAACTATCACTGCTCTTTTTTGAACATCCCGACAGTGCAAAAATACCAAGGCAAATCAGGATAAATAGTTTGTGCTTCATAACTTATAATTTTAGAATGAACTGTTATTGAATGCCACAAATATGGTTACAGTTACCCTGCCCAAATCAAGAGTACCGTTAAACAATGTGATTTTACCGGTTAATGAAGGATTATACCATCCGGCCGTTCCTTATTTTCCATGCCTGACTATCCGGCCGGCAATTCATTTCCTCATAGAGATCAGTCGCAACCCGGTTACGCACGGAAGGGTGTAATATATATTCAGAGATATAAGATCAATTACCTGATAATAGATGATCCAGATCATTTTCAAGTATAAATATTATTCTTAAATTCAGCCTGACTTTTACGAATATTCAATATAAACCAAATGAGAAAAGTTATTTTTCTTTTTATCTTCTTCCCTTTCAGCCTGTTAGATGCACAGATTTACAAAGATCCTAAAGCCCCTGCAGAGGAGCGTGTAAAGGATGTCCTTTCAAAAATGACCCTGGAAGAAAAAATAGACTATATAGGGGGCAAAAATTCATTCTATATCCGTTCGATCGAAAGATTGGGGTTACCTGAAATTAAAATGACCGATGGCCCGGTTGGAACACGTAATGACGGTAAAACCACAGCTTACCCTGCCAGTATTTTATCTTCCGCAACATGGGATACCACTTTAGTTAATCAGTTGGGAATTGCATTAGGTAAAGATTCAAGAGCAAGGGGAGTACATATTTTACTTGCACCCGGAGTTAACATTTACCGGGCACCCATGAACGGCAGAAACTTTGAGTATCTGGGCGAAGATCCCTTTCTTTCATCCCGTATGGCAGTTAATTATATCAGGGGCGTTCAAAGCCAGGGGGTTGTGGCTACTGTAAAGCATTTTGCTGCAAATAATCAGGAGTGGGACCGTAACCGTGTTAGTTCTGACATGGACGAACGCACCCTGCAGGAGATCTACTTACCGGCATTCAAAGCCGCTGTACAGCAGGGAAAGGCCGGGGCAGTGATGAATAGCTACAACCTGATAAACGGAGAACATGCCACTCAGAATAATCATCTGAATAATGAATTACTTAAAGGCGCATGGGGCTTTCAGGGCGTTTTAATGTCTGATTGGGATGCAACCTACGATGGCGTGGCGGCGGCAAAAGGAGGCCTGGACCTGGAAATGCCGTCGGCAAAATTCATGAATAAAGAAAACCTTCTTCCTGCCATAAAAAACGGCACGTTAAAAGAAAGTGTAATAGACGATAAGGTAGCCAGAATTTTAAGAATGATTTTTCGTTTTGGCTTTTATGATCATATCCAACTGGATGCATCTCTTCCTAAAGATAACCCTGAAAATGCTAAGGTCGCTCTTAACCTGGCCAGAAACGGCATTGTTCTGCTTAAGAACCAGGATAACGTTTTACCATTAAAAGTTTCTGAGATAAAGTCGATTGCTGTCATTGGGCCGAATGCCAATGCTTATGTTGCAGGCGGCGGGAGTTCATACACCCTTCCGTTTCATTTTGTTACGGTACTGCAGGGAATTAAAAACATGGCACCCGGCGCAAAAGTTACTTATATACCGGGATTACCTCAATTAAGTGAACTTGCACAGCAGTCTGAATTTTTCACACAGGCTGGTCAGAATATATCCGGTCTGAACGCCGAATATTTTACAAACCAGAACCTGGAAGGAAACCCGGAAGTTACTGTAGTAGAAAAGAATGTTAATCACGTATGGGGAGGAGCACCGGAAGTTAAAGGGATCCCTGAAGATCACTTCTCTGTAAGATGGACCGGAGTGATCCGTCCGGCTAAATCGGGAAGCTATAAGTTTTCTGTAAAAGGAGATGATGGATACAGGCTTTGGATAAATAACCAGCTTTTACTTAACGAATGGCATGACCAGGGATCGAATTTAAAAAGTGAAATTATTCAATTAGAAGCGGGGAAAGAATATTCTGTAAAACTGGAATATTATGAAAACGCAGGAAGTGCAGATATCTGCTTTGCCTGGTATCCTGAAGCAGTAAGCTTTGAGCCTGCCACAAAAGCTGCAGCGGATGCTGATGTTGCAATTATTTGCGCTGGTTTTGATAACAGTAGTGAAGGTGAAGGGTCTGACAGAACGTTTGAGCTTCCCGAATTCCAGGATAGTCTGATCAATGCTGTAGCAAAGGTTAACAGCAATACCATTGTAGTTTTAAATGCAGGCGGAAATGTTTACATGGAAAAGTGGCTGCCTCAGGTAAAAGGATTAATTCACGCATGGTATCCCGGACAAGAGGGCGGAACAGCTCTGGCTGAAATCATTTTTGGTGAAGTTAATCCCAGCGGAAAACTTCCTGCAAGTTTTGAGAAGAAGTGGTCTGATAACCCTGCCTATAATAATTACCATGCTATAAACGGAAGCAAAAAGGTACAGTACAATGAAGGTGTTTTTATTGGCTATCGTTATTATGATTCACAACATACAGAACCAATGTTTCCATTTGGATATGGGTTATCCTATACCAGCTTTGCTTACAGTAATATTAAAGTAAGCCCGGTCGCTTCCGGCAAATCCCCAAAATTCGTCGTTTCTTTTGACGTGAAAAATACCGGGAATTATGATGGGGCGGAAGCAGCACAGGTTTACGTTCATGATGTTTCTAACCCTGCCGACCGTCCTTATAAAGAGTTGAAGGGTTTTTCGAAGGTATTCCTGAAAAAGGGAGAGACCAGGAGAATTACAGCAGAGCTGGACAGCAACGCCTTCTCTTACTTTAAAAGCAGAGAAAATAAGTTCGGGTATGATGCGGGCAATTTTGAAATACTGGTAGGAGCTTCTTCAAAAGACATCCGCCTGAAAAGCACGATAACTTTGAAGTAGCCGCCCATAACTACATTCCGGTTTTTTTAACATTTTTTATACCTGCTGCCAGCAGCATGAGGGGACAATAATGTACCCTACAGGCTGATAGTGGCTGTTATAAAAAAATCAGGCTTTTTATGATTCTATAAACGGAGCTTTTTATATTTGCAGAATATATCTGTCTCTTCAGATATACATACTTCTCCTTTAAAATAAAAATATATATCTGAATGAAATCATCATCAGGATTTGCAGAAGCTTACAAACAAAGATGACCTTAGCGAAGCGATCCCTTGAACACCTTTAAAAAGCAAACAATAATGTAAAAACTTAGCGAAGCGGTCTCTTGAACGCCGATGAAAAATAAAAATAAAGTGCTCATGATAGCCTCATGCCACTAAAAACAAACTATACAAATGAAAATACTGGTTGTAGAAGATAACAGGGAACTTGCCGGCAGCATGTTCGATTTTCTTTCTCAGGAAGGCTACATATGCGAAATGGCATTCGGTCTCGGGGAGGCAAAGAATAAACTTCTGCTCTTCTCCTACGACTGCATTCTGCTCGACATCATGCTCCCTGACGGTAACGGGCTTGACCTGCTGCAATTTATAAAGGCAGAAAACATATATACCTGCATCCTGATCATCTCTGCAAAAGAGGCCCTCGACGATAAGGTCAGGGGACTCGAAAGCGGGGCCGATGATTACATTACAAAGCCATTTCATCTTTCCGAACTGCATGCCCGCCTACGCGCCATTTACCGGCGCAAAAAAATGAACGGCAGCAACGTCATCTCTTTCAATGAAATAGGCCTGAATCCTGATACTCTTGAGGCCCGCGTGAATAATAAATTACTCGATATTACCAGAAAAGAATTTGAGCTGCTTTTATACTTCCTTGTCAATAAAAACAGAATACTTTCGCGGCAGGCCATTGCTGCACATCTCTGGGGCGATTATACAGATAATTTAGCTAATTTAGATTTTGTGTATCAGCATGTAAAAAATCTCCGTAAAAAAATAAGTGCAGCGGGTGGTATTGATTATATAGATACGGTATATGGTTTGGGATACAAATTTAAATCAGACT
>JAATFW010000146.1 GCA_015654985.1 Sphingobacteriales bacterium | reverse complement strand
TTTCCTGATCGCCAGGAGAGCCTCAGGTACGCAGATATCTTATTTGAGAGAACGATTGAAGCAGGTACTGTTTTATGATGGAATAGCAGACCAAAGCTATGGAAGAAGTTGTGGTGTAATAGCGATCATTATCAGAGCATCAGTTTTTTGAGTTGTGCTGTCTGATGGTCTGTAAGTTTTTTCAGGGGGCCTCCGGCCATCGCCTTCATCATCATATTCAATTCTGCCGAAAGAGTGAGAATTGCTTCGGTTGTATTGTCTCCCAGATCTGTTACTACCCAGCGCATCTCTACATTAAAGGGAACTTCCTGTGCCGGAATGATAATGATACTGCTGTTTTCTATCCTGTTAGAGATCTGCAGGGTCAGTTTAGCCATGTTCCGGATAGAGAAGTGTGCTTCATCTCTGGTGGAAGACCAACCTGAAATATTACCAGGCATCAGTTGCCGGTGATTATTGAAATCAGCCAGAAAGGTGTATACCTGACTAACAGGCTTGCTGATCGTTTCCTTGCTTTCAAAAACTGTCATACTGCTTTTGTTATGAATTTTCCGGATCGACTCCCCATCCTTCCGGATTGTCGCGCCATCTACGTAACAGCTCAAGATCTTCTTTGTTGATAAAACCGTGTTCTGAAGCATAATCAATCAGGACATTATAATTTGAAAGGGTAGAAAAGCGGCATTTTACTTCTTTGAAGTTTTGGGTAGCGGCGTTCAGATTGTACGTAAATATAGCAACAAGTCCGGCTACATCACATCCTGCCGCGCGAAGTGATTCTACCGCCTGCAAACTGCTTCTGCCTGTTGAGATCAGGTCCTCAACTACTACTACACGCTGTCCCTGGTAAACCTCTCCCTCGATAAGACTGCCTGTTCCGTGGTCTTTTGCTTTTGAACGGACATAGGCAAAGGGGAGCCCCAGATCCTGCGCAACCAATACTCCCTGCGGAATACCTGCGGTAGCCACCCCGGCAATTAGTCCAACAGACCCGAATTCTTCCTGAATAAGAGCAGAAAGGTTCTGCCTGATATAGGTACGTATTGCCGGATATGAAAGTGTTATGCGGTTATCGCAGTAGATAGGTGATTTTATTCCCGAAGCCCATGTAAAAGGATTGTTAGGTTGTAATTTTATTGCTTTAATTTGTAACAAAAATTCGGCAACTTTCAGCTCAATCTCACTTTTGTTGATCATGACACAAATGTATAGAATTTATATTAACGATACTGCGCTTATTGTAGCAGATTTTATGCCTGTCGGCATTGGGCCTAATCAACAAATTGATGCTCAGAACTTTGATTTCCGTGAATTTTATAAACAAGTAAAGAAGAATGGAAAGACTGTTCATGTGATTTTAACAAAAGAGCCTAAAAAAATGTTTAGGACGATCAGAAAACCTTTTACCGTAATCAGGGCAGCCGGCGGAATAGTGAAAAACGAGCTGAATCAGTATCTGTTTATATTCAGGAAGGGAAAATGGGATCTTCCAAAGGGGAAGCTGGATGAAGGGGAGAAGACCAGAATAGCCGCTGAAAGGGAAGTAATGGAAGAATGCGGCATAAAAGTTTCTGAAGTAGGGAGCAGGCTCTGCAAAACGTGGCATGTTTATGAGGATAAAGGACAGATCGTTTTTAAAAAGACGGTATGGTATAATATGAAGGCCAAAAAACAACGTTTAATACCACAGCTCGAAGAGGAAATTACTGAAGCCCGCTGGTTGGGAACTGCAGACTTCCTGATAGTAAAACAGAATACATTCCCTCTGGTAAAGGATATTATAAGTCTGATAGAAGTGTGAGCTTTCTTTATAAGAAAGCCATTGCTTCTTTTGGAACAAACTTGCTGATGTCTCCTTTGTGACGCAATATGTCTCTTACGATGGTTGAACTGATGGAAGAGTAGCCCGGATTGCTCAGTATGAAAATGCTTTCGATCTGCGGCTCCAGTTCATGGTTCATTTGGGCGATGGCTTTTTCATATTCAAAGTCGGAGACTGTACGTATTCCTCTGATCATGTATAATGCCCCCACCTCTTTACAAAAGTTGATGGTAAGGCCATCGTATGCGATTATTTCTATTTTTGGTTCTGCAATGAACACACTTTCGAGGATCTTTACTCTTGTTTCTACAGTCAGGAGTGGTTGCTTGGTGCTGTTGGCCCCAATTCCTATTATCACTTTATCAAATAAAGAGATAGAGCGCTGGAGAATATCGACATGTGCTATAGTAACGGGGTCGAATGAACCTGGGAAAATGGCAATCTTCATCATGTAAAGGTAAGGGGAAAAAGGCGAAAAACAGAAAGACGAAATGTAGAAAGGAAAAGAGTAAGAAATGATAGTGAGAGCCCGAACCTGAATTACAATTGGAAAAAGCTGAATGATGAATAGCCATATTTGCGTTGTTCGGTAAAATTGGGATGATCGCCGAGCCGTTTCATTGTTGGATGTTCTACAACCAGCAGCCCTTCGGGTTTTAAAAGGCCCCGGGAGAAAACCAGTTGAGGGATTTCCGGGATCTGAGGCAGATCATATGGCGGATCGGCAAAGATGAGATCGTAGGTGTCTGTTTCAAGCTTCAGGAATTTGAAGACGTCTGCTTTTTGCGGGTGAATTGATGAAAGCTGATATTGGCGGGATATATCCTTCAAATAATTATAGCAACCTGTGTTTCTATCAACAGAAACAATATCGGGAACGCCTCTTGAAGCAAACTCCACGGATAAGCTTCCCGTTCCACTGAACAGATCGAGTACTTTGATCTGTTCAAAGTCGAACAGGTTATTTAATATGTTAAACAGAGCTTCCTTAGCCATATCCTTTGTAGGTCTGACAGGAAGACCTGGCGGAGGATTTAA
>JAATFW010000213.1 GCA_015654985.1 Sphingobacteriales bacterium | reverse complement strand
ATCCTGACATACGCCAGCTTTAAGCTTCCAGATTATATCCAGGGTTGTTTCTACAGTGGTAATTCCGGGAAGATAATTGAAATTTTCATATACAAAACGGCAATTTAATAATGCCGCCTGATAGGGAGTCTGGTCGGACAAAGAATCATATTTAACGATTTCTTTTAACTCATTCAGCCCTTCGAAGTATTCCTGGTTGAGATAATCAATATATGGGATCTTACTTTTTAACTTTTCAAGTTCGGTCCATTGATAAGCTGCAAAAAAATCTTCCTGAGGCAAAGGCTTGTTTCTCGTTACTACAATAACAGTTGAAACAATGCTGAGCTCGGAATGGGGACTACTGTATGTAAAGTTTCCAACCTCATTGCCATAATAATCCTGATAAATGTCAACTGAAGGATCACCGGTAATCTTAAGGTCCTGTTTCAGCACTTCCTGGTACTGATCGTTTACCGGGAACAGTATAATCTGATTGGCACTATCACGAACCTGTCCCTGATAAATATATCTCGTACTATGTTTAATTTTAAATTCAGGCATCTGTATCCTTTTATGCTTTATTAAGAATTTGCAAAATAATGTACATTGAGTGAATTACCAATGCTATATAATTCCTTTTTTATAAGTCCCAGATAAATGTGCAAGCCTTGTTGCTCAATAGAGCCGATCGTGCTATATCTGATCATGCTTGTTAATCTTCCGATTTGAAACGACAGTTCTTTAAATTCGATGATATCCTTGTTTGTTTTAAGCCGCTCGAAATATCTGTTGATATTATTTACAGAGTAAAGTACTGATCGCGGAAAATCGTTGTTAAGTATAACCAGTTCCAGAATATTCTCAGCGTCAAAGCCCTGCCGGTAAGTTTTCAGATAAAGATCGTAAGCCCCGATAGACAGCAGTAAATATTTGAGATAAGAAGCGCTTGTCAGCAGATCTGGATCATCACCGGAAGTGCTGAATTTTATATCGAGAATATCGGCAGACTGGATGCTGCGCTCCAGGTATTTGCCAATATTCATAAAACTCCGGCCCTCTCCCCGTTCCATCGTAACTTCAGAAATGCCATAATAAAGCATTACCTGTTTAATAAGCTCGTCGAGCACTGATGTCGGATCATCTTTTTGCAGTAGCTGAATGAGCCGTTTGTCTTTTACCAGGTGGTAATATTCGTTAAGACATTGCCATAGGTCTTTTGGTATATGATCCTGAACGCTTCTGGCATTTTCGCGTGCCAGGGTGATAATATTAACTATGGAGTTTAAATTATCACTACCCGAGAACATATACAGAAGTACTTTGCGGCTGTTAAATTCGATCTCCCTGATTTTGCTTTCCTCCAGCCTGCTATAGATCTTAATTACGGGGGCCCATGAAAATTCCTGCAATGCATCCTGTGAAGAAGCATAGTTTATTTTTAACATTCTTAAAATGCCATCGCTTCTTTCGATATAGCGGCTTAACCAGTATAAATTTGATGCAACTCTGCTTAACATGTTTTATATAAAGTGAATTATGATGCCAGAACCCATGTATCTTTACTTCCGCCGCCCTGCGAACTATTTACAATCAGAGAACCTTCCTTTAATGCAACCCTTGTAAGTCCCCCGGGAACAATTTCAATTCCATCGGGCCCGCATAATGCAAAAGGCCTTAAATCTATTCTCCGTGGATAGAGTTTTTTATTAAAAAAGCATGGAGCGGCTGAAAGGCTGATCGTAGGTTGGGCTATATACTGACGGGGATCTTTATCTACTTCTGATTTATAGGTCTGAATTTCATCATCATTCGCAATGTGTCCCATCAGCATCCCGTAGCCGCCGCTTCCGTTGGTTTTCTTTATCACCATTTGACCGATATTGGAAAAAACATATTCTTTCTGATCGGGATTTCCAAGCTGATACGTAGGGACATTTTTCAGTAAGGGTTCTTCATTTAAGTAGTATTTTATCATATCAGGAACGTAGGTATAAATTGCTTTATCATCGGCTACGCCGTTTCCAATAGCATTAACGATTGCAACGTTACCTTTACGGTACGCTCCCATGATTCCCGCAACTCCCAGAATGCTATCAGGGTTAAAAACAAGAGGATCGAGATATTCATCATCAACCCGCCTGTAGATCACATCAACCTGCTGCCTTCCATTGGTAGTTTTCATGTAAACCCGTTGATTGTCGACCAGCAGATCCCGCCCTTCCACCAACTCAACGCCCATGAGCCTGGCCAGGGTAGTATGCTCAAAATAAGCTGAATTGTAAATACCAGGACTGAGCAATACGATCGTTGGATTTGATATCTGACGGGGAGATATAGCCATCAGGTTCCGGTATAAAATTTCGGGGTATTCAGTTACGCTTCTGACCTTACACTGCGGAAGTAAATCCGGAAACAGTCGTTTGGTGATCTCCCTGTTCTCCAGCATGTAACTAACTCCCGAAGGTGTTCGCAGGTTATCCTCGAGTACATAAAAAGAGCCATCAAAATCCCTTATCAGATCTATTCCGGCAATGTGAACATAAATATCATGAGGAACTTTTACATTATGCATTTCCCTTAAAAAATGCGGACAGGAGTAGATCATTTCCAGGGGAATAATTCCATCTTTAATGATAAACATGTTGCTGTATACATCTTTTAAGAAGATATTGAGAGCCTTTAGCCGTTGTTTAATTCCCTTTTCAATAATCTCCCAGTCGTGAGCAGTGATAATGCGGGGAATAATATCAAATGGAAAGATCTTTTCAATGCCTTCTCCACTGTTATACACAGTGAATGTTATACCCTGGCTCATAAAAAGCTTTCGTGCAAGTTCTTCTTTCTTATTCAGGTCTTCCGCCGATTCCTGAGATAAATAATTGATAATTTTCTGGTAGGGCTGTCTAATATCATTATCAGAATTGAACATCTCGTCCCAGGTATTGGGTTCTGGTCGGTATTGTTGTAAAAAATCCAATTCCAGCATATGATTTTTTTGTTTTTTTATAAAAATATCGAAAATATTACAATTTTGTCAACTAATATTGAATTAAAGTAAAAAAACACTTCTTTGTTTTCCGGTTTATATTATCTATACCGGCAATGGTTTGTAATGTTTCAGATATTTGTGCTAAGAAAAGGATAAGAAAGGCTTTTTCGAAACAGAAATTATTCTGCTTTTTCAACAGCCTCAATGAAAATTTTGCATGCTTCCCGGATATCTTTTTCAGTAATTGTCAGGGGAGGGGAGATGTGAAGAGTCGTATCATCGTTTAAGAACCAGTCAACAATTATTCCTTTTGTGGCACAATACCGGCTAACAGACTGTACCTGTTCAAAGGTACTCAGCTGAATACCCAGCATCAGTCCCATTCCCCGAACTTCTCTGACAGAAGGGTGGTTTAGCAGATCTCTGAATAACGCCTCCTTTTTGCCGATACCGTCGATCATATTCTCATCAAGGATAGCTTCAAGGGTAGCAAGGCCGGCAGCACAGCTAACGGGATGCCCTCCGAAAGTCGTGATATGACCGAGGACAGGGTTTTCTTTAAAAGAATCCATAACTGTTCTGTTGGCTATAAAAGCACCTATTGGCATTCCGCCGCCTATGCCTTTTGCCAGCAGAAGAATATCGGGAACAATTCCGAAATGTTCGAAAGCAAAAAGTTTTCCGGTACGGCCAAATCCGGTTTGTATCTCATCAAGGATGAGAAGGGCACCCGTTTCGTCGCAACGCTGACGCAAGGCCTGTAAATAGGCCCGGCCGGGTACCCTTATTCCTGCTTCTCCCTGTATTGTCTCGAGAATGACACAGGCGGTATCAGAATCAATAAGATTTAAGTCTTCAGGCTGATTAAAGTGCATAAAATGTACGTCGGGCAGCAGGGGACGATAAGCTTGTTTGTAATATTCATTTCCCATTACGCTGAGTGCCCCGTTGGTACTTCCATGGTAAGCGTTATAGCATGATATGATCCTGCTTCTTCCTGTAAATCGTTTAGCCAGTTTAATGGCTCCTTCAGTTGCCTCCGCGCCCGAGTTAACGAAATAAACAGAGTTTAAGTTATCCGGAAGTACCGAAATCAGTTTCTCCGCAAAAAGAACCTGCGGAGCCTGCACGAATTCGCCGTATACGGTAACGTGCATATACCGGTCTACCTGATCTTTAATCGCTTTTATAACCCGTGGATGACGATGCCCGATGTTGCTGACTGCAAATCCCGATACAAGATCCATATAGGCTTTACCCTTTGGATCATATAAAAAAATCCCTTCAGCTCTTTCTATCTCCAGAAGGCGGGGAGCAGGGGAGGTTTGAGCGTTGTTAAGGAGGAATAGCTGCCGGAGATTTAACATAGTGCAAAAATACAAAAGCCTTCCGAAAAGTTCAGAAGGCAGTAAACTAAAAACTAATAAGTTGTAAGTTAATAAGTATGGATCGCTAGTAATCTTTGTTTTATAGAAATGTAATAAGTCATTTACATTAGGGCGTATTTTGTCTTCTTTGCCGTAACTGGTTGATAAGACGTTCCCTGAATTCACGCTCTGCCTGATACAGTAAGGTTACCTTTTGATCGGGCAGTACCTCTGAGAATTGATTTTTGTAACGTTTTTTAAGATCGAGAATACGGCCTTCGAATTTTAACTCATCAGAAGGAGGGGAGTCGGGACCGCCCTGATCCTTTCTTGCCTGGTGCCTTTCTTTAAACAACTGATTCATTTCCCGCTGATAATTGTTATAAACAGGCCAGAACTTCTGAGCTTCTTGAGGTGTAAGGTCAAGCTTTTGGGTGATAAACTCAATTTTAAGTGCTTCTATCCGTTTATTCCCTGGCTGGGCAGCAGCAGGAAGGCTTAAGCACAGTGATGTATAAAATAAAATATATAAAATCCATTGTTTCATAATCTATTCTTTAAAGATTAAATTCCAAATACTGTTTAATTTCCTGGTCTGTTAATCCCTGTTCAGTTTTTGAAATCACCTGTTCGTCAATATTTTCCACGATTACCGGCAAATCACCAGTATCGCTATGTATCTGAAGATAAGATACAATGTCGTCTTCAGGGAGTTTTGAGAGCTTTGAGTCTATTGTATTACTTTGCTGATTTAAAAAGAAGCCAACCCCAATAAATATGGCGATGCAGGCAGCCGCGGCGTAATTCAGCCATAACGGAAATATGCGCCGTACTTTCTTTTTGTTTTCTTTACTCTGTAAATGCGTCCTTCTGATAATCTTTTCTTCCAGGCCTTTGAAATAATCTTCGGGAACAGAAAATCCGCTTTCTTTTATTTCCTGTTTCAGATCGTTGGCCTTTACCGACGAAAAAATCCGCCCGCTGAGAGTGTCAAAATAGTTCTCAGGAACATTAAACCCTTCACTCTTCACTTCTCCTTCTCCTATAGCTATTCTTTGCCGCAATTGTTCCTGTGCGGTTTCAAAGTAATCAGCGGGAACCGTAAACGGATTTGTTCTTTCTATTTCTGCAAGCTTTGGAGCTTCTTTCATCCAATCTCCATTCCTGTTATTCAGATCCATATAAATACTGATTAAATATTAGGCCTAAGGTTTAATCGTTGTTTAATAAAAAGCTCTCTATTTTTTTTACGGCTAAATGAAAGGATGCTTTAAGGGCTCCTACGCTGGTGCCGAGGATTTCCGATATTTCATCATATTTCAAATCGTCAAAATATTTCATATTAAAAACAAGGCGTTGTTTCTCAGGAAGGGTCAGCAGCGCCTGCTGAAGTCTCATCTGAGCCTTTGTTCCATCAAAATAAGAACTGCCGGCAAGAGAGTCGGCAAGGTCGTAAGCAATCTCCTCTATCGGTATATTACTCTGCAGTTTCTTCTTGTTGAGAAAGGTAAGGCATTCGTTGGTTGCAATGCGGTAAAGCCAGGTATATAACTGCGAATTATTCCGGAAGTTCTCAAGGTTTTTCCATACCTTAATAAATACATCCTGTACCAGGTCGTCGGCATCGTCGTGATTAATAACGAGTCTGCGGATATGCCAGTAAATTTTTTGCTGATATTTTTTTAACAGCAGGCCGAAAGCTTCCTCACGGGTACGTTCATCTGAAAATTTTAAAAGTATTTCTGAGTCTTCCACTTGCATCATTTATGCTTTGTTGCCCATTAGCGTTGAAATATACAAATTCCTGAATTATTGTGTGCCGGTTAATTTCTTTACAGTAAAGGCTAACGTATTCACGGGGAAATAATTATTTTTTGAAAAATCCAATTGTTGCATCGCACGCAGCTTTAAGCCCTTCGGGAATGTCTTTTATTTCCCAGGGATGCTTCGCTCCAAAAGTATGGTCTGCACCCGGAATGAGGAGAATATTGGAAGAAGCCTGCTGCCTGTTCAGCTCTTGCGCCTGTGCAGGAGAAACACTGGTATCATTTGTCCCATGAATTATAAGCCAGGGTTGTGCAACGTTTCCGGCAGAATTAAGAATGTCGAGCCTTTCCTGGTTATGGTCGAGATCTTTCAACAGCTCGACATTGAGCGGCATTTGCTGGTTGGTTCTTGAATTATGGGTATATATTACGCCTTCCTTTCTCCATGTGCCCTCCTGCTCGCCCGGCCATAAGCTTCTGAAATTACTTAAGGCGGCCCACGTAACTAACTTATCTATTCTTTTGTCTTCTGCCGCCTGAATAATGCTGATGCCGCCGCCGCGGCTATGCCCGATCAGGAAGATCTTTCGGGGAGCGGGGAACTCTTTACCGCTTTTAGCAAAAGTTATTACTTCATTAAGGTCAAATAACTCTTTAGAAAAGGTATTAAGGCTGAATGAATTTAAATCGTCGAATGTATCCTTTCCGGCTAAACTAATACCGGAATGTGAGAAATTGAACTTAAGAAAATCTATTTCCCGTTCCGCAAAGTATTGTGCCACTAAGTTATGTGCCCCCCAATCCTTAAAACCTTTAAACCCATGAACGAAAATTGCCAGAGGAAAAATGCCGGTTCCGGCACTGAATAAATCTATTGAAATAGGCTTCGCAGATGATCCTGCTATGGTGAAGTTCTGATTGCTCATTATAACAAAGAAATGAAATAAATTATTACTATTGTTAATTTTTAACAAAATGCAGGAGATACAGTTTGATATGCCGCCGCTTCTGTCATCTAATTTTCCTAATTATTTATAAGAAATCTAAATACCGCTGTTTGACAAAGGAATGACAGCCGGATGTAGGTGTATTAATACCTTTGTTGAGGTTTTTTTAAAAAAGATATTCAGGAGTTGAAACAATTAAAAGTTTTAGCATTTACTCATCAGCAGATTGATTTAAAGGATTTGGGGAAGTTTGTGATCTGCAATCAGACGCTGGCTGTCAAGCTGAATTCCGTAAGGGAAAAGTTCGATATTCCTGAAATCTTTTATATAGGCACCTGTAACAGGGTAGAGTTTGTTTTTTCAGGCTCTATGCAGATTACTCCGGCTTTTGTTAAGGATTTTATTCAAACTTTAGATTTCTGTATTGCGGATGAAAAGTTAGATGCTTTTGTCGATAAAGTAAAGATCTATGAAGATATAGAAGCTTTTAATCATTTGCTGCGTATTTCGTGTTCTCTGGAGAGCCTTGTTGTTGGCGAAAAAGAGATACTTGCCCAGGTCCGGAAAAGTTATGAAACCTGCCGGAAGTCGGGTTTTACCGGTGATTATCTCCGTTTAATTATGAGCCATGTGGTAAAAACAGCGAAGGAGGTATATACCGAGACTAAAATATCTAAAAAGCCTGTTTCTGTAGTTTCTCTCGCGTACCGTAAACTTCGTGAACTAAATATGTGTTCAAATTCCCGAATCCTTATCATCGGGGCGGGCGAGACGAACAGGAGTATCTCAAAGTATCTTCAAAAGCATAAATACTCAAATTTTGCCGTATTTAACCGTACTTTCTCCAAAGCGGAGGAACTTGCAGGTGACCTGGGAGGGGAAGCGTTCGGCCTCGAAGAACTTCAGAATTATAAAAAGGGCTTCGATGTTGTTATTACCTGTACCAACTCTTTAGAACCAATTATTACTAATAAGATCTATCAGTCGCTCCTCAATGGAGAAACAAATAAGAAAGTGATCGTAGACCTCGCTATTCCTAATGATACTGATGCAGAAGTGCTTGAAAAGAATCCGGTGCATTTTATTGAAGTTTGCAGTCTGCAGGAAATAGCCAATCAGAATATGCAGGAGCGTTATCAGGAACTGGTTCATGCTGAACTTATTATTGAACAAAACATTAACGAGTTTAAACCGGTATTAAAGCAACGTCGTGTAGAACTTGCTATGCGTGAAGTTCCGCTGAAGATTAAAGAGATCAGGCGAATTGCTGTTAATTCTGTGTTTGCAGAAGATATACAGCAGCTCGACAGTAATTCAAGAGAAGTACTTGAAAAGGTTATTAACTATATGGAGAAGAAATATATCAGTGTTCCTATGGTAATGGCTAAAGAAATTCTTGTTAATAATAGTTAACCTGATCGTATACGACAATTATGATAAGTCGTTATTTTTGCAAAAAGGCAGAATTTTATTGTGGATAGAAAAGTTATTATAGGTACGAGAGGTAGTGAACTGGCCCTGTGGCAGGCCAATTTTGTAAAAGACAGGCTGGCTGAAATAGGTTTAGATGCAGAACTTAAAATTATTAAAACCCAGGGCGACAAATTCTTAAATCTCCGTCTGGATAAACTCGAAGGGAAGGGATTCTTTACGAAAGAGCTGGAGGAGGGTCTTCTGGATAATACAATAGACATTGCGGTTCATTCACATAAAGATTTACCTACGCAAAATCCTCCCGGACTTATTATTGCAGCAACGTCCGAACGCGAAGATCCGGGTGAGCTTTTACTCATACTTAAGGATTGTGTCGATGTTAAGCAGAAGCTTTCTATTAAGTTTGCCGGAATGGTTGGAACTTCGTCTAACCGCAGAAAATCACAGTTACTGGCATTAAGGCCGGACCTTGAAATTGAAGATTTACGAGGAAATGTCCCTACCCGGATTGAGAAACTCAGGGATGAGGACTATGATGCGATTATTCTTGCAAAAGCAGGAGTTCAAAGGCTTGGTATTGATTTGAGCGAATTTTATATAGAAGAGCTTGAACCTATAGAATTTATCCCGGCCCCTGCTCAAGGGGTACTGGCTGTTCAAATCCGTGAAAACGATACTGTTCTTTATGAAAAACTTCAGGCAATCCATAATGAAGAAGTAGCCGAGGTGATAGCGGTAGAGCGGAAAGTGCTCAATCTTTTCAATGGGGGCTGTCACATGCCTCTGGGCTGTTATTGCAGAAAAGAGGGGGGCAAATATCAGGTTTGGACGGCTAAAGCTACAGAGGAAGATTCTTTTCCCGACCGGCTTTATCTCGAGTCGGATACCACACACGGTCTTGCTGAAAGAATTGTTGCAAGGTTCTCTCCTGATCGTACCTTTCCTTTAAAAGTTTTCATTACACGTGATATTTCAGAATCAAGCTATTTCAGAAAGGCAATGGACAATCATGGAATTGAAGTAGAAGCCCGCTCCCTGATTCGTACTTTTCCAATTATTAATAAGCTTGATCCTTATATTTTGAGAGATATAGACTGGATCTTCTTCAGCAGTAAAAATGCTATCGAATATTTTTTCAGGCTTGATCCCCAGGTAAGTAAGAAAACGAAATTTGGCGTACTTGGAAGGGCTTCCGAGGAGACATTAAGGTATTTCGGCAGAATACCGGATTTTAATGGCGAAGAGGAAGGGATTGATACCACTGAAATCGCAAAAGAATTTGCCGCAATTGCCAGCGGTACCACTGTTTTATTTCCGGGAGCCAAGGGCTCTTTACGCACCATTCAGCAAACCCTCTCTGTACAAACAAAGATTATAGATCTGCCGGTTTATGAAACGGTGACTGAGGATGAGGTAGAACAATCTCATGCCGATGTCCTCATTTTTACCAGTCCTTCAAATGTAGAAGCATATTTCGCAGGTAATCTTCTGGCACCAGGGCAAAAAGTGGTTTGCATAGGGCGGTCTACAGGAAAGAAATTCGATGAAATGGGTGTAAAATATACTTTACCATATTCACCTGATGAGATAGGTCTGGCGGAGGCTGTTTTTGGCCTTTAAGGTGCTGGCTGCACTGTCCATGATCTTTATTTAGGAAAAAAAGAATCATTATGTTACAAAGACCGAGAAGAAACCGGAAAAGCGAAGTTATTCGCGAAATGGTTAAAGAGACGTATCTGAATGCGTCTAATCTCATACTTCCGTTAATTATTACAGAAGGTGATAACAAAAAAATTGAAGTTGCTTCCATGCCGGGTGTCTACCGTTTATCGATCGATAACCTGTTGCGTGAAGTAGAAAGCTGCCTTAATCTCGGATTGAAGTCATTTGACCTCTTCCCCAATATTGACGAGGCTTTGAAAGACAAATATGCAACCATCAGCTATCATGAAGAATGCTTATACCTTCGGGCAATAAGGGCTGTCAAAAGCAATTTTCCTGAGGCCTGTGTAATAACCGATGTTGCTATGGATCCGTACAGCAGCGATGGCCATGATGGCATTGTAGAGAACGGAGCCATTCTTAATGATGAAACGCTTGAAGTTCTTGGTAAGATGGCTCTGGCACATGCTCAATCCGGAGCTGATATTATAGCTCCTTCGGATATGATGGACGGACGGGTAGGGTATATCAGGAAAATACTGGATGACAATGGTTTTACGAATATTTCAATTATGTCGTATTGCGCCAAGTATGCCAGCGCCTTTTATGGCCCCTTTCGTGATGCCCTTGAATCTGCACCGAAATTCGGCGATAAAAAGACCTACCAGATGAATCCGGCTAACCAGCGTGAAGCTTTAATAGAGGCTGAACTGGATGAACAGGAAGGCGCCGACTTTTTAATGGTTAAACCGGCGTTGTCTTATCTGGATGTTATTAAGCTCTTGAAAGACAATTCTAACCTCCCAATTGCTGCGTATAATGTCAGCGGAGAATATGCAATGGTTAAAGCGGCTGTGCAAAATGGCTGGTTAGACGGACCGCGTACTATTACAGAAATACTTACCAGCATCAGGAGGGCCGGAGCTACCGCCATCTTAACGTACCATGCAAAAGAAGTGCTTGAGAATAAGTGGATCTGATTCGGGTTGAAGGTTGAAGGTTGAAAGTTGTGGGGAGTGAGTTGAAGGTTATGGGGACTGAGTTAAGGGCAGCAGCATCGATTTAGCAGCGCCATTGATTTAAAGGAAGAAAAATGAACGATATATCACGTACACGATCGGCGGAGCTTTATAAAAAAGCGCAAAAGTATTTTCCAGGAGGAGTAAATTCGCCGGTAAGGGCTTTTAAATCAGT
>JAATFW010000222.1 GCA_015654985.1 Sphingobacteriales bacterium | reverse complement strand
GGTTGAAGGTTGCGGGTTGAAGGTTGAAGGTTGAAGGTTCCGGGTTGAAGGTTGTTGGCTCAGGGAAGATGACGGGTGATAAGTTATGAATTATGAGTGATGGGCGATGAATTATAGTTTTTATGAATTGAAAGTTAAAAGTTGAGGGTTGCAGACAGAGAGTCGTGTGTTTTGGTGAGTCGTAGGTTTTAAAGTTGTGGATTGTATAAGTTATGAGTTGCAGTGCATCACTGCATTCTGCAACTTACAAATCGTAACATACATTCCCAACTCAATGATTAAAAAATGTGTTTATAGCTAAATTGATTTTTTGAAATCTCTGGAAACCCATCACCCATAACTCATAATTCATCACCCATAACTCATCACCCATAACTCATCACCCATAACTCATCACCCATAACTCATCACCCATAATTCATCACCCATAACTCATCACCCATAACTCATCACCCATAACTCCATCACTCATCCCCCCCCTCGCCCACACTCTACAACGCCTCCAGCACCTGCTGAGACGAGTTAGCGGTATCAACCTTATTAAGAATTTTGCGGATCTTTCCCTCTTTGTCAATCACGAAGGTTTTACGGGCTGTACCCATATACTTTTTGCCGTACATGTTTTTTTCAACCCATACACCGTAGGCTTCCACAATTTTTTTCTCATCATCGGAAATGAGGGTAAAGGGCAGTTGATATTTACTTGCAAATTTCTGATGTGATGTTTCATCATCCGTGCTTACTCCAAGAACGATGTAACCCTGCTGCTGTAACGCATGGTAATTATCTCTGAAGTTACACGCTTCTGCCGTACAGCCGGGGGTATCATCCTTGGGATAAAAGTACAGGATTACATCTTTGCCGGTATAATCACTTAACGAAATAGTCCGGCCATTCTGGTCTTTTGCTGTGAAATCAGGAGCTTTGTCCCCTTCTTTTAATTCTGCCATTTTCTTTATTTATAAAATGTTGCGTTGTATGTTTTTGAATTGAGTTTCATATCAGTAACGACTAACTGGAAGTGATGTTTTCCCGGGGCCGTAGTATCATCAAAAGTATGCCAGAGGCTGGCTGTTTTGGCATCAAACTCCATTAATACCCATTGCCCATCTATGGTGCCTGTAAATGAGCGGATACCCGAAAGGTTATCAGAGATTTTAAAGCTGATCCTGCTTAAGCCAGCCATGGATTTACCGTCGCTGATATTTACCGGCCTTATGACCGGTGCGATGGTATCAAGCGTAATATAGAAGTCGCCAAAAGTACGGGGACTTCCTTTGACAAAGCCATTCTCAAACGTTCCGCCCTGTGATATCCCTCTTGTATCAACAATTAAAGTTTTGTTCTGTAAATGAGGCGGGAGGCTCGTATCGGCCTTGATCCATAGTTCGTAATTGCTGTGCAACGGAATCAGTCTGGTATGGATTTTATGTACTGCAGACCATGTGCCCCTGCGTTTGGGAGCCAGATCATAGTTAAAGTCAATATCGCTGTATAATGTGCCTTTAGGAATTACCAGTTTCATGTTTTCGGTGCTGTATTCATTTACCTGGTTATATGCGAATTTTTTCACTCCTGGCTGCACTTCTTTTGCTTTAATAACTGATTGAGGATTATATTTAATTTTAAAGGTCAGGGTGCTGGTATTGCCCTTTACATCTTTCACAAGATAAGTCATATCGTGCACCTTATCATCCGTGAGATTAATGACCCCGCGGTTCACTGCCGTTTTATAAATACCCAGGGGATTACCTGGCTCAACGAAACTTTTCTGTATGGTCCGGCCATATAAAATGAGAGAAGGATAATCAATGTGCGAGTTGACAGCCCTGCTGTTATTAAAAGCAAAACGCCCGAGGGCAGAAAGATAGATGGTGTTGCCGTCGAGTTGAAGTTCAATGGAATAAACTCCGTTTTTATTTCCCGCAGGCTGCCTGTCGTAGGTAATGATACCGAATCCTATATCACCGCTGAAATTGATTACCGGAGATTGGTTCAGGTGGTAAGTACCATCAGAACCATTCAGCTCAAAATACTGCCTGGGCGTATTCTCGTTAAAAGGAAGACCATTGAGACGGTACATATATAAGCCATCTATGCTGGGCTTTATCCTGTCGGGAATATCGATTCCGAATAACTGGGGATTAATGGTTTCCTCTGTTTTACTGTCGCGGATCTCGAAGTGGAGGTGGGGGCCCCCGGTACTTCCTGTATTTCCCGACCAGGCAATCACTTCACCTTTCTTTACCGGGATTTCTATCGGCATAAGAGGAAAATCCACATCAAAAGATTTTATCCGGTACTGGTAGTCCTTAACAACCCTGGCAAGACGCGTATTAAGACGCTGCAGGTGCGCATAGACCGTTGTATACCCGTTAGGATGGTTAATGTATACCGCGTTTCCAAACCCGCCGATCTGAACTCTCAGACGGGAAATAAAGCCATCAGCAGCGGCATATACAGGATACCCTTCCCGCTGGTTGGTACGATAATCCAATCCTGAATGAAAATGGCCTCCTCTTATTTCCCCGAATGATCCTGCCAGGGAAGGAGGGAGGCTAAGCGGGGGAACGAAGTCGGTGGCTGGATAAGTTTTTCCTGCCGGAATGTCCTGCGATGAAGCAGTAATTGCAGATAAAAGTACAAATGAGCCAAGCAGTATTTCTTTAAGTGGGTGTCTATTTAATTTCAAAATCAAGTAGTTTTTCGTTTTCAATATAACCGGTAAGCCGGTCGTCAATATTTACCTTGCCAACGCCTTCCGGAGTTCCGGTAAAGATCAGATCGCCCTTTTTGAGGGTAATATATTGTGATATAAATGCTATTAAACGTTCAAACGAAAAAAGGAGGTCTTTTGTGTTGCCTTTCTGAACTGAAAGTTCATTTATATTGAGACTGAAATTTATATTGTACAGATCTGAGATACTGTTTTTTGGTAGAAAGCGGCTAACAGGTGCCGAATTATCAAACGCTTTGGCAAGTTCCCAGGGCAGGCCCTTTTCCTTGTGTTTCTGCTGGATATCACGTGCGGTAAAATCAACGCCCAATCCTATTTCATCAAAATAGTTGCCCGCAAATTTTTCAGATATATATTTCCCTTCTTTACAGATCTTCAGAACGATCTCAATTTCGTGATGGATTTCTTTAGAAAAATCGGGATGATAAAAAGGCTTATTATCTTTCAGAACGGCGGTTTCCGGTTTCATAAAGATAACAGGTGTTTCCGGAACGGGATTATTAAGCTCTTTTGCGTGTTCTGAGTAATTTCTGCCAACAGCAATAATCTTCATATCGCGAAGATAGGGTTTTTTGGTTGAAGGTTGAAGGTTGAAGGTTGAAGGTTGAAGGTTGAAGGTTGAAGGTTGAAGGTTGAAGGTTGAAGGTTGAAGGTTGAAGGTTGAAGGTTGAAGGTTGAAGAGGCATTATGTTAAGTAGAAATTAGCATGACTAACCGGGACTTGTCATACCAAACCCTATTTATTGACCTGTAATTAATATAACGTAGACTTATAATCTGTAACTTAAAATATGCACCTTAAAGCCTTCAACCCGCAACTTACAACCAGCAACCTATAACACCGAAATCCTCTTAATAACGGTTTCGTTGCCGGCGATAAGCCGGATAAAATAATAACCGCTGTTAAGGCGCGAGGAGATGGTAAAGCTATGATTTTGTTCGCCTGCAGGTAAGCGCTGCGAAAGCAGGGTGGCAATTTCATTTCCCAGTACATCCATGATCTTGATTGTCACGTTTGCCTCTTTACCGAGGGTATATGAAATATTTATCTGATCTTCAATGGGATTGGGATATACCTTTACATTGCTTAACGTCTTAAAGTCGGGAGCAGCGCTTTTTTGAGACGCAACAGGTGCTGCCGCAGAGCCGGAAGACGAAGCTGTAGAAGCAGAAGAAGTACTGGTTGCCGGTTTAATCGGTCTGAAAGGAGTGATGTTGATTTTAAGTTCATTTTTGGGCCTGTCGGGCCTGTTATAAATTATCTTTCCGGGCCTTTGCTGGAGCCTTCTGATCGTGTCTGCAGCTTCACTTTTAAGCAGAATTATACTCCTGCTGTCGAATGCCCGGGCACCTAACAGAATAAAATAAAACATTAAAGCTAGCAGGTAAAATTTTTTCATCCTTTATATCCTCAACAAATCTAATAATTATAAAATAATAACTAATATTTATCATACTATATTTAACAATTTTTAACAAAGTAATTGGTTTATAGTTTCAATTATAAATTTAAAACTTCCTGATATTCACCATTGTTTAATTGTGCGGTATAACTTACTTTTGTGCCCGGTTTTAAAAAACTTAAGAGTGGCAAATCATAAAGATATCCACAGGCTCTCCGGCGCAGGCCTGCTGATTAGTTTAGGGATTATTTACGGAGATATCGGCACATCCCCTCTGTACGTTTTCAAAGCAATTATCGGCGAACGGATTATCACTACAGATCTTATACTCGGAGGGCTTTCCTGCATCTTCTGGACACTCACCCTTCAAACCACTATAAAATATGTTATCATTACCCTGAGGGCCGATAACAGAGGTGAAGGGGGTATTTTTTCCCTCTTCTCACTGGTACGCCGCAAGGCACGCTGGCTGGTGATACCCGCCATGATAGGCGGGTGTGCGCTGCTTGCCGACGGGATTATTACGCCGCCTATTACGGTTTCGTCGGCTATAGAAGGGTTAGAACTTAAATATCCGGGTTTACCCACCGTTCCGATAGTGATCATTATCATCACGGCGCTTTTCGTCATTCAGCAATTTGGAACATCCCTTGTCGGAAAGGCTTTCGGGCCGATTATGTTTATCTGGTTTACCATGATGGGGGTTTTAGGATTTTCATACGTATTAAAATATCCTGAGATCTTAAAAGCTCTGAACCCTTATTATGCATGGCACCTGCTCTCTACTTCGCGGGATGCTTTTATGATCCTTGGCGCAGTATTTTTGTGTACAACGGGGGCGGAAGCCCTGTATTCCGACCTGGGGCACTGCGGGAGGAATAACATCAGGATAAGCTGGATTTACGTTAAGACATGTCTGATCCTCAATTACCTGGGGCAGGGCGTTTGGCTCTGGCAGCATCAGGGAGCAGGCTTAAACGCCGAGATCAACGAAAATCCCTTTTACCTCATTATGCCGGGGTGGTTTCTGATCTTTGGTATCGCCATTGCAACCTGTGCTGCCGTCATTGCAAGCCAGGCCCTCATTTCAGGATCGTTTACCCTGATCTCAGAAGCCGTAAGGTTAAACCTCTGGCCGAAGGTTAAAATTAATTACCCAACCATTCAAAAGGGCCAGCTATATGTACCTTCCATGAACTGGTTGCTGCTTGGCGGCTGTATCCTGGTGATGCTGATCTTCAGAGAGTCGGCGCGAATGGAAGCGGCCTATGGCCTCTCTATCACGGTTGCCATGCTGATGACCACTATCCTGGTGTCCGTTTATCTTAAGCGAAGGAAGATCCCGAATTATGTGATCGGCATTTTTCTGGTAGTATACTGCGTTATAGAATTAACGTTTCTGACCGGCAATATGGCTAAATTTACCCATGGCGGCTGGTTCAGCCTGATGCTGGGAGCCATCCTGTTTTCGGTAATGTGGGCCTGGTCTAATGCCCGCCGGATTAAAAACAGGTACGTGAAGTTCGTAGAAATAGAAGATTACTATGATATCATCAGCGAGCTTAGTGATGATGAAAGTGTTCCCAAATATTCATCGCAGCTTGTTTACCTCACCAGCGCTAACTTCAAATCAGAAATAGAGTCTAAGATCATGTACTCTATTCTGCAGAAGCAGCCCAAAAGGGCCGACCTGTACTGGCTGGTGCACGTAGATGTAACCGACGAACCTTATACTCATGAATACAAAGTAGACTTTCTCATCCCCGGAAAACTTATCCGCATAGATTTCCGGCTGGGATTCAGGGTAGAGCAGCGGATTAACATCCTGTTCAGGATGGTAGTGGAAGAACTTGTAAGAAAAGGAGAAGTAGACATTACCAGTAAATATCCTTCGCTTAATAAGCATAGGATAGTGGGCGACTTTAAGTTTGTGGTACTCGAAAAGGTGCTGTCAAATTCAAATAAACTGAGGCTGATAGAGCGTTTTATTATGGCTTACTATTTCGTTCTGAAACACTTCGGCCTTTCAGAAGAACGGGGCTTTGGCCTTGATCTGAGCTTTGTAACTGTCGAGAAGGTACCTCTTATTATTTCACCCGTAGAAGATATCAGTTTAAGAAGGATTGTATAGCCGGTTTCACAGCATCCGGTCTTTCATGCCCAGTAATCCAAACAGCCCCCCGGTGTGAATGGCCAGAATATTACTGCCGGGGGTAAAATAATTAAGGCCGATAAGGTCATAAACAGCGAACATCATTTTCCCTGTATATACCGGGTCCAGGAGGATTCCAGTGGAAGCGCTGAAATCTGAAATAAACTTCAGCAGACCGGGCTGCGTTTTGGCATAGCCCCCGAAGTGGTAATTGTTATGGAAGGCGAAGCCGTCGTCATCTTTAAGGTATTTACGGATTTCAGGTATTAAAAAATCAGCGCCCTTCAGCACCGGAATCACATGAAGCAGGGCAGGCAAACCCGCTTCCGAAAGGCCTTTAATGATACCTGCGGCAGTGGTTCCGGTGCCCGCAGCGCAAAACAGGTGCTGGTAATCTCCCTTAAGTTCGGCGGCAAGTTCCGCACATCCGCGTACTGCTTCCTCCCCGGCGCCGCCTTCGTCAATAAAGCAGGCAGAGGGATCGCCCCCGTAAAAAGATTCAAACAACTGCTCCTTATTACGGTAATCTTCCCGTCCGGTAAATCTTAAGTCCATTCCAAATAAGCGGCAAAAAAACAGGGTGTCGCTGTTTACATCTTCCCCGCGTACAAAAGCAGTAGCCTTAAAGCCAAATTTAGCTGCCGCACACGCCGTTGCAAGCAGGTGGTTAGACCATGCCCCTCCGAATGTTACAAGATGCCTCTTCTGACTGCTTTCCGCTTCAATAAGGTTGTACTTTAGTTTCCGCCATTTATTCCCTGAGATAAAGGGATGGATCATGTCGTCCCTCTTAATAAACACCCGCACTTTTTTCTCTTTGAAAAGGGGATGAAGCAATTCTTCTTCAGGACTATATATTTCGAAAGGAAGCATATTATCGGGGCTAAAGCAAAAAGTTGAAAGCACAAAGGTACGGGAGAAAAAGTTGAAAGTTGAAAGCTTAAAGTTGAAAGTTGAAAGTTGAAAGCTTAAAGTGGAAAGTTCAAAGTCTAAAGTTGAAAGTTCAAAGTCCAAAGCAGAAAGGGGAAAGTACAAGGGTAAAAATATTACTTTTGCGGAATGTCTGAAGAAGAAGAATTTCAGGAAACGGATGAACAGGACCTGTATGAACATCTGCGGGTAGTGGTAGACAGGGGACAATCTTTATTGCGGCTCGATAAGTTTTTAATGAGCCGTATGGAGAATGCTTCGCGTAACCGGGTTCAGAATGCCATTGAGGCAGGCAGCGTACTGGTGAACGAAAAAGTGGTGAAGTCGAGTTATAAGGTGAAGCCCCTCGACGTTATCTCGGTAGTGCTTCCTCATCCGCCGAGAGATACTGAAGTTTACCCGGAAGAGATTCCGCTTGATATCGTTTATGAGGACAATGATGTCCTTCTCATTAACAAACCTGCAGGTATGGTAGTGCATCCGGGGTATAATAATTATTCGGGAACACTGGTAAACGGACTGGTGTTTCATTTTCAGCAATTGCCGCAGCTTCCGGGGAATGAAGGCAGGCCGGGGCTCGTCCACCGCATTGATAAGGATACATCAGGACTTCTGATCATCAGTAAAAATGAAAGGGCAATGGCATGGCTTGCAAAGCAGTTTTTCGACCATACCATTACCCGGAAATATATTGCCCTCGTATGGGGCGACCTGGAAGATGAAGGAACCGTAACCGGATATATCGGGAGAAGTCTGAAAGACCGCAGGGTTATGGATATTTACTCAGACGAAACTAAAGGAAAATGGTCTGTTACCCATTACAAAGTACTGGAACGCTTTAATTATGTCACCCTCATCGAATGCCGGCTCGAAACCGGCAGGACCCACCAGATCAGGGCGCATATGAAACATATCGGTCACCCGCTGTTTAACGACGCAACTTACGGAGGAGACAAAATTCTTAACGGCACCGTCTTCAGCAAATACAGGCAGTTTATCGTTAATTGCTTCGACCTGATGCCGCGGCAGGCCCTGCATGCCCTGTCATTGGGGTTTATACATCCGGCCTCCAGGGCGTTTATGCATTTTGAATCAGATTTACCCGCTGATTTTCAGGCGGTGTTGCAAAAGTGGAGAGATTATGTCGACCCCGGTAAATCACAATTGTGATTTTTGGGTTGTAACAGAAGAAAATAAATTATGAATTTTATAAATTTTAACGGCGATATTTTACCTGCAAGTCAGCCGGTGCTTACAGTTGGAAACCGTTCATTTAAATATGGCGACGGGTTGTTTGAATCAATGCGGATGATAAAAGGGAAGCTTAAATTTGCAGACCTTCATGCAGAAAGATTACAGAAGGGGATGAAGGCCTTTGGACTTGAAGGTCATTCACTTATAGACGAGATCTTTTTAAAGGAGAAGGTCACCGGGCTTGCTATCCGGAATGCAGCAGGAGAGAATTCAAGGATCCGTTTAACCGTATTCAGGGATGCCGATGGATTATACAGCCCCACGGGAAACCGGTTTGGCTATGCGATAGAAATGACTAAAAATGATGAATCATCCTATCACAGCAATACAAAAGGGTTGATCGTTGACGTTTTTGACGATATCACCAAACCAATAAATTACCTGTCGAATTATAAAACCTGCAATTCGCTTATTTTTGTCATGGCGGGCATTTACCGGAAACAGAATTCGCTGGATGAAGTATTTATTCTCAATCAGAACGGCTTTTTATGTGAATCCATGAGCTCGAACGTTTTTGTTATGTTTGATAAAAAACTGTATACCCCCGCCCTCAACGAAGGCTGCATAGCAGGAGTCATGCGCAGTGTGGTGATGAAAATAGCTGCCGCAAATGAAATACCTGTAATCGAAGCGCAGATCAATCCCGATATTTTAAACGAGGCAGAAGAGGTTTTTCTCACCAATGCCAGCCGTGGGATCCAGTGGGTGATGGGCTTTAACGGTAAACGTTATTTTAATAAGCTTTCGCGGTCACTGCTTCATCATCTGAACAGCGATCTGTAAATTTTCAGGCCACTTATAAGCATGAATTTAAATATTTTGATTTTCAGTGAGATATGTCAAAATTAATTCATACCTTTGAAGCTTATTAAAAATATAATGCAAAAAGAAGGAACAGTAAAATTTTTCAACAACCAAAAAGGTTTTGGATTCATTTCTCAGAGTGAAAGCAGAGACGACGTTTTTGTACATTCCTCTGGCCTGATCGATCAGATTCGTGAAAACGATAAAGTGATGTTCGATGTAGAAGAAGGCAAGAAAGGCCTTAATGCGGTAAATGTAAAAGTAATTTAAAAGATCACTATAAAATTTAATCGTGAAACACCTGTCTGTAAGGCAGGTGTTTTTTTATGCCCAAAATTCCGGACCGGTAAATCTTTCTTAATAAAATTCTGATATTATGCATTGGTTCAGGTTTCATTTGCTGAGCTTTGTAAACATGCCGGTAAAGAAATTGTTAAAGTTGCGGGAGTCATTATAATGAAAGTTTTCATCACCAGGAAGATAACGGAAACAGGAGTTCAACTGATGCGCGATGCCGGCCTTAGCGTAACAGAATGGACCGAAAAGCGCGATTTAACGCAGGAAGAACTTATCGCTCATTGCAAAAACTATGATGCACTGGTAAGTGCAGGCCCTAACCAGCTCGACCGTTACTTTCTCAATGCATGCAAACATCTGAAAGTGATTGCACTGCATTCCGTTGGCTTTGATAATGTAGATCTGGCCGAAGCAACGCGCCTTAAAATTCCTGTAGGCAACACACCGGGGGTATTGAGTAAAACCACCGCCGATACCGCTTTTCTGTTAATGCTGGCCGTCTCCCGCAAAGCGTTCTTTAACCACCGTAGGATCCTTAACGGCCAGTGGGGCTTTTTTGATCCTACCCTTAACCTCGGTATTGAGCTTGACGGCAAGACCCTCGGCATATTCGGGATGGGCAATATAGGCACAGAAATGGCAAAACGCTGTCACAGGGCCTATGATATGAAGGTGATCTATCATAACCGTCACCGTAATGAGCAGGCGGAGAAGGAGTTCGGCGCCGTAATGGTATCGTTCGATGAGCTGCTGCAGCAGAGCGACGTGCTGTCTGTCCATGCTTCACTCAACGACGGCAGCAGGGCATTATTCGATAAACAGGTTTTTACGAAAATGAAGCCTTCTTCCATCTTTATCAATACCGCAAGAGGAGCCATGCACAATGAGAAAGACCTCACAGAAGCGCTGCAGGACCATATTATCTGGGGCGCAGGCCTCGACGTAACCAATCCCGAACCCATGCAGCCTGACAATCCTTTACTCTCCATGGATAACGTTGCCGTTACTCCCCATATCGGAACCTGCACCGAAGAAACCCGTGAAAAGATGGTAAGACTGGTTGCCGCGAATGTTATTGCGGGATTGAAAGGGGAGCGGATTCCTTATCCGGTGAATGAGGAGGTGTATAGGGGATAGGCGGGATCCTGACCTACCGGTTAGGCTCGATAAAAGATCAGCCTTCAAAAAAATTGTTTAGATTAATTCAAAATAACTTGCGCAAATTAAATCTTTGTCTTTTCTTTGCCGCTGTTTAGAATTAGTCCAAATAATTAAATAATGAAAAAAACACTATACGCAAAAACGATTACTTCTGTCGCCTTTCTCCTGGTTGGTTTCTGCGCTTTCGCGCAAACCGGCACTATTAAAGGGAGGGTAATCACTCAGGACGGCAGACCTGTAGAATACATTTCAGTAGTACTAAAAGAAACTTCCCAGGGTGCAAGAACCAATGAACAAGGCGAATATCAAATAAGGCGCGTAAAAGCCGGATCTTATACATTGAGGGTAAGTGCTGTAGGGCTAACTACTCAGGAAAAAAAAGTAACGATTAACGGTGCAGAAGTGTTAGTGGTAGATTTTAGCCTCACTGAAAACAACCAGCGTTTGCAGGAAGTGACAATAAAGGGCACCAGAAACAAATATAATACAGATAACCCCTCTTCTTCATTACGCCTGAATGAACCACTGGCTGAAATTCCTCAAAACGTCCAGATTATCGGTCAGGGAGTACTTGCCGATCAGCAGATAATAAGCATGGCCGATGGGATCACAAGAAATGTAAGCGGGTTAACACGCCTGTCTCACTGGGCCGACTTATATTCCAGGGTAAACACCAGAGGAGCGAGAATGGCTTCTTTCAGAAATGGAGTAAATGTAACTTCAAGCTGGGGCCCTTTAAGCGAAGACATGAGTTTTGTAGACCATATCGAATTTGTTAAAGGCCCTGCAGGCTTTCTGATGAGCAATGGCGAGCCGAGCGGCATTTACAATGTGGTTACTAAAAAACCAACCGGAAATGACTTTAATGGGGAAGCATCCTTTATGCTTGGCAGCTATGACCTGTATCGCGGGACTCTTGACCTCGACGGTAAAGCAGACAAATCGGGGAAGGTATTGTACCGGCTAAACCTGATGGGACAAAATAAGAATTCATTCCGCAATTACGAATATAACGACAGGTATGCTGTTGCTCCGGTATTAAGCTTCAAGCTCGACAACAAGACTACTATAACATTGGAGTACACCTATCAGTACGCTAAAATGTCGGATGTCGGATCAGTTTATTCCTTTTCGCCAAATGGCTATGCTACATTACCCCGCAATTTTACTACTGCCGACCCCGGCATAGAACCCACAAAAATTAATGACCATAGCGCATTTTTAAATATTCAGCGTCAGCTCAATACCCAATGGAAAGTAACGGCACAATTATCTTATTTTAATTATAAGCAGATCGGTGCAAATCAATGGCCTTCCCAGGTAAATGCAGATGGAACTATGGTCAGGAGTGTAGGCATCTGGGACGCAAGCAGCAAGTATAAATTTGGCCAGCTATTTTTAAACGGGGATATAAAAACAGGTGAGATTAGTCATCGGATCCTGACAGGACTGGACCTTGGAGCTAAGGATTATCTCGCCGACTGGAACCAGACACACCTGTTGGATTCTGCGGCCAGGCCTTTCAATCCTTACGCAACAAGCTATCAGGCTCCTGAAAACGGCTATCCGGTATGGGACCGCACCACTCCATTGAAAGAAAGGGCCGGTGTAGGCGGCACCATCAGTGAGAATTACACGGGACTTTACTTTCAGGACGAATTGGGCTTCTGGGAAAATACAGTCCGGTTAACACTGGCTGGTCGCTACACCTACGCCAAACAAACAAATTACGGAACCCCAGAGGACGCAAAACGTTTTACTCCCCGGGTTGGGTTAAGCGTCTCCTTCGATCAGTCGACATCTGCTTATGCTTTATTTGATCAGTCCTTTGTTCCGCAGACCGGCTTTCTTAGAAATGGGGGGAGCATCAAGCCTATTACCGGGAACAATATTGAATTTGGTGCTAAAAGAGACTGGTTTGATGGCAGGTGGAGTACATCTTTAAGTATCTATCGTATTTTGAAAAACAACGAGCTGACAAGTGACCCTGAGAATGACGGAACGGAACCCTCTTTTTCAGTGGTTCTGGGGCAGAGCAGGGCTCAGGGAATTGAATTTGATTTAAGAGGGGAGATCCTGCAGGGATTAAATGTTATTGCAAATTATGCTTATACCGACTCAAAGGTCAATAGTGTAAATGCTGGTATAAATGCAATTAATGCAGGCGACCGGATTCCAGGGTACGCTAAACACAATCTGAATACCTGGTTAAACTACAAAGTGCAAAAAGGGGTACTAACAGGAAGCGGATTATCAGCCGGTTTTAGCTACCAGATCGACAGGGACAGCTGGACCTGGGGTGGGCGTGACGGAATACCG
>JAATFW010000252.1 GCA_015654985.1 Sphingobacteriales bacterium | reverse complement strand
TTTATCAGGTTTTGAGGTTGGAGATTTTACAAGACTTCACAGAGAGATAGAAAAAAGAGAAATAAAAGTGCTCTTCTTTGATGAGATACAAGTTGTTGAAGAATGGGAAAAGTATGTGAATCAACTTCTCAGGGAAGGATATAAGGTGTTTGTTACGGGCTCTAATGCTTCTATGTTGAGTATAGAGTTAGGAACACATTTGACAGGTAGACACCTATCTATGGAGTTGTTTCCATTCTCGTATTCAGAATATGCCAAATTTAAGGGATTGAATAACGGAGAAGATACAGTAATGGAATATCTAAAGGTAGGCGGTATACCCGAATATGTAAAAACTGGTATGCCGGTTATCTTAAATACCCTTGTTGACGATATTCTGTTTAGAGATATAGCAGTAAGACACTCTGTTCGTGATGTTGTTTCGCTCCGTCAGTTAACAACATTCCTGATAACCAATATAGGAAACTTAGTGTCCGCAAATAAGCTGGCAGGAATGTTTGATATAAAGTCGGCAGCTACTTTCCTTGAATATTTCTCTTTCCTGAAAGATGCTTACTTGTTAGAATTTATGCCTATGTTTAGCCATTCGCTTAAAGTACAAGCCCGCAATCCAAAGAAAGTGTATATAATGGATATGGGGCTTTATACGGAAAACGCTCTATCAATAAGTGAAAATACAGGTAGACGCTTAGAAAACCTTATATTCTTACATCTTCGCCGAAAATATCAACAGATATTCTATTATAAAGACAGGGGAGAATGCGACTTTATCGCTATGGATAAGAACATAGTCAAAGAGGCGGTACAAGTCTGTCTAACTGTAAATGACGAGAATTTTGATAGAGAATATAATGGATTGTTAGAAGCGATGCAAAATCTTGGAATCAAAGAAGGTACCATAGTCACCCTCAACCAGAGCGATACATTTGAGAAAAACGATATGGTAATCAATATGATACCATTACATGAATATCTGCACTGAGCTCTAAAGCTGGAGGCCGCTTTAGGCATCGCTGCTGAGGTATGGATGATTATGAATTACATGTCGAGCGTAATAAGCTGTAGAAAACTGTGTAATTTTAGTGGAGGTTAAGTAATTGACACTGAAAATGACACCATAAATGACACCGAAAATAAAAGGTCTTCTATAGTTCGATATTTCGCTTTGTCAATCGATTAGTTTGCTGACCGCAACTGTTTTAATGTATTCATTACGCTGGCATTTTTCAGGTGAGAATTGGCCGCGGATTTCAGTTTATAGGGCCGGTTAAACAGTTCCTGCTTTACTTTGAAATGTTGGGACAACTTCCAAATATTTTCTTTGGAAAATCCTTTTTTATAATTTAATATTTCCGAGATAAAGCTTTTGCTGACACCTAATAGGTCTGCCAGTGTGTTAGATTTTAATTTATGCTCTGCCATGAGATATTTTAACACCTCTACCGGGTCTGATTTTCCTAAGGTATTGTGTTCTTCATCCCATTTTTCGATGAGCAAGGTTAACAGGTCGATTTCTTCTTCTATTTCCGAATCGTTACTTTCCTGCATCACCAATTCTTCTAACCGGTTACAATAATCCCAGTATTGAGCTTCGGTTTTAATAACTTTATACTTCAGTGTTTCCATTTCCAATTCATTTAAACATGCATACAGTATATTGTTCTCCTTTGTTACACAGCTTAGTATATTCGGAGTGTGTACCGATCCAACAAATAAACAAATGTACCTCCCTTCTGCCAAATAAATAACCGCAGATCAACCTGTATTTATTACCGCCAATATCGAATACCGCACGTTTAGAACTTTTGCCCAGGAGATCAGTGGCGGGGAAAGTTCCTTTTATGTCTTCCGGTACTGTCCAATCGGCCGACTTTAACACATCCAGCCAGGTACGAAAGGCACTTTTGCTGATCGCGTGTTTGACTACGAAATCTTGAATTGCCTTTTCTTTAACTAAACGAATACGCATATGAATATATACAAATATAATAAAAAGTTCGCCTGTGGCGAACTTTTTATAAAATACTTATTTTACTTGAACCTGCTCCGCTTTTGTTTTCAAAGCATTAGTGTAAATTTTTATTAGACCTCCCATTACCAGTGCATAATTATTTTCAATATGGCCTGCCGGGAAATCAAAGTATACCGGATAATCATACTCCTTCACGATATTCATAACGATCTCCGGCACTGTTTCACCAAAAGGTATTGCGTTATCTTTTAAATCCGTAAACCCACCTACAATTAATCCCTTAAGCTTCGCCAGTTTACCTGCACGTTTTAATTGCCAGAGCATACGGTCAACAGAATAAAGGTATTCCCCCACATCTTCGATAAAAAGGATCTTACCAGTATAATCCATTTCAGAAACAGAACCGCCCATCATCACAAGGAGAGTTAGGTTCCCTCCTATCAGAATACCTTCAGCTTCTCCATCGCGACAGGGCACCAGGCTCTTATATTCATATAACAATGGTTCTCCAAATAAGGCCTTTCTGAGAGATTCTAATGATGGTTTCGTTGCGTCAGGAACATTCAGCGGCATTTGTCCGTGAATAGTTTGAACTCCGCAGGTGGTATGGATATGGCTGTGAAGAACCGTGATGTCGCTAAACCCTACTACCCATTTTGGGTTTTCCTTAAACCGCGAAAAATCAAGCTGATCAATGATCCGGACTGTTCCATATCCTCCCCTGGCAGCTATAATTGCTTTTATAGAATCATCATCCAGGAAACGTTGAAAGTCTTTTGTTCGTAATTCATCGGTTCCTGCAAATTGATGATAGGTTGCAGTTACCGTTTCCCCAAGCACAACTTCCAATCCCCAGGATTCAAGCATTTGTACAGCGCTGTTGATATCCGAAGGAAGACTTTTGGCGGGACAGGTGATCCCTATTTTATCACCTTTTTTTAAATACGGGGGAGTTACCATGCAGAATGAATGTTTAAAAATGGAAAGTTAAGGGTTATGATTGCAATATCAGGGAATTTTTCTCAACATCTATCATTATCTTTGCCCGGTTATCAGAATGTGATTTTTAATGTCTGAATTAGATAAATTTAAACGATATACAGTTACTTCCGCGTTGCCTTATGCAAACGGGCCGCTTCATATTGGCCATCTGGCCGGTGCATATATTCCTGCTGATATTTTTGTAAGGCATCTTCGTCTTAAAAAGAAGGATGTGGTGTATGTATGCGGATCGGATGAGCATGGAGCCGCCATCACCATTAAAGCGAAGAAGGAAGGGATTACTCCCCAGGAAATTATAGATAAATATCATAAGCAGATCAAGGAGAGCTTCGGGCAGTTTGGAATCGCTTTCGATATTTACCATCGCACCTCCTCCCCCATTCATCATGACCTTTCACAGGAATTCTTTCTTAATCTTTACGAAAAGGGTGAATTTATTGAGAAGGAATCAGAACAGTATTATGATGAGGAATATGATCAGTTCCTGGCCGACAGGTATATCATTGGTACCTGCCCGAATTGCGGAAATGAGGGTGCCTATGGAGATCAGTGCGAGAAGTGCGGCAGTTCTTTGAACCCAACGGATCTGATTAACCCGAAATCTACTTTAAGCGGTAAAGCGCCGGTGCTCAGGTTAACCAAACACTGGTATCTCCCGCTTGATAAATATCAGCCATGGCTGGAAGAATGGCTGCTGGAGGGGAAAAAGAATAAGTGGAAGACCAATGTGTACGGTCAGTGCAGTTCATGGCTGAAGGCTGGTTTACAACCCCGCTCGATGACGAGAGACCTCGACTGGGGGATTGACGTACCATTGGAAGAGGCAAAAGGCAAAAAACTGTATGTGTGGCTGGATGCTCCTATCGGTTATATCTCTGCTACCAAGCAGTGGGCGAAAGATCATGGGAAGGACTGGCAAAAATATTGGAAGCAACAGGAGAATGAGGAAGATAATTCTTGCCTGATCCATTTCATTGGTAAGGATAACATTGTTTTTCATTGCATTACTTTTCCTTCTATTCTGCATGCCCACGGAGAATATATCCTGCCTGAGAATGTGCCGGCCAACGAGTTTTTAAACCTCGAAGGCGATAAGCTTTCTACTTCAAGGAATCATGCTGTATGGCTGCATGAATATCTTGAGGAATTTCCTGGGAAACAGGATGAGTTACGCTATGTGCTTACTTCTATCCTCCCTGAGACATCCGACAGCGAGTTTACCTGGCGTGATTACCAGGCCCGGATAAACAATGAACTGGTGGCTATCTTTGGTAATTTTGTGAACCGGGTAATGATCCTGATGCATAAGTATTACGAAGGGAAAGTTCAGGCTTCGCCCCGCTTTACTGATCCTGATTTACATGAACAGGTAGGAAAAGCGTATAAGGCTATTAGTGAAAGTATTGAAACCTACAAGTTCAGGCAGGCACTTTCTGAGCTGATAGATGTTGCCCGTACAGGAAACAAGTTCCTTACAGAGAAGGAGCCCTGGAAAACCTTTAAGACTGATCCTGAGGCTACAAGAGAGGTGTTGCAGAACTGCCTTCATATTATTGCTCATCTTGGTATATTGGCACAGCCGTTCTTGCCATCGGCTTCGAAGAAAATCTTTTATATGCTTAATTTTTCTCAGGATGTTGTGTCTTACGATGAAGAGATTAAATTTGAAGATGGACATCAGTTAAACCAGGCAGAACTGTTATTTGAAAAAGTAGAGGATGCTGTGATTGAGAAACAGCTTGAAAAGCTGCTTAATAAAGCTCAGGGTCTGGTTACTGCTGCAGTAGAGGTTAGCCCGGCTAAGGAGAATATCAATTACGATCAGTTTTCGGCGATGGACATCAGAGTGGGTACTATTCTGGCTGCGGAGAAGGTTACAAAAACAAAGAAATTACTGAAGCTTACTATTGATACTGGCATTGATACCCGTACAGTAGTATCTGGTATTGCCGAATATTTTGAACCGGATTCTATCGTTGGGCAGCAGGTTAGCATTCTCGTTAATCTTGAACCCAGGGAAATTAAAGGAATTGTTTCACAAGGAATGATTTTAATGTCGGAAAATTCCGATGGAAAACTTATTTTTGTAACTCCGGCGGAAAGTGCTGCCAATGGCAGTGTGATCCGGTAATAATTGGCCCCGTAGTTCAACGGATAGAATAGGCGTTTCCTAAACTCTAGATATGGGTTCGATTCCCGTCGGGGCTACTTGGGAAAGGTTCAGATTAAATGAGCCTTTCCCCTTTTTTATGCCTTATAATTTGCTGTTAATAAGCAATATAATAGCAAGTAGTTGGCTTAGATCAGCGGTTCGATATTGCTTCCTGTCAAAACACAGATTTTCAGGAAACATCGAACCGATGTTTTTCTTCAAAACCGGCCTTCCTGTAATGCTGGTCGATATTGAAAGATGTGCAGATTATCGAATATCAGGATCAATATCAAACGACCCTTAAAGTACTAAAAGCCACTCAAGGTCTGTCTGTATTATCACAAGGTATTTTAACGATTGTGGGAGATAACCAAAGTAACGCTTAAACGCGGCCGAGAAATGCGTTGGATATTTGTATCCGGTTTGCTGAGCCACATTTGCGATCTTCGCTCCTCTTTTAAGAATAAGATCCCTCGCTTTTTCCATCTTGCAGCCCAGCATATAATTGTAGATAGTCTTGCCATAGAAATGCTTAAAGAATTTTTTCAGGTACTGCTCATTCGTGCCTGCATACCTTGCCAGTTCGGAAATAGTATAAGTATAACCTGTATTTTCTTCGATCAGCTGTCTCACCATACGTATTTTCTTCATATCATCATCCCGGATATTAAGGGATGACGGTTCTGGAGTACTGATCAATTCGTCTAATTGCAGCGCAAATACCTCCAGAACTTTCGCCTTACAGTGAATATGACTGACCGATGGAGGGAGCTTATTGCCGATGAGGTCTGCGGCAAGTATTTTGATATACTGATTAGTAAGAACTTTAATTACAGGCTGATCGACAATGATATTCCTAACTTCGGGTTTATGCAACGGATTTTTCTTCAGCAGGTCGAGGAAATCCGTTTTATATACAATCAGCAGGCAGAACCCTTCACTGTTACGGGCACACAGTGAAAGACAATCCTTTTTATCAGCATGAACGAGGACACTTCCCTTATCACAAAGGGTCGGTTTGCTGTTTTCGGTAAGACGGATATCAAACGTACCGTTCAACCCGATGACACTGATGAAGAACTCTCTGTCAAATGTAATGACCGTTTCTTTTATCAGGTTCAATCGGCCATATTGTATTGAATCGCTGATGTTCTCAAGGTGTAAGGTATCTAAACCATCTGAAGTAGTAATTGTATAGTCCATTATTTTATTTTTTCGGATTCAGTAATACGTTTTTCGGAATGCGTTACTCCTCAAAAGGCATTATTTCCTATTCTTGTCACGCTTTTATTTAGATTGAATCTAAATGAATTCAAAAATACAAAATGTTTAATGGTCAAAATGAAATCTTGTGTAACAGTTTTACTATTCAATCTGATTTTCTTCACCTCTTTTGCACAAACAGGCACTATCTCCGGCTCGGTAAGGTTTTCTGACGGCAAACCTGTACTTCATGCAACAGTGAGAATTAATGAGCTGAAAAGGCTCTCTGTTACTAATGAGAAAGGGTTCTATGAGTTTAAGGGAATACCATACGGTACATACGAAATAGAAGTTTCTTCTATAGAGATCAGGAAGAAAATGCTTCGGCTGGAGTTGAAGGAACCCCATCGGAATTTCCACGTTACAATTGATGCTAAACGCGATATCAACCTGAATGAGGTAGTGATAAGCAAGCAATCAGATAAGAAGGAAGTGGAAACAAAAGGTTTTGCTGTTAATGTGATAGAAACAGAGAGGGCTGCCCTGCAATCCATCCAGACGAATGAATTGTTAGACCGGTCGGCCGGAGTACGTATCCGCCAGGACGGCGGTTTGGGGTCGCACATTCATTATAACATAAACGGGCTGACGGGCAATGCAGTAAGGATCTTTATTGACGGTGTGCCGGTATCTAACTATGGCAGTTCTTTTTCGTTGAACAGTCTGCCCCCATCACTGATTGAACGCATAGAAATTTATAAGGGAGTGGTACCCGCTCATTTATCAGAAGACGCACTTGGCGGCGCCATCAATGTTGTGCTTAAAAACAGAAAGAGAAATTCTCTTACCGCATCGTACTCGTATGGTTCTTTCAACACGCATCAATGGAATGCCAGCGGATCGTATAGAAACGATTCTACAGGTTTTACCGTTAATGCATCTGCCTTTTATAATTACTCTGATAATAACTATAAAGTTTGGGGAGATGATGTTACTATTACCAATACAGATGCTACTATTACACCTATTGTAGCCAGGCGGTTTCATGATGCCTATAAATCGGCAGGCGGGCGATTTGATATTGGTTATACCAATGTAAAATGGGCGGATAACTTTTCGGTTGGGGCTATTATTTCAGGAGCCGACAAGGAAGTACAGCATGGTACCATCATGAGAGTGGTTTATGGTAACCGTACAACAGACCAGCAATCTGCAGTGACTTCATTGCAGTATAATAAGAAGGACGCACTTTTCAACGGGTTAGACATCAATGTGAACGGGAGTTATTCATTCCTTAACAGGGGGGCTGTTGATACCATTGGGGATAAATACAGCTGGAACAGTACAGTGATCCGCACTGCAAACGGCAACGTGGCGCAATGGGCGTCGGGTGCCGAACAGGGAGTGCCTTCGGTATCGGTTAACAAGGAAAAAAACATGGTGCTGAGAACAAACCTCGATTACGCGATTACAGACGGTAACAGGATTTTTGTGAATGTATTCTATAACAATTTTGAGAGAGACAACGACAATGAAATGCAGCCGCTGGCAGAAAGGCAAATGATCAATACCAGGAACTTAAGTAAAAGTGTATTTGGGCTGACCTATGAAAATCTTGCTTTCAATAATAAGCTGCGGACCAATATCTTTTATAAGTATTTCAGGCAAAATCATGAGTCGATAGAACCTTACTGGGAGGGGGCCCAAGGTACCGGTACCCTCAGATCGGCTACCTTTGAGCGTACGGCCGATGCCGACGGTTACGGAGTGGCGCTGTCGTACGAATTATTTCCAAAGGTATTCCTGATGGCGTCGGGAGAGAAGGCCGTACGGATGCCGGAGGCTTCAGAACTATTTGGAAATGACGCTGAAAATATTGTTTCCTCGGTTAACCTTGAACCGGAAAGAAGCCATAATGCCAATATTGGTATTAATCTGGGACCGCTGAAACTGGGAAGAAGTACACTTAGTCTTAATTCCAACTTTTTCTTACGTGAAACGAAGGACATGATCAGGTTAAACGAGGTAGACGACCTCGACCAAACCAACAATTATACCAACTTTAACAGCATCCAAAGCGATGGTTTCGATGCCGAGCTTATTTATAATTACAACCGGAAACTGAATGTCCTTTTTACGGTATCTAAGTTCAATAGCAAATGGAATGTTCAATACGATGAAAGGGGCGATCCTTATTTATATTATGGCAGTCAGTTAGCCAATGAACCCAACTTTAAATTCAATACCACGGTCTCATACTACATCAACGATCTGTTCAGAAAACAGTCTGTTGCTTCGGTAAACTATAACGCCCTTTATGTAAACGAATTCCTGAGAAATTTTGCAGGGATAGGCGGAAGGGGCCTGGCCTACATTCCGATGCAGTTTGTACATGATATAGGCTTTACTTATACGCTGCCTTCACGGAAAATAACCTTCGGTTTTGATGCGAAGAACATATTTAACGAACAGGTTTTTGACAACTATGCTTTACAAAAACCCGGACGGGCCTTTTACGGGAAAATAACATATACACTGTTTTAAATAATACAATAAATGATTAACAAGATGAAAATGACAATGAATTACTCAAAACTTAGAAACTGGCTGCTGGCTGTCTCTGTAGCTTTCGCCTTCACTTCGTGCAGCAAGGATGATAATAATGACAATGGTACAGACTATGCAGGTGATAAAACCGGTGAGTTCCATGTAGCATTTGCGGTAGGATCTGACAGCCAGTCGGCCACTTATGTACAGGGTGTTACTGACTTATCAACGGGCTCCATATCATTTAATAATTACGGGTTCCAGCTGCCATCTACCCGTACAGCACGTTTTTATGCATCAAATGACGGTGCCTACGTATATAACCTCGACTACGGCGGCGGTCGTATTTACAGATATCAGTACAACTCCGGCCAGAATTATACACTGACTAATCAATCGGATATATCTGTTGTAATGGGTACGAACAACCCACGCTGGACAAAAGTTAACGACGACTATGCCCTGCTGCATCACGTAGTATCAACAAATTACTACAAGGACGAGGCCGGAACAATATTTGACAAAAGGTTAACCAAGGCGATCCTGGCTGTAATCAATCTTTCGAACGTGGGTATTGCACAAAGTACTGAGTTTAATATTCCGCTAAGTGACGAAATGATTGCTGCCAATTATTTTGTAAGCCGTATCGATGCACCTGTTGTTCAGAATGGTAAAGCATACTATGGTGTGGCTTTAAGCCAGTATAATCCTGCTACAGATGCAAGCGCATCTAATTACATTAATACGGTTACGCTGGTTGTAGATTTTCCTTCACTGGCAAATCCACAGGTGATTGAAACCACACTGGCTGAAGGAGCTACCAACGGGTACCGTACGCCAAACGCGCATATAGACGAGAACAATGATATTTATGTGATCTCTGATGACGGCTCGCAAACAACCTTTCTGAAGATAAAAAATGGTGTTTATGATAGTTACAGCCTTGATTTCTCTGCAGCTATCGGCCGTCCGACCAGTACACAGGGATGGTTCTACGCAGGCGGAGGTATAGCTTATGTGCCCTATCTGAAAGCTGATCTGGGTGCCAAGTCTTCTGCTAACTGGGGAGTGGCACGTGTAGATCTGTACAATAAAACGGTGGTCGATCTTAATGTCCCCGCCGATCTCTGGTTACAACAGTACCAGTATTCTGTTGTAAAAGACGGTAAATTTTACATGGCATTATCTCCGGTTGGCGGCCAGGGCAATATCTATATCTTTGATGTGAAATCAACCAACTCTTCAGCTTATACTTTAGGCGCAACGATCACCACCGGAGCAGACGCATACTACATTGGTATTTTCTGATTTCTGAACCAGACAAATATCTTTTAACAAAATTTATGCAGGAGTCAGGCAGGGCGACAGTCCGCCTGATTCCTGTAGTTTCTCCACCTTATACAGTTATATGAAGAAGGTAAGTACCTGGCAGAAAGTAAGAAAGTTTTTAAACGACATTCACCTTTGGGCTGGATTAATTTCAGGGATTATCGTTTTTGTGGTATGCTTTACAGGCACTGTTTATGTTTATAATACAGAGATCAGAGAAGCAGCAAGCCCGGAATATTATAAAGTAAACAATGACGGCTCGCGCCGTCTTCCGGCAGACTCGATATTGGCGATTACCCGGCCAGGGATTGCCGGAGAGATCACGGGTATCCAGATTCCTCATGACAGAAAAAGAACAGTAGCTGTTTTTTTCAAAAAACGCGGCAAGGAGGATTCCGGAACGGAAAGACGCCGGGAGCGGGGAGAAGATACCCGTCGGGAACGTCAGCCCGAATCCAGAGGCGAAGAAGGGAAAAGATCACCCGATACGCGACAGGGGGAGCAGAAAAAATCAGGCAGGCAGGAGCAACAGGCAGGTCACTCGCAAGGCGGAAGGCGGGCCCAGCCTCTTCAGATGATGGTCAATCCATATACAGGAGAGATGATCGGGGAGGTTTCAGGGCTAAAAACAGCCACGGCTGATTTTATGCAGAAAATGTTTGGGTTACACCGATGGCTGTTGTTAAATGAGATTGATGAACCGCTTTTTGAAGGGGTTGAGAACAGAAAGCTGGGTAGCTGGATTACCGGTACGGCAACTATTTTATTTACTCTGGGCGTCGTCACGGGTATCATCATCTGGTTCCCCCAACGCCTGCGCAACTGGAAAAATGGACTGAAGATCAAGTGGTCGGCAAACTGGAAACGTGTAAACCATGATCTGCACAATACCTTAGGCTTTTATAGCTGTATTATTTTGTTTTTAATGGGTGTTACGGGCCCCTTCTGGTCATTTGACTGGTATCGAACCGGTTGGCGCAAGGTATGGAACACCTATGAGGCAGCAACGCAGACCCGGCAAACTGAAAGGCCACAGGTCTATTCGATCCTGCCCGATGACGGAAAAGCTCCTATAACACTCGAAGAAACAATGGCTGTTGCAGATGCGTTCTTACCTTATTCCGGAGATTATATGATTAGTTTTGCTTCCGGCAGTACCGGCACGATCTCTGTTTCAAAAAACCGGGCGGGGTTCTTTGCCCCGGCGGCGGCAGACAAGCTTGTGCTTGATCAATATTCCGGGAAGTTGCTGGAAAAGGATATTTTCCGGGAAAAACCGCTGAATGAGCGCATATCTTTATCCATTAAAAGCCTGCACGTTGGAAACGTATACGGGCAATTTACAAAACTGTTGTATTTTGTTTCCTGCCTGATTGCCACCTCGCTACCTGTTACCGGAGCATTAATATGGATCAATAAAATGAAAAAATGCGGGTACCAAAGGAGAGTTCGTTACTGCCGTTCTTTAACTGCCCGAATATGGTTTCAATAAAATCACTGACTCTTGGAGCTGCATCATGCTGGCCTTTTCCTATGTATTGATAGCGGTCTGCGCCGTCTCCTAAACCGGATGATTTGTATTCCCGTAGGGTCAAAAGTGTCATTAAAATCAGCTTAATAGTGTATGACCATCAAAAATAATACTCTCCTTTATTTTTAATCAGTCTAAATAATTATATTTTTGCAAAATGAAGTTCATAAAGTTCCTCCCGATTTTACTGATATTGATTACCAACAGCCAGGCTCAGCAGGTAACACTGAAAGATGTATTAGGCAGGTCTGTTATCTTGAAAAAGCCGGCTAAAAAGGTATTACTTGGCGAGGGACGCGATTTAATAACTCTAAACATTCTTGATCCTAATCCCGTTAGCTTTTTGGCATCCTGGTCGGCAGATTTTAAACAGGGACCTGAATATGCTGATTACAAAAAGGCATTTCCGGCAATAGAAAAAGTGCCGGTTGTGGGCACCAATGCAGAAACCTTTTCTGTAGAAAAAGCGATTGCATCGAAACCAGACCTGGCCATTTTCAGTGTAAAGGGGCACGGGCCGGGGCAAAGCCATAAAGAAATTATCATGCAGCTACAGGCAGCAGGTATCCCGGTAGTATTTATAGATTTCAGGGTAAATCCTTTTACAAATACCGTACCCAGCATGCGTATTCTTGGCAAAATCTTAAATCGCGAGAAGAAAGCAAATGAGTTTATTGCTTTTTATGAATTAAGAAAAAAACGTATAGCAGACAGAATTGGGAAAGCCCGTCCCGCCCGGCCCAAAGTGTTTATTGATATGAAGGCCGGAACCACCGAGAACCAGTTCTCTACTGCCGGAAAAGGAAATTTGTCTCCTTTCATCAGTCTTGCCGGAGCTACAAACATCGGAGAGGCTGTAATTCCCGGCCCGCTCGGTCAACTCAATTTAGAGTATATTTTAACGTCAGATCCCCAGATATATATTGCTACAGGTCTTGATACTTTTAGAGGGCGTGGCGTGGTTTTAGGTACAGACATTTCTGTAACCGAAGCGAGGCAAAGCATTAAAAAAAGAGTTTCAGACCCGGTTTTATCAGAGCTTAGTGCCGTCAGGAATGGCAGGGTTTATGGTTTATGGCATCTTTTCTATGCTTCACCATTTAATATTTTAGTATCAGAAGCTGTAGCAAAATGGACCCATCCTAACTTATTTAAAGACGTTAGTCCCGAAGCATCGTTAAAAGAGCTTAACCAGAAATTTCTTTCCGTTCCGATGACGGGAACTTACTTTGTCAGCATAAAATAGGAATGAGCAGTATAGCACAGCATATTCCTATCTTAAAACCATCAAGAAAAGAGGTTGAGCAGCTTTACAAAGATAAGCTGAGCAGAAGATGGTTAATTATTATTTTATTGGCTGTGGCCTGCATTTTTTCCTTTTGTCTGGATATTTCAACCGGGCCGTCACTGCTTAAGTTGTCTGATGTTTTAAAGGGCTTGTTTGCGCCAGAAATGGTAGCTAAAGGAACAGATATTATTATCTGGAAAGTAAGAATGCCTTATGCTATTATGGCCGTTCTGGTTGGTATGGCGCTATCGCTTGCGGGTGCGGAGATGCAAACCATCCTGAATAATCCATTAGCCAGCCCGTTTACATTGGGTGTTTCGGCAGCAGCATCTTTGGGTGCCGGGTTAGCTATTATTTTGGGCATCGGAATTCCATTTTTAACAGACAACTGGGTGGTATCTGCTAATGCCTTTATTTTTGCCTTCGGATCTGTGTTACTATTGCAGGCATTAGCCAAATGGCGCGGTGCCGGAGTGGATGTTTTGGTTTTGTTCGGTATTGCACTGGTATTCACTTTTAATGCTTTGGTAGCACTTTTACATTTTGTTGCAACACCTGAAGCATTGCAGCAAATGGTTTTTTGGAATATGGGAAGTCTTTCACGGTCTACCTGGGATAAAATTCAGGTTTTAGCTATCGTTGTCGCCTGTATTATTCCATTTTCCATGCTTGCTTCCTGGAAAATGACTGCACTTCGTTTGGGCGAAGACAAAGCTCATAGCTTTGGGATCAACGTTAAAAGATTACGTTTTTTTTCCATGCTAAGGATCAGTTTGTTATCGGCAACAGCGGTTGCTTTTGTCGGCACAATAGGTTTTATAGGCTTAGTAGGGCCGCACATAGCTAAAATGTTAATTGGCGAAGATCATCGTTACTGGTTTCCTGCAAGTTTATTAACAGGCGCTCTGGTAATGTCTCTGGCTTCCGTAGCCAGTAAAATAATTGTTCCGGGCGCTTTGGTCCCTGTTGGTGTAGTTACTGCCCTTGTTGGCGTCCCTGTATTTCTTTATTTAATTATCAGAAAGGGCAAAAACTCATGAGCGACATATTAAACATCAGGAACTTATCTGCAGGCTATCCCAGGAAAAAGATATTCGAACATTTTAATGTTGCCGATATAGAAACCGGAAATATTGTAGCATTGGTCGGTCCCAATGCTGCAGGTAAATCAACTCTTTTAAAATCTATTGCTTCATTGATCCATGCAGATGGAGAAATTAATCTTGCCGGCAGGAATCTGGTTCATATCTCACAGGAAGAAAGATCAAAGATTGTTGGTTATATGCCGCAGCATCAAAAAACGGATGTAGAATTAACCGTTCTGGAAGCTTTGATCACTGCTTTAAAAGTTTCCCCCCTTGATCATAACGGCAATTCTGCACAAATCAGAGCAAAAGCGTTTGATGTTTTGGAGCAAATGGACTTGATTGATAGTGCTTTAGACCCCCTTAGCAGTCTTTCCGGCGGGCAAAGGCAAATGGCAGGCCTGGCACAGGCCATTGTAAGAAATCCAAAAGTTTTGTTACTGGATGAGCCGACGAGCGCATTGGATTTAAACCATCAGATAACGGTAATGAATATGATTAAATTTTATGCCGGCAAAGGGAATATCGTGATCATGGTGCTGCACGATTTGAATCTGGCTTCCCGCTGGGCAGATATCCTGGTGGTATTGAACAACGCCAAAATCTACAGTTCGGGTAAAGCATCTGAGGTGGTTACGCCAAAAATGATCCGGGATGTTTACCAGGTGAAAGCGCGCGTAGAGAAATGTTCCCGCGGTTTTTTACAAGTTATGGTTGATGCCTGATGAAGCATTTTATAACATATCGCATACGTTTAATACCAACATTGCTGGCATTGCTTAGCCTTGGATTGCTGAATAGTGCAGAAGCACAAACCGGCCTGCAGCTGAAAGGAAAGGTTTTAGATCAGCAAGGCTTAGCTATTTCCGGCGTAAGCGTTGGCTTACCGGCTTTGTCTAAAAAAACGGCAACAAATACGTATGGCGAGTTTAGTCTGCACATCCCCCGATATGGAAAGTATCTGATCAGGCTTAGTTTTATAGGTTATCAAACGTTCGAAAAAGAAGTTAACGTAAGCGCAGGCGAAAATTCTTTCGATTTTATCCTCATTGAACATGTAAGTACGCTTGAAAATGTAACGGTTACCGGTAAAACCGAAACTCAAAAAATAAAAGATCAATCTATAAAGACGACGGTTATTGAGTTGAAAGAAGCATATAACAAACCTGCAACAGTAACCGAACTTATGAACAGAACTGCAGGCATTCGCATAAGGCAAACAGGTGGGTTAGGATCTGCAGCTGATGTTTCATTAAATGGCTTTCAGGGTAAAGCAATAAAATATTTCAGGGATGGAATTCCATTGGATTATTTGGGAGAAGGCTTTGGCTTATCTTCTTTGCCTGCAAATATGCTGCAGCGGATAGAGGTTTACAAGGGTGTTTTACCGGTTTCTTTGGGTGCCGACGCTTTGGGAGGTGCAGTGAACTTAATCAGCAGGCGACCGTCAAATAAATACATGGAGGCGGGTTATGAACTGGCTTCTTTTAATACCCACCGCCTCAATCTGAATGGGTATTATACCAATCCTGCAAATCAATGGTTTGCCGGCGTTGACGCATTTTATAACCATTCTGATAATGATTACAAGGCATTGGTCAGAGCTACAGATCCGGAAACCAGGAATCAGTATGATGCCAATGTTCCGTTATTCCATAATGCCTTTACAGGTTATTTCGTTCAGGCGTATGCCGGGTTAAAAAACAGAAAATGGGCAGATGAAATTCGATTTGAGCTAAGCGCCTTTAGCAACAATAAGGAGCAGCAGCACCCTGCACTGATGACAGATCCCTATGGGGCAATTGTAAGTAAACAGTCTTCTGTTGTTCCGTCAGTTAGTTACAAAAAAACATTATTCAATAACCGGTTAACTGTTAACCAGTTTGTTACATACAATACCATAAAAATTAACAGAATTGATACTTTGCACGGACAATATGATTGGTTTGGCAACTTTACTCCTAATCCTTTAAAAGTTGGAGAAAGCAGGCAGGCATCTAACTCAGATATTAACAGCAGAAATTTTATAAGCAGAACCAATCTGGCGTTCAGCATTACAGATAACCATACTTTAGAGCTGAACACCGTTTATTTAAGCGCATCAAGAGATGGGAATGACCCGCTTGGCCCCCGTTTTTCAGGAACCGACATTGATGTATTAAGTGCAGAATCATCGTACCGGAAGTTTGTAACTGCTATGGGCATTTCGTCTGATCTTTTTGACAAAAAAATCAACCACCTGTTGACAGGTAAGTTTTTTAACTATTCGGCCAGCGGCATTGAAGCTTATGAAGCACGGCCGGTATTCAGCGACGAGGTTAAGGATATTGGCGGCAATAGCTGGGGCATTGCCGACGCCATAAAATATGAAATCAATAGCAGGAGTTTGATCCGTTTCTCTGCAGAATACGCCAATCGTCTTCCAGACCATAACGAGTTATTCGGCGATGCGGTCTTTGTAGTGCCAAACTTCAGTTTAAAGCCGGAGCGTAGTTTAAACCTGAATCTTGGGTATCGCTACAATAAGCCTGTTTCTTACAGTGTTGAAGTAAATACTTTTTACCGCCGGACAAAAAATCTGATTCTTTTGGTGCCTATACAGCAGCCATATGCTCATTTTGAAAACCAGGAAAACGTTAAAGGATATGGTATGGAATTAGATGGCGTGGTCTATCTTTTCAGGAACCTGCTGTTAAATGCCAATGCAACATGGCAGGATTTAAGATTATTTAATGTTTCATCATCAGGTGGTGATGCCGAAAAAAACGATGCACGGCTAAGAAATACGCCTTACCTGTTCGCAAATGCGGGACTAAACTATAACATAAATAAGCTTAAATTTTACGGCTACTACAGTTTTGTCAGGGAGTATTATTTAGAAACGATTCCTAAAAGACTGGAACCTACCGGATTTTTAGGGTTGGGAGGTAAAGCCGATATCAATAGTTTATTGATTATACCAGATCAGCATTTGCTGAGTATCGGAACCAACTATCCGGCATTGAACAACAAATTATCCATCGGCCTGGAAGCCAAAAATATATTAAACAACAACCTGTATGATAATTACAGGATACAAAAGGCAGGCAGAAGTTTTCACTTAAAATTAAATTACAACATTCAATGAAAAAGTTATTATCAAAAGGCCTCATTATAGGCATTGCAACTATTACAGGATTATCTTCCTGCAGCAAGAAAAATGATCCGGATCCAGAGCCAACTAATCCTGAGAGCTCGAAATATGTCCTGATCACTATGAGCGAAAACACATTAACCAAACCAGGTTATGCGACCGCATTTGATGAAATTCCATCTGGCAATGTATCAAATATTAACGCTACATCCTTACAGGGCATGGGTATGGGAGGTTGGAGACCTTATGGAAATTGGTTATTAAAAATGTTTAATTCTACGGGTAACGAACTGGGCATTGAGCGTTTGATTGTGAGCGACAATAAAGTTGTTGTCGATAAATTTCTGAAGGCTACAGACAATACCACCAATGGGTCGGGCAATTTTGTTATAAATGAAAACACCGGTTTCTATTGGGATGGCTCCAGCCCGCTGAAGATTCAAAAATTTAATCCGGAAACCTTGTCGCGGACCGGCGAAATTGATTTAACAAATGTGGTAAATGAAAGAGGTTCGGATGAAGCCGGAATATTATACCGGTCAATAGGTCAGAAATTTTTAGCTATAAAAGGCGGAAAATTATATGCAAATATCACTTATGCAACAACAAACGGTACGCAAAAGGGATTCTGGGACGACTTTTACCCTGATGTTTACATTGCTGTAATAGATGTAGCATCCGGAAATTATGAAAAAACTATAAAAATTGAAGATACCGGCAGTATTGCTTACATCAACGACAACAATATGTATAGTTTCGACACGAATGGCGATTTATATATTGTCACCCAGGGCAGAAGTTCATTAGGAGGAAAGTCTAAAGTAGTTCGTATCAAAGCGTCAGAAACTGATATAGATAAAACCTGGGAGTTGAAAATGGACGACATTATGACCGGCGGCAAATTTGTAAATATATTTGCAACCAATGGAAAGATCATTACCATTATTCCTACTGTAGCTTTAACGGGCGGCGCAAACGGCAACATCAACTTTTCAGAAATCTGGGAATATTATACCATTGATATAGCGACCAAAGCCCGTACTAAGATCAATGGCGTGCCATATGTTACTAATCCTGGCGCTGCATTCGGCACCATCAAAGTAGATGATAAACTGTTATTACGTGTAAACGCTCCGTCTGCGGGCTTAAATGGATACTATCAATTAAATAGCGATTTAACTGCTGCCACCTCTTTATTTAACGTAACAGAGGGTGGTTCCGTTTCAGGATTTTATAAGATCAATTTATAAGAATGCTAAAAACATTTTTAATTTCAGTTTTTTCTGTGCTAACGTTCACTGTTCAGGGCCAATATAACGTTGAAATAGTTTTGCACGGAAAACCTGAACAACATCAGCAGGATTCAATTTATATCACCGGTGCCTTTAACATGTGGGCACCAGGTGATCGCTCTTACGTGTTAAGTAAACAAGTTAATGGCAAGCAGAAATTCGTCGTCAAGAATGTTAAACCCGGTTTATTTGAATTTAAGTTTACCAGAGGGAACTGGACGAACTTAGAAAGCACAAAAGACGGAAGACTGGTTGCCCCTCGCAGGGCATTTATAACGAAAGACACTGCCATTAACGTAGATATTGAAGGTTGGAGGGACGACTTTCCTTCATCGACAGCATCCAAACAAGTACATCTGTTATCTGATAGTTTTGATGTCCCCCAACTTGGCTTAAAACGCAAGATCTGGATTTACCTTCCCGAAGATTATCAGAAATCAAACGCAAGATATCCCGTTTTATATATGCACGACGGGCAGGATTTATTTGATGAAGCTACTTCGCAGGGTAGGATCGGGCCTTTAGAATGGGGAGTTGATGAAACGATAGACAAAGCAAAGGCTAAATGTATTGTGGTTGCTGTAGAGCATGATGAAGATAAGCTGAAACGTGTGCAGGAATACTTTTACGTAAGCAATCCTGATAATAAAGATGCAGAAGGGAAAAAATATCTCGATTTCCTGGTAAATACCTTAAAGCCGTACATAGATAAAAACTACCGTACAAAGACGGATAAGGCGAATACTTTTATGGCCGGCAGCTCAATGGGCGGTCTCATTACCTTTTATGCCGGTTTAAATTATCCTGAAACTTTTGGCGCTTTAGGTATTTTATCTCCCTCTATCTGGCTGGATTACGGTCATATCAATAAAGAGATCAGCGGGAAAATCACTAGTGCCGCCGTTAAGCAGCAACGCTACTTTTTTTATGGTGGCGGAAATGAAAACCGTACCAAACCTGATGGTAGTGTAGTGAAAATGAACGATGATATTAACCGGGCAGTTGCAGCATTCAAGTCGTCAGGAGCAGAGATTAAAGTTTCCATTAACCCCGAAGGCAGACACGGGGCATGGTACTGGAGAAGTGCCTTTACTGAATTTTACCAATGGTTAACCATGCATTAACCGCTATCACAAACAAATTATGACAACAACAAAATCACTTCTTAAAATTGCTATCGTTGCAGCATCAGGCGCATTTTCCATTTTGGGTTTGCAGGCGCAAACAGTTAAACACTCAGCAAAGGTTGGAAAAGGTATTTACGAATTGGTGTATAGCGAGAAAGGCAATGCTGTTTATGTAACTTCCGTAGGTACAAAAGCCATTTACAAGCTCGACCCGGCGACTTTAGCCATTACTGATAGCATCAGCGTTGCAGATGCCCCTGCATTTGGAATCGGATTAAACGATAAAACCCAAACTTTGTACACTACCAACACCCGTACCAACTCGGTAAGTGCAATTGATCTTAAAACAAAAAAGATTTTAAATACC
>JAATFW010000033.1 GCA_015654985.1 Sphingobacteriales bacterium | reverse complement strand
TGCAGTCAATTTCTCAGCCAGCAATGAGTGAAACAGGCGTTAACGCCGTCACCCGCCAAGACCGGTTACGGTTATATGAACTGGTTTGCAAAAACTGATACGACGCTCTTGCCATCCGCACCCGAAACTGCGTTTATGCATATCGGTAATGGGGCTAATTACATTTATACAGATCCTGAACACGATCTTGTACTGGTAGTACGATGGATAAATGAAAAAGCAATGGATGCCGTGGTAAAAAAGATATTGGAAGCGTTTTAAGGTTGTAACCGTAGTTATTTAACCAGGTGCACATTTACAGCGTTGGCGCCTTTGGGGCCCATTTCAACTTCAAAGCTAACTTTATTGTTTTCTTTGATTAATTCTGTTGTGGCATTTACGTGCACAAAAATGCTTTCCTGTGTTTCAAGGTCTTTGATAAAACCATAGCCTTTGGCATCATTGAAGAAGGTTACTTTGCCTGTTCTGACAATGTCCATTGGTACATCAACTTGCTTTGCAATCCCAACAACAATGTCTTCGGCATTAATTTTCTTCTTTTTAGTCGGATCAGGAGGAGTTGAAGAAATGTTTCCATTTTCGTCAACATAAGCAATCATGTCCTCCAGGCTGCTTCCTTTGGAAGAATTTTTTCGCTCCTCAGCCTTTTCCCTTTTTTCCTTCTGTTTTTTTTGTTTTGTTTTTTCTCTTTCTTTCTTACCAAACGTTTCCGTCGATTTACCCATAGTTCTTTCTAATTGTTTTTCTTACCTTCTTTTTTCGCCTTTTTCTCTGCTCTTTTTTCTTTCAGATTTTTTTCAGGCTTCTTCTTATCACTCTTCTGTACTGTTTTCTCTTTAGACATAATTTTGTGATTTGATCTAAGGTAAGATTTTTTAATGGAATCATGGAGAAAAATTTAATTTTCGTCCTTTTCGTGAAGTTTTCGTGAATTTAACAAATTTTAACATCAGATATCTTACCTTCATCTTGTGAAAAAAGGATGGTCTTTATAATTTGCCCTCCCGAAACAAAAACATTCATGGAAGAATTAAAGACTAATAATGAGCATGTTTCATCCGATGCAGTAACCGGAAGTTCAACCTATTCATTTGATATCAGGGCGTTGAATGAGATGATCCAGAAGGAAAGCGCATTTATCGACCTCCTTAAAATGGAAATGGATAAGGTGATCGTAGGACAGAAATACATGGTAGAACGGCTGCTGGTTGGCCTGCTGGCCGATGGACACATCCTCCTTGAAGGAGTTCCCGGACTGGCAAAAACACTGGCTATCAATACTCTGGCCAAAACTATCCACGCAGGCTTCAGCCGGATCCAGTTTACACCCGACCTGTTGCCGGCCGATTTGGTCGGAACCATGATCTATAACCAGAAAAAGGAAGAGTTCATTGTAAGAAAAGGACCTGTTTTCTCCAATTTTATTCTTGCCGACGAAATTAACCGTGCGCCTGCCAAGGTGCAGAGCGCTTTACTCGAAGCCATGCAGGAACGGCAGGTTACCATTGGCGATCATACGTTTGAACTGCCTCAGCCCTTTCTGGTGCTGGCCACTCAAAATCCAATCGAGCAGGAAGGCACTTACACTTTGCCCGAAGCACAGGTAGACCGCTTTATGCTGAAAGTCGTGATCGGTTATCCCGACAGGGAAGAAGAAAAAAGGATTATCCGTGCCAATATCGTTCCGCAGGGAATGGCAACCCCCAATGCAATCCTTCACCCCGACGATATTATTAAAGCCCGGAAAGTGGTACGTGAGGTATATATGGATGAAAAGATCGAGCAATATATCATTGATATTGTCTTCGCCACCCGTTTCCCCGATCAGTATAAACTTGCAGAGTATAAAAACCTCATCAGCTATGGCGCTTCACCGCGTGCAAGTATAAGCCTGGCCCTGGCGGCAAAAGCTTTTGCTTTCATCAAACGCAGGGGATATGTGATCCCCGAAGATGTAAGGGCAATCTGCCACGATGTTTTAAGGCACCGTATCGGGCTTACTTTCGAAGCCGAAGCTGAAAATGTTACTACAGAAGACATCATCACCGGAATCCTTAATGCAGTTGAAGTTCCCTGATCTTGAAGGTAGACGCAGGTGTAACGTCCATTACAGCTATTAATTATTAGTACGGGCATTCGGTATGACAACTCATAACCCATAACTCATAATCCATAACACAGAGCACGTCGCTTAGATAAAATGGTAAAGGATACAAAAGAGCTTCTTAAGAAAGTAAGAAAAATTGAAATTAAAACCCGGGGGTTAAGCAACCACATATTTTCCGGGGAATACAGTTCTGCTTTTAAAGGGCGGGGTATGGCTTTTAGCGAGGTAAGGGAATACCAGGTTGGCGACGAGATCAGAACTATCGACTGGAATGTTACCGCCCGCTTCAATCACCCTTATGTAAAGGTTTTCGACGAAGAAAGGGAACTTACCGTGATGATCCTGATGGATGTCAGCGGATCGGAGAACTTTGGCACCATACAGAAACAAAAGCAGGAGCTTGCAACAGAATTATGTGCTGTACTGGCATTTTCGGCCATACAGAATAACGATAAGGTGGGTGTTCTCTTTTTCAGCGATAAGATTGAAAAGTTTATTCCTCCAAAAAAAGGAAGAAGCCATATCCTGATGATCATCCGGGAACTGATCGGTTTTACACCCGAAAGTAAGGGTACAGACCTGGGTCAGGCTTTAAAATATTTCACCAGGGTAATTAAGAAAAGATGCACCGCCTTTATAATCTCCGACTTTATAAGCCCGGCCTTTGAAAATGAGTTAAAAATTGCCAACAGAAAGCATGATATGATGGCGGTAAGGCTGTATGATAAGCATGAAGAAGAGATTCCCGATCTTGGATTGATCCCTGTAAGAGATGAGGAAAGCGGGCAGTTGCTCTGGGTAAACACAGGCGATAAAAAAGTGAGGACGGCTTTTGCCGCCGAAGCATTGAAAAGAAGCGCATATTTAAAAGATCTTTTTGAGAAATCAGGAGTCGACTTTATGAAGATAGGAACACATGAATCGTATGTTAAACCCCTGATGACTCTGTTCAGAAAACGGGAGGGCCGGCGATAGTAACATGAAAAGATACATAATTTATATTTTCTCCCTGCTGATATTCTCAGTCTGTTTTTCCTCCGGAAGCATGGCACAGGAAATTCAGGCAGAGGCCAGGCTGGATAAGCTCCCGGTGCTGATGGGCGATCAGACCGTTCTTCATCTTAGTGTGCATGTTCCGGCCGGTGAAAGCATCGCCTTTCCTCAGCTAACCGATACCATTACCTCCGGGATCCGGATTGTGAGCTTTGGCAAAACAGACACGGTCACAGCCGGGGATAGATCACAAACAATTACCAGGAATATAATCATTACTTCCTTTGACCCGGGATATTATACTATCCCTCCTTTTTCCATCAGCACAAAAAACGGAACGGTTAAAACCAATGCGGTATCCCTCCGGGTTTTGCCTGTTAAAGTCGATACCACCAAAGCAATTTACGATATCAAGCAGCCGCTTGCTGTTACTTATTCGTGGCTCGACTGGCTGAGAGACCATTGGTTGTGGATCGTTATTCCCCTGCTCGCTGTTCTCCTCGCAGCCGGTATCATTTATTATATAAAGAAACGGCCCAAAAAGGCGCCCGTTCCCCGGGCCGAAAAGAAAGTGGTCGTTCCGCCCCATACTATTGCGCTCGAAAAGCTCAAAGAACTGCGTGAAAGAAAACTATGGCAGAATGACCAGGTAAAACAATATCACAGTGAACTAACAGATATCATCCGCGAATACCTCGAAAAAAGATATGGTATTAAAGCCCTGGAGCAAACTACGGAGGATATTTTTTCCGGCTTAAAACGGATGGATATTTCAGACGGAAACAGGGACCTGCTTCACCAGATGTTTGTACTGGCAGACCTTGCAAAATTTGCAAAGCAGAAACCGTCTGCTGCCGAAAATGAAATGAGTATGGAGATTGCCATTAACTTTGTAGAGGGCACCAGGAAGGCAGAGGCAGCGCCGGAAATTAAAGAAGAAAGGATGAATGATGAACATGTTTAAAGGAATGGAATTCGCCCATCCCGGGTTCTTCTGGCTGTTTCTCCTGATCCCCCTGATGATTGCCTGGTATATCTGGAAAGAGCATAATCTTCAGGGGAATTTAAGGATCTCAAGCGTTAAAGGGTTCTCCTCTTTTTCTAAGAGCTCCTTTCCGCTTTACAGGCATAATGGAATAGTTTTACGCACACTCGCGTTATCCGCTTTGATCGTTGCCCTTGCACGACCCCAGTCGTCTTTCAGTTGGCAAAACTCAACAACAGAAGGCCTTGATATCATCATTGCAACTGATATTTCAGGCAGTATGCTTGCCCAGGATTTCATTCCCAACCGCCTGGAAGCAGGAAAAAATATAGCCATTGATTTTATTAAAGACCGCCCCGACGACCGGATTGGCCTGGTGGTATTTTCAGGAGAAAGCTTTACCCAATGTCCGCTGACCATCGACCACGATGTACTGGTGAATGTTTTTAAGGAGATCAAGAACGGAATGCTCGAGGATGGAACCGCTATCGGGATGGGACTGGCAACCGCAGTGAACCGTCTGAAAAGCAGCGAAGCAAAAAGCAAAGTAGTGATCCTGCTTACAGATGGCTCAAATAATGCTGGTTCAATTTCCCCTGTTACCGCAGCAGAAATCGCAAAGCAGTTTAATGTAAGGGTCTATACCGTTGGGGTGGGTACCAATGGCTATGCCCCATATCCTGTACAATCTCCTTTCGGAGGTATTGTATATCAGCGTATGGAAGTTAGAATAGATGAAAAAATGCTTACCCAGATCGCAGATATTACCGGGGGTAAATACTTCAGGGCTACCAATAACGAAAAGCTGAAACAGATCTATGAGAGGATCGACAAAATGGAAAAGGCCAAGATCGATGTTACCCAATACCACAAAAAATCAGAGATCTTTCTGCCCTTTGCCATCCTGGCCCTGTGCTTTTTATCCCTGGAATTTATATTAAAAAATACACTGTTTAAAGGAGCTTTGACATAGAATGCTACGTTTTGCACATATACAATTTTTATGGGGGTTAGCAGCGGTTCCTGTTCTCATCCTCCTTTTTCTGTCTGTTAGCCGATGGAAAAAGAAGGCGGTCAGGGCCCTCGGTGACCGGAATATTGTGGAACGGATGATTCCTGAAGTGTCTTTTTCACGCCCCTGGATCAGGTTCATCCTTTTTATATTGGCTTATGCCTTACTGATTGTTGGCATGGCCGACCCGCAGATTGGTTCTAAGATAGAAGAAGTAAAACGTAAGGGTGCCGATCTGATCGTGGTGCTTGATGTTTCCAATAGCATGCTGGCTCAGGACCTCGCTCCAAACAGGCTGGAAAATGCTAAGATGGCGATCTCCCAGCTTATCGACCGGCTGCATAACGACCGCATTGGGATCATCATTTTTGCCGGGCAGGCTTACGTCCAGTTGCCGGTAACTACCGATTATTCGGCAGCTAAACTCTTTCTGAATACCATCAATACCAATATGGTGCCTACCCAGGGTACGGCTATCGGGGCCGCGATAGACCTGGGTCTCAAATCTTTTGATTTTAAAAATGGTACGGGGAAAGCGATGATCATTATGACCGACGGCGAAAATCACGAGGATGATGCGCTGGCAGCGGCATCGCGGGCGAGGGAAAAGGACGTAACTATACATGTGGTTGGCCTTGGATCTCAGGAAGGGGCACCCATCCCTGTTTATAATGAGGGGCAGCAGGCGGGGTTCCACACGGATGAGAACGGGCAGACCGTGGTTAGTAAATTGAACGAAGAGATGTGCCGGGAAATAGCCTCTGCCGGAAAAGGAGTCTATACCAGGGCTTCCAATGCAAACAGCGGCCTGAATATAGTGATGGACCAGATTGATAAAATGCAGAAGAAGGTATACGACAGTAAATCGTTTAAAGATTTTGAAGACCGGTTCCAGTTCTTTCTTGCCATCGCCTTTATTCTCCTCGTCGTTGAGTTTTTTATTTCCGGCAGGAAAAATATGCGCTTGAGCAGGTTGAAATTATTTGAAGTTAAGGAAGCATGAAACAAGTTATCATAGGGATATTGCTGTTGTTACAAAGTGCTTTTCTTTTTGCACAAAAAGAAAAGGGCTATATCTATAAAGGGAACAAGCTGTATGCTGAACAGAAATATAAGGATGCTGAACTGAACTACCGTAAATCGGTTGAAAAGAAGAATCAGTCGGTTGAAGGTAATTTTAACCTTGGAGATGCCCTGTATAAACAAAAGCAGTATGATAAAGCCGCAGAGCAGTTTACTAAAATAGCCGCCTCTCCAGCCGCCCGTACGGCAAAGGCGCACGCGTATCATAACCTGGGAAACTCCCTGCTTCAGTCGAAAAAACTTGAGGAAAGCATTGAAGCTTATAAAAAAGCCTTAATGAATAATCCAAAAGATGATGAAACGCGGTATAACCTTGCTTATGCCCAGCAAATGCTGAAAAAACAGCAGCAGCAAAAAAACCAGAACAAGGATCAAAAGAATCAGAATAAAGATCAGAAAAACAAGGATCAGCAGAATAAAGATAAAGACAGGAAAAACCAGCAGAATAAAGATCAGGATAAGAAGGATGGCGGGCAGGACCAGAAGAATAAACCCGATCCGCAGGAAGGCAAGCAGCCCGACAGGCTTTCGAAGGAAGATGCCCAGCGGATGCTGGATGCCCTGAATAACGACGAGCAACGCACACAGGATAAAATAAAAAACCGGAAAGTAAGAGCGGGCAGCACCCGTATCACTAAAGACTGGTAATGTTGTATTTCCTCTGTAAAAGATTTTCAATGGCAGAGGAGAAATATCTAAGTTTACAAGCGGAATAATGACAAAGAGATTTTTCATACTATCATTTTTACTTCTTTCTGCTTCCCTGCTGTTTGCCGGCAACATAAAATTTACGGTTTCTGTCAGTAATGATCAGGTTGCCACAGGGGACCAGTTTCAGATCACTTTCTCTGTCAACGGTAACGGCGACAGGTTCTCTCCGCCTGATTTTGCAGGCTTTCAGATCCTCTCGGGGCCTAATGAGTCGTCGAGCATGACTTCAATCAATGGAAACGTATCATCAAGCCTTTCCTATAGTTACGATCTGATGGCGGTAAAGGAAGGAATATTTACTATTGGTCCCGCGTCAATAGTGGTCGATGGGCACAGGCTGGCTACCGGTCCGGTTAAAATTAAAGTTGTCAAAGGCAGAGTGGTGCGGCCCGGTAACACCGCGCCCCGTAACGATCAGAATGTGAGTGCTCCTGCAGATAACTCCGGAGACCTTTCAAAAACGATATTCATCAGGGCTGCTGTTGATAAGACGAAGCTTTATCTCGGAGAGCAGCTTACCCTCTCTTATAAATTATATACCAGGGCAGACATTCTTGGCAGCGAGGCCGAAAAACTTCCTGATTTAAATGGCTTCTGGAGCCAGGATATAAAAGACGGACGTCAGAACGTAGAATGGAGGACCGAAACCTATAAAGGCCTGCAGTATAATGTAGCGGATATAAAACAAACCATCCTCTTTCCCGAGCGCGCAGGCAATTTGGTAATAGACCCTCTGGTAATGAACTTTACCGTTCGTATTGCACGGCAGCCAAGGGACCTGATGGAACAGGTCTTCGGTGCTTATCACGATGTGAAGTATAGGGCTAAAAGCGCTCCCGTAACAATCCATGTATCCGCCCTTCCCGAAGCGGGTAAGCCTGCCGGTTTTTCAGGCGCTGTCGGTTCCTTTTCAGTGGATGCTTCCGTAGATAAAAAAGAGCTCAATGCAAACGACGGGCTGAATTACCAGCTTAAGATCTCAGGCTCCGGAAATATTAAATTATTAAAAGCACCGGAGATCAATTTCCCGGCCGACTTTGAGAAATATGATCCGAAAGTTACTGATAATATCACCGGGAACGCCAGCGGTGTTTCAGGCACCAGGATCTATAATTATCTCCTCATCCCGCGGCATCAGGGCAATTATACCATTGAACCCGTAAAATTCTCCTGGTTCGATCCCTCTGCCAAAAGGTATGTAACCCTTACAACCAAAGCGTTTCCGGTAAAAGTAAATAAAGGATTATCGCAGGGGAATGTTACCGCCTATTCACCGGAAGACAGGGAAGATATTAAAATGCTTGGTAAGGATATCAGGTATATCAAAACAGGTAAGCCAGATCTGTACCGCAAGGGTGAAGGGCTGTATGGTTCTTTCCTCTGGTATTTCCTGCTTGCTGTCGGACCTGTTTTATTCCTGGGTGCTATTGCTTTCAGGAAATGGAATGAAAAGAACAACAGCGACCTGGTGAAGGTGCGGAGCCGGAAAGCAAATAAACTGGCGGCAAAACATCTGGCCAGCGCCAGGCAGCAATTGCAGGCAGGTGATACAAAAGCCTTTTATGAAGATGTGGCAAAAGGTATGTATGGATATTTAAGCAATAAGCTTAATATTCCGTTTGCCAGCCTGAATAAAGAAACCATTACGGCAGAATTACAGACAAGGGCCCTTGACGAAGCACTGATCAATAAATTAATTGATACACTCAGCTTGTGTGAAATGGCCCGCTTTGCTCCTGTATCCGGAATTTCCATGCAGGAAGTATTTGATAAGGCAACCAGTATGATCAATGATATTGAAAACAAAATATAGCATGCTAAAGCACATTATATACCTGCTTTTAATAACCGGCCTTCCCCTGCTGTCGCTGGGAGAAGATCAGGTAAGCCCTCTCTTTGAGAAAGGAAATTCTGAGTACGCAAAAGGAAATTATAAGGAAGCCGCAGGTTCGTATCAGAAAATTATTGATGCCGGGTATGAATCAGCAACGGTTTATTTTAATGCAGGCAATGCACATTATAAGCTGGGTGATATTCCGTCCGCTATCCTGTATTATGAAAAGGCGCATAAGATCGTGCCGGGAGATGCCGATATCAGTTTTAATCTCCGGCTGGCAGGTTTAAAAATTACCGATAAAATAGAAGAAGCCCCGGAGTTCTTCATCACGAAGTGGTGGCACAGCTTTATTTTGTTTTTTTCGGTACACACACTTTCCGTTCTGAGCATCCTGTTTTTCACCGTTGGATTCCTGTCGCTTATCGGCTATCTCTTTGCCCAGTCGCTCAGCCTTAAGAAAGCATCCTTTTATACAGGAATTGCCCTGATCTTTTTAGGATTAACATTCATTTTTATTGCCAACCGGCAGGCTTATTACTTTAACGCGCACCGGCAGGCTGTCATTTTCGATAATTCAGTAGTAGTAAAAAGCGGCCCGGGTGCTGCTTCAAAAGACCTGTTTGTGATCCATGAAGGAACGAAGGTGGGGATCAGGGAAAATCAGAACGGCTGGATAAAAATTGAACTGGCAAATGGGAACATCGGCTGGATCAGTGCAGGGGCCGCAAAAGAGATTTGATTCCCCTGCCCCGGGGGGCTTCAGCAGAATGAATCAATTCTCTTATCTCCGGTGTTGACATCGTTATAGGTGGTTTCATGGTTAAAATGTAAATGTACTGATTCCCTTGGAATCGTTTTTAATCAGATAATTTTGGTTATATGGATGTTATAAAAAGCCAGCCTGACATTTAAAAGATCTGGATGCAAAAAAGAACATGAGAAAGTATCGTTCCCTCTGTCTCCCGGAATCGTTTCCGTAAATAATTCCCGGTAAATCATAGAACAGCCTGCTTTTTTTTGTCAATTTTACCTGACTAAACATCAGTTTTATAAATAATTAAACGTATGTCTTCAGAATTTTCAGGAAAAGTAGCAGTTATAACAGGTGGCGGTGGTGTGCTTTGCAGTACCATGGCAAAAGCTTTATCGGCGAAAGGGGCTAAAATTGCCATACTCGACCTAAAAGCAGAAACAGCAGAGAGAGTTGCAGAAGAAATAAATAAAACCGGCGGACAGGCCATTGGCGTAGCCTGCAACGTTCTTGATGCAGAAAGCCTTAAGACGGCGCATCAGAAGGTAGCTGAGTTATTAGGCCCTTGCGACATCCTTATTAACGGCGCCGGAGGAAATCATCCAAAAGGCACAACTTCTAAGAATCATTTATACCCCGAAGATTTAAATTCGGCAGAGGAAGGTCTGAAAACCTT
>JAATFW010000303.1 GCA_015654985.1 Sphingobacteriales bacterium | reverse complement strand
GATCAGTTTCCGCCATATCGATGATTTCTCATCCCCGCTTCCGGAAGATGACCTGCTGGCTGCAGCTAACGAAAAAGTTGAATTATTACTTTATAAATAAAGACCACCGGGACAATTTCAATAGAAAAAAGAGGCTTACCTGTTGTGATAGTGAAGGAGAACCAGGGAAGGGAAAAATCAGGATCAACAGGATAAAGCTTCTTTTTTTGATTCAAAATAAAAATTGCCCTGGCATATCCATCAGCGATAGCCGGGTATAGTCAGTTAACCTGTGTCTTTCCCTCCTTTATATTAGAAAAATCCGGCGGTCAAAGGATTTGCAAGAATGCCACTGCCAAAAGAAGCAGCGTAATACAGAAATTTTTTGTAATATGGGCAAGTAGTAAGAAGTGTTAAAAAATGATAGTTCGAATAGGAAAACCGGGCATATTTGCATTTCAGACCTATAATTATAAGCAACAAAAACTCTTCGGAGAATATGAAAAAAATCTGTTTTTCCTGTATTCTGTTCCTGCTCTTTTCCCAGGCAAATGCTCGGGAATTAAAAACATCTGACCCTTATTTTAAACATGGCGTTGTTGTTTCAGCACATCCTGAAGCATCACTGATAGGTCTCCGGATCCTTAAACAGGGAGGAAATGCTATAGATGCTGCAGTAGCGGTCCAGTTTGCCCTTGCCGTAGTCTACCCAAACGCAGGTAACATTGGTGGCGGCGGTTTTCTGGTATTCAGGGCTGCCGACGGCCGCATTGCATCGCTGGATTACCGTGAAAAAGCTCCTTTACTTGCCACCAGAAATATGTACCTGGACAGTACAGGCGCCCCGGTTATTGATAAAAGTTTATACGGGCACTTCGCCGCCGGGGTACCGGGTACTGTAGACGGTATGGTTCAGGCCCATACTAAATTTGGCAGGCTGAGCTGGAAAAAAGTCATACAGCCGGCGATTGACCTGGCGGTCAAGGGTTTCCCTATTACAGGGAAGCAGGCGGATGAATTAAATAAGAACAGAGACCAGTTTGTTAAGTTCAATCCCGGCGGTACGGCCCTGATTAAAACATCAGGCACATGGAAAGCCGGAGATCTGCTGATACAGCCTGAACTTGCCCGTACCCTGACACTCATCCGGGATCAGGGAAGAAAAGGTTTTTATGAAGGATCAGTGGCCAGGTATCTTATCGGGGAAATGAGGCGGGGCGGGGGTCTGATCTCTGAAAAAGACCTTCATGACTATCATTCTGTATGGAGGAAACCGGTCACCGGAACCTATAAAGGCTATAAGATCATCACCATGCCCCCTCCTTCCAGCGGTGGAATTGCGCTGATCCAACTGCTGCAAACGGTGGAGCCTTTTCCGCTGAAACGATGGGGTTATAACCAGGACTCTACGGTACAGCTTATCACTGAGGCGGAACGAAGAGTATATGCCGACAGGGCTACCCATCTTGGCGATCCCGACTTTTACAAAGTCCCGCAAGCCGGCTTATTGAATCCTGCTTATCAGAAACATCGGATAAGCAACTTCAGATGGGATCGTGCTACGCCCAGTTCCGAAATTCAGGCGGGAAAAAGCCCGGGCACTGAGAGTGAAGAAACAACACATTTCTCAATTACTGACAGGGAGGGAAACGCAGTTTCCGTTACTACCACATTAAATGGCTCCTACGGTTCGCTGGTTGTGGTGCAGGGCGCAGGATTCCTCCTAAACAATGAAATGGACGATTTCTCGGTCAAACCAGGCTCTCCCAATATGTACGGGTTGATTGGAGGTGAAGCCAATGCCATAGCTCCCGGGAAACGAATGTTAAGTTCCATGACTCCAACGATCATAGAGAAGAACGGAAAGCTTTTCATGGTGGCAGGAACACCCGGCGGGTCTACCATTATTACATCTGTTTTCCAGACGATATTGAATGTGATCGAATTCGGAATGTCGGCACAGCAGTCGGTGACAGCACCACGCTTTCATCATCAATGGCTGCCCGACGAAATATATCTTGAAAACGGGGCTCTGAGTGAAAAAACAGAGAAAATACTCCGCGAAAAAGGATATAAATTAACCCTGAGAGGGCCTATCGGCAGGGTAGATGCAATCATCAGCACTTCTTCAGGCTACCAGGGAGGTGCCGACCCCCGGGGTGACGATACCAGTTCAGGCTATTAACACAAACGGAGATAGAAAAAGGCAGAGCCCGTTAACGAAAATTAACGGGCTTTGCCTTTTAAGCCAGGCAGATAACTTAAAAACCGAAACTGAGCCGGGTAAACACATACCTTCCGTTAAATCCAAATTGCTGCGCACTTCTTGAATAAATAAAGCGGCCGGAACTGGAGTTAGCCAGTGAAACCTTATCCGGATAAATATCAAACAGATTATTAGCTCCGACGGTAAGTCTGAGGTTTTTATAAAGTTCATACCCGGCACTGACATCGGTAACCACTTTTGCATCATACCAATCCTGTGCTGTAACCGTATTGGTTGCCTCTCTGACCTTGCCAAAATAAACGTTACGTAAAAAGAAAGAAAGCCTTCCGACAGAATAATTCAGCGAAAGGTTCGCTTTACTCTGCGGAACTGCCGATTCCAAATAAATACGGCTTGCATCATCAAAATATGTGGTTTCGCGGCCGGCCAGTTGTTCTGAAGCCTTAATATTTCCCCTTATTGTTGTTTTTGCGTAGGTACCTGCAAGGTCAGCACGAAGGACTCCTGTTCCCAGGTTTTTAGTATACGATAAAACCGCATCAATTCCTTTTGTCCTGGTATCAATGGCGTTAGCAAAAAACCGTGCAGAGCCTGCATTTGCCTGGTCCAGAAGCTGGTTAATTTCTATGTCTTTAGCCGTAGGATTGGATGTTACCTTTGCAAACTGACCGGTATATACGATACGGTTATCGATATCAATAAGATACCCGTCGACAGTCAGCTTAAAGTCGCCGATACTGCTTGTAAATCCGGCGCTGAGATTTTTCGATGTTTCTTCTTTCAATTCTGGGATACCCAATAGTTTGGCCACCCTGCTGTCATTAGTAAAAGTGCCCGATTCAACAAAAGCGCCGCTTGTAAAGATGGTAGAGGTTGCACTGAAATAGCGCTGGTGCAAAGAAGGGGCTCTGAAACCAGTACTTGCTGCTGCCCTCAACAAAAATGCATCAGCAAACTTATAACGGCCCGACAGCTTCCAGTTGAGTGTCGATCCGAAGTCAGAATAATTTTCAAACCGTAAAGCTCCGTCCAGCAACAACTTATCAGTAAAGTTTATTTCTGCATCAGCATAGGCTGCAACTGAGGTACGGGTTGCATTGACCGCATTATCAGGACTGAAGCCAGGAAAGCTCTGCGCTCCACCAGCATACGCTGCTCCGTTCGCCGCAAAACGGGTATCTACGGTTCCTTTTGGGTCGGGTATTAATACAGGATTTGATGTGGTACCCACATTTGTGGCTTT
>JAATFW010000266.1 GCA_015654985.1 Sphingobacteriales bacterium | reverse complement strand
CTACCTTGACTTTAGATATTGGCAGGAGGCTCTGAAGTCATTTATTCCTCTAATGTATAAAAAATATTGAACATTATAAAAGCAAAGCTGAAGTTAAAAGCAGCAAAAGCATGATAAAACAAATTATGAATTCATCAACTGATCTGAAAGAAACTATCACAACAGATGAAGATTTAAATCGCTACAGTAAAGTCCTCACCCAGGATCCGACTCAGCCTGCTGCCCAGGCCATGCTTTATGGAATAGGCTTAACAGAACGGGACATGGAAAAAGCACAGGTAGGTATCGTAAGTATGGGATATGATGGCAATACCTGCAACATGCACCTGAATGACCTGGCAAAGCTTGTGAAAGAAGGTGTATGGAAGGAAGACCTGGTAGGATTGATATTTCATACCATTGGCGTCAGTGACGGCATGGGTAATGGTACTCCGGGTATGCGCTACTCCCTTGTCAGCAGGGACGTAATTGCAGATTCTATTGAAGCTGTATGCGGGGCACAGTATTATGATGGACTGATAGCCCTTCCGGGATGCGATAAAAATATGCCGGGTTCTGTAATGGCAATGGGCCGTTTAAACCGCCCTGCTATTATGGTCTATGGCGGAACGATAGCTCCCGGGCATTATAAAGGTGAAGACTTAAATATAATTTCGGCATTTGAGGCTTTGGGCAAGAAGATCGCCGGGCAGCTCGACGATGCCGAATTTAAAGAGATCATAAAGCACTCCTGTCCGGGAGCAGGTGCCTGCGGCGGTATTTACACTGCTAATACCATGGCGGCGGCGATTGAAGCACTTGGAATGAGCTTACCTTATTCGTCTTCATCTCCGGCGGTCAGCGACGACAAAAAGCGGGAATGTATAAATGCAGGAAAGGCGATCCGTCTGCTCCTTGAAAGGGACATCAAACCTTCAGACATCATGACGAGAGAAGCATTTGAAAATGCTATTGTAACACTGATGGTACTTGGCGGTTCTACAAATGCAGTGCTTCACCTGATCGCAATAGCAAAAAGCGTAGGCGTGAAGCTTACCCAGGACGACTTCCAGGAGATCAGTAATAAAATTCCTGTTCTTGCAGATATGAAGCCAAGCGGCAAATATATGATGGAGGATCTCCATAATATAGGAGGCGTACCTGCTGTTATGAAATATCTCCTGGGTCAGGGCTGGCTTCACGGAAACTGCCTGACCTGTACCGGGAAAACCCTTGCAGAGAACCTCTCAGAGGTACCTGATCTGGATTTTGATACTCAGAAAGTAATTCTTCCTGTTGAAACACCTGTTAAGGCTACCGGGCATCTGCAAATTTTATATGGTAATCTTGCCGAAGGAGGAAGTGTGGCAAAGATCACAGGAAAAGAAGGAGAATATTTTCAGGGACCTGCCCGCGTATTTGATGGAGAATATGACCTTATTGAAGGGATCAGCAGCGGGCGCGTACGGCATGGAGATGTTGTAGTGATTAAAAATATAGGGCCTAAAGGGGCTCCCGGGATGCCGGAAATGCTGAAACCAACTTCTGCCCTGATCGGGGCCGGCCTGGGTAAATCAGTGGCTCTTATAACTGACGGCCGCTTTAGCGGCGGAACCCATGGTTTTGTGGTAGGGCACATCACTCCTGAAGCTTATGAGGGAGGTTTGATCGGCCTGGTTCAGGATGACGACATTATTGAACTGGATGCTATTAAACGTCATATTACGTTGAAAGTCTCTGAGGAAGAGATTTCCCGCAGACGCTCGTTATGGGTTCAGCCGGAGCTTAAAGCTAAAAAAGGATTGCTTTACAAGTATGCAAAACAGGTGAGCAATGCTGCGGAAGGGTGTGTAACGGACGAGTTCTAGGAGAGCTTCATATCTAATCTAAAATCTAAAAAAATGGAAACAGCGCAACAGGAAGTATTGACTGTGAAAGAACCGGCGCCCGGAATTGAGTTAACGGGATCGGCAGCCTTGCTGGAGGGGCTTCTGATTGAGGGAGTAGATACCATCTTTGGATATCCGGGTGGTGCAATCATGCCTATTTATGATGCCTTGTATGATTACATGGATAAACTGAAGCATATTCTGGTCCGCCATGAACAGGGCGGTATTCATGCAGGCCAGGGATATGCCCGTTCTTCAGGTAAGGTAGGCGTAGTATTTGCCACAAGCGGTCCGGGAGCAACAAACCTGGTAACGGGGCTGGCCGATGCACAGATTGACAGCACGCCCCTTGTCTGTATTACCGGGCAGGTATTTGCTCATCTCCTGGGTACTGATGCGTTTCAGGAAATTGATGTGATCAACGTGACTTCGCCGGTAACCAAATGGAATTACCAGATCACGGATGCAACTGAAATTCCTGAAGTGCTTGCCAAGGCTTTTTATATTGCACGCAGCGGACGGCCTGGTCCGGTTTTAATCGACATTACCAAAAATGCCCAGCTTCAGAAATTTAATTTTGAGGGGTATACGCCATGCCGGCACATCAGAAGCTACCGGCCCAAGCCAATTGTACGTAAGGAATATGTAGAGCAGGCAGCAGAACTTATTAATGAGGCTAAAAAGCCTTTCGTGCTGTGGGGACAGGGGGTTATTCTTGGAAGTGCTGAAAAAGAGTTTAAAGCCTTCATAGAAAAAAGCGGTATTCCTTCGGCCTGGACGATCCTGGGTGCAGGAGCTGTCCCGACCGGCCATCCGCTTAATGTTGGAATGCTTGGGATGCATGGTAATTATGGCCCCAATGTTCTTACAAATGAATGCGATGTTCTGATTGCCATTGGAATGCGCTTTGACGACCGTGTTACGGGAAGGCTTGATAAATATGCAAAACAGGCCAAGGTCATCCATCTCGACATTGATCCGGCTGAAATAGATAAGAATGTCCAGACGACTGTTCCTGTGTGGGGCGATTGTAAGGAAACTCTGCCATTGCTTACAGACCTGGTGCAGGAAAAACAGCATACTGAATGGCTCGCTAAATTCAGGGACTTTGAGAAACAGGAAATCGACGCGGTAATCAGAGAAGAGCTCTTTCCTTCTTCTGAAGAAATGACGATGGGCGAAGTAATTCAAACGCTGAATGAGCTTACCAATGGCGAAGCTATTATTGTTTCGGATGTTGGTCAGCACCAGATGGTAGCCTGCCGGTATGCTAAATTAAACCATAGCCGGAGTAATATTACCAGCGGCGGTCTCGGCACAATGGGCTTTGCCTTACCTGCTGCCATAGGTGCAAAATTCGGCAGTCCTGAAAGAACGGTAGTTGCAATTATCGGGGACGGCGGCATCCAGATGACCATCCAGGAACTTGGAACTATTATGCAGAGCGGGATCGATATAAAGATCATAGTTCTTAACAACCAGTTTTTAGGAATGGTGCGCCAGTGGCAGGAGCTTTTCAATGACAGGCGATATTCTTTTGTTGACATAACCAGTCCTGATTTCGTTAAAGTAGCCGAAGGCTATGGCATCCACGGGAAGAGTATAGCAAAAAGAGAATATCTCGAAGATACATTGAAAACGATGCTCGATCATGAAGGCTCTTACTTCCTTGAAATAATGGTAACAAAGGAGAACAACGTTTTCCCTATGGTACCCCAGGGCTGCAGTGTGAGCGAGATAAGGCTTAAATGAATTGGAGGGGGGATAGAGGGGTTATGAGTTATGGATTATGAGTTATGGGTTACCGGGCAAACTATTCATAGCTTAGAATTCATGATCCATAACTTAGTAGCATTCATAACTCATAATACATAACTCATAACCCATAATACATAACTCATAACTCATAACTCATAACTCATAAAATACATAACGACATGAGTACAGAAAACACTCCCGTTAAGCAGGAATACAATGTGACAGTTTATACTGAAAATCAGATAGGTCTGCTTAGCCGTATTGCTATTATCTTTACACGGAGAAAGATCAATATAGACAGCCTGAATACTTCACCTTCGGAAATTGACAGTATTCATCGCTTTAATATCGTAATCAATGAAACGGAGGATGTGGTACGTAAAGTAACCCGCCAGATTGAGAAACAGGTTGAAGTGCTTAAGGTATATTATAATACGAATGAAGACGTCATCTGGCAGGAAATGGCTTTATACAAGGTTCCTACTGACACCATTGCAGAAAAAGCGCTGGTGGAACGGCTCCTGCGTGAAAATGGAGCCAGGGCCGTGGTGATCCGGAAGGATTATACTGTGTTCGAAACAACCGGTCATCGTGAAGAAACGGATAACCTGATCAAGGCTCTGCAACCATATGGATTAATTGAATTCGTAAGAAGCGCCAGAATTGCCATCATTAAAGACAGTGAAGGTTTCAATTGCAAATTAAGGGAATTTGAAAGAAGCGAGCCGGGACAGGATGTAATAGAAAATGAGTTCCTTAACAGCCGGGGGAAAGTATTTAGTATGTGAGGAAAAGGCGGAAAGGTGAAGGCTGAAAGCATAAAGGTGAAAGTTTCAGGCGATTTATATTTACGGCTTATAACGTATAACTTAACGCTAACGGCTGATTGCTGTTAGTTCAAAACAATTATCACAAACAAAAAGCAAAAGTTCAAAACAAAGAATCATGGCAAAATTAAATTTCGGCGGTGTTGAAGAGAATGTAGTAACCCGCGAAGAGTTTCCATTATCTAAGGCGCAGGAAGTACTCAAAAATGAAACGGTAGCGGTAATTGGCTATGGAGTACAGGGTCCGGGACAGGCACTGAACCAGAAAGACAATGGGATTAACGTTATTGTTGGGCAACGTAAGAATTCTAAAACCTGGGATAAAGCAGTACGCGATGGTTTTGTACCCGGAGAGACTCTTTTTGAAATTGAAGAAGCTCTTGAAAAAGGAACTATTATCTGTTACCTGCTGAGCGATGCAGCCCAGATAGAGCTATGGCCAACAGTAAAAAAACACCTTACCCCCGGTAAGGCTTTGTATTTCTCTCATGGCTTTGGCATCACATTTAACGAACAGACAGGCATCATTCCTCCTCCTGATGTGGATGTATTCCTCGTTGCTCCAAAAGGATCGGGCACTTCTTTGCGTCGTATGTTCCTTGAAGGCCGTGGACTGAACTCCAGCTATGCTATTTTTCAGGATGCTACAGGAAAAGCATTCGACAGGGTAATCTCCCTTGGTATCGCAGTAGGCAGCGGATACCTTTTTGAAACTGATTTCAGAAAAGAAGTATACAGCGACCTGACAGGTGAACGCGGAACATTAATGGGCTGTATCCAGGGAATTTTTGCTGCACAGTACGAAGTGCTGCGCAGTAAGGGCCATACTCCCTCTGAAGCATTTAACGAAACTGTTGAAGAATTAACTCAATCGCTGATGCCTTTAGTTGCAGAGAACGGCATGGACTGGATGTATGCAAATTGCTCTACCACTGCACAGCGCGGGGCGCTTGACTGGTGGAAGAAGTTCAGAGATGCTACCAAACCCGTATTTGATGAATTATACGAAAGCGTAGCTACAGGCAAAGAATCACAGCGTTCTATCGACCTGAACAGTCAGCCCGATTACCGCGAAAAGCTAGATGCGGAATTAAAAGAGCTTCGTGAAAGCGAAATATGGCAGGCAGGGAAAACAGTAAGAAGCTTACGTCCCGAAAATCAGACAATAGAAGCTTAAACCTAAGTTTAGGCTATGGAACAGGCGGCAGTGTGAATTGCCGCCTGCTTTTCAACTGTTTTTGATGCGAATTATTTATACTTAAATTCTGTTTTTAACACAATGTACTCAAGCTTAGCCTGATTGGCCGGGCAACAAAGACGAAAATATGTTACACGATCCTAACCGCATATTTATTTTTGACACAACACTCCGCGACGGGGAACAGGTACCAGGTTCGCAGCTTACAACTCCTGAAAAGATCATTATTGGCGAAGCTCTTCAGGCGCTGGGCGTTGATATTATTGAAGCCGGCTTCCCTATTTCCAGTCCGGGAGATTTCCAAAGTGTGGTTGAACTGTCAAAAGTAGTGCGCGAGCCTATTATTTGTGCGCTCACCCGCGCAAACTCAGGAGATATCGATTGTGCTGTGGAAGCATTAAAATATGCAAAACATCCGCGTATACATACCGGTATCGGATCTTCAGACATGCACATTAAATACAAATTTAACAGTACCCGCGAAGCGATTCTCGAACGGGCGGTTGAAGCTGTAAAATATGCAAAGAAATTTGTTGAAGATATTGAGTTTTATGCAGAAGATGCAGGCAGGGCCGATAATGAATATCTGGCCCAAATGATTGAAGCTGTGATTGCGGCAGGTGCAACAGTAGTTAATATCCCCGATACAAACGGATATTGCCTGCCGGAACAATATGGTGCTAAAATCCGTTTTTTAAAAGAAAACGTAAAAAATATAGACCAGGCTGTTATTTCTGTACATTGCCATAATGATCTTGGCCTGGCTACCGCAAACAGCATGACCGGGCTTCAGAATGGCGCCCGCCAGGTAGAATGTACGATCAATGGGATTGGAGAACGAGCGGGAAATACATCCCTGGAAGAAGTTGTGATGATCCTTAAAACACATCATTCTCTGAACCTTCACAACAGCATTAATACCAAACATTTATATAAGTTAAGCGGGATGGTAAGCCGTATGATGCGGATGCCGGTTCAGCCAAACAAGGCGATCGTTGGCAAAAATGCATTTGCACATAGCTCGGGCATTCACCAGGATGGGGTGCTTAAACACCGCGAAAACTATGAAATTATAAATCCTGAAGATGTGGGAATAGATCAGTCTGAAATTATACTGACAGCCCGAAGCGGCCGGCATGCCCTTAAGCATCATTTAGAACGCCTTGGATATTCTATAGACCGTATTGATCTGGATCATGCTTACGACCGGTTCTTAGAGATGGCCGACGAGAAAAAGGAGATCAGGGATGACGACCTGCTTTTACTCATGGGAAATGAAGGCGAAACGAATTATAAGAATGGAATTAAGATCCATTCCCTCATGGTAACCTGCGGCAACGAGGTTAATCCTCAGGCAATAGTAAAACTAAACTATAAAGGCGATGAGCATGAGGCCAAAGCATCAGGTAACGGCCCGGTAAGTGCTACAATAAAAGCGATAGAGAGCATCCTTGGAGATCATGTGGAAATCAAAGAATTTAATATTCACTCTATCCAGGGGGGAAGCGACGATGTAAGTAAGGTAGATATGAGGGTAATTCACGGCGATAAATCATACATGGGCTATGGATTCAGCACAGACATTGTGAGGGCTTCGGCAAATGCATATCTGGATGCACTGAATAAATTTATCTAGAGGGTAAATAAGTTATACGTAATAAGTCGTAAGTTATAAGTGATCGCTTGAATTTTTAAAAAAAATGGAACAAGCCATTGTATCTTTCACATAAAATAGTAATAATTCTGAATAAAAATGAGCAATACATTATTTGACAAAGTGTGGGACTCGCATGTGGTACGTAAAATTGAAGGCGGTCCGGATGTGTTATTTATTGATCGCCATTTAATCCACGAGGTGACGAGCCCTGTAGCGTTTTTAGGGTTAAAAACCAGAGGGATCCCGGTATTGTATCCCGACCGCACATTTGCAACCGCAGATCATAATACCCCAACAATCAATCAGCACCTGCCGGTTGCAGATCCGCTTTCGGCTAACCAACTGAAGGCCCTGGAGCAAAATGCAGGTGAATACGGAATCAGACACTGGGGCCTTGGTCACCTGAAAAATGGGATTGTACACGTTGTAGGACCGGAAAACGGCATAACACAACCTGGTGCGACGATCGTTTGCGGCGACTCTCATACATCAACGCATGGTGCTTTTGGCGCTATTGCTTTTGGTATCGGTACATCCGAAGTGGAAATGGTGCTTTCTGCTCAATGCATTATGCAGCCAAAGCCTAAAAAAATGCGAATTAATATAACAGGCAGTCTGAGCAAAGGTGTTACGCCGAAAGATGTTGCTTTGTTTATTATTTCTAAACTTACCACTTCAGGGGCTACGGGCTATTTTGTGGAATACGCCGGTGAAGTATTTGAAAACATGAGTATGGAAGGCCGTATGACGGTGTGTAACCTTAGTATTGAAATGGGTGCACGCGGAGGCATGATCGCGCCGGACGAAACTACATTTAGCTATATCAAAGGCCGCGAATTTACTCCAAAAGGAGAAGCGTGGGATAAAGCCATGGCTTACTGGCAAACGCTCAAAACTGATGCCGGCGCTACTTTCGATAAGGAATTTACTTTCGAGGGAAGCAGCATTGAACCGATGATCACGTATGGAACCAATCCAGGTATGGGAATGGGGATCTCCAACAGTATTCCGTCCGCTAAAGAAGTAGAAGGCGGCGCGGCTACTTACGAAAAGTCTTTGAATTATATGGGCTTCCACGAAGGAGAGCCTATGATCGGGAAAAAAGTGGATTATGTTTTCGTAGGGAGCTGTACCAATGGCCGTATTGAAGATTTCAGGGCCTTTGCTTCTTTGGTTAAAGGAAAGAAAAAAGCCGATAATGTAACCGTATGGCTGGTACCGGGATCGCATATTGTAGAAGCTCAGATAAAGGAAGAAGGCATACTGGATATTTTAAACAATGCGGGCTTTTCACTCCGCCAGCCCGGCTGTTCTGCCTGCCTGGCAATGAACGACGATAAGGTTCCTGCAGGCAAATATGCTGTAAGCACTTCCAACAGAAACTTCGAAGGCCGCCAGGGACCTGGTGCCAGAACGATGTTAGCAAGTCCCTTAGTTGCCGCTGCTGCAGCCGTAACGGGAGTAGTTACAGATCCAAGAACTTTAATTCAATAACAATTAATCAGACGGACTTTCATTGGAGTCCGCAACGAAATAATATGGCTTACGATAAATTCACTGTATTAAAAAGTACCGCTGTTCCACTTCCCATTGAGAACGTCGATACAGATCAGATCATTCCGGCCCGCTTCTTAAAAGCAACCGAACGTACAGGGTTTGGAGATAATTTATTCCGCGACTGGAGATATAATTCTGATAATACTCCCAAAGCAGACTTTGTTCTTAACAATCCTGTTTACAGAGGTAAAATACTTGTTGGTGGCAAGAACTTTGGTTCAGGGTCGTCAAGGGAACATGCTGCATGGGCAATTTATGATTATGGTTTCAGGTGCGTGGTTTCCAGTTTCTTTGCTGATATATTTCGGAATAATTGCCTCAATATCGGGGTATTACCGGTACAGGTAAGCGCAGAATTTCTTGAAAAGATCTTTAACGCTGTTTTTGCTGATCCGTCGGCAGAGCTGGAAGTAAATTTGCCGGAACAAACTATCACTCTTTTAGTTACCGGCGAACAGGAAAAATTCGATATCAGCAGCTATAAGAAAGATAATATGATCAACGGCTTTGATGATATCGACTATCTTCAGAATATGAAGCCTGAGATTGAAAGATTTGCTTCAAAACTGCCGTTTTAAGTTATAAGTGGTAAGTAAGAAGTTATAAGCTCCGGGGATTGGTAAAATAGTTTAAGTGCTCAAATGCATTATTTGTCATTGGGGATGTGTTTTACATGAAAAAATAAGTCGTGGATAAGCTAAACAGAGAAAAAAGGAAAATAGAGATAATGGATACTACGCTCCGCGATGGCGAGCAAACCTCGGGGGTATCGTTTTCCATTTCAGATAAGCTCACCATTACGCAGCTTCTGCTCGACGAACTTCATGTTGACCGCGTAGAAATTGCATCAGCCCGTGTATCCGACGGAGAATTTGCAGCGGTTAAAGCGATAATAGACTGGGCAAAAGTAAACGGTTATTTAGATGTAATAGAAGTATTATCGTTTGTTGACAACGGAATTTCTATCAAATGGATGGAAAAGGCCGGGGTTAAAGTACAGAACTTACTGACAAAAGGTTCTTTGAATCATTTAACCCATCAATTAAAGAAAACACCGGAGCAGCACTTTACCGAAATTGCCAAAGTGATCCAGTCTGCACGGGACCAGGGAATTGACACGAATGTTTACCTGGAAGACTGGAGTAACGGCATGCGCCACTCGCCGGATTATACCTGGGAGTACCTCCAATTTCTGTCATCCCAGCCTGTTAAAAGAATTTTATTGCCCGATACGCTGGGTGTTCTGATGCCTTCAGAAACATTTGAATACCTTTCAGCCATCACATCAACGTATCCCCGGCTTCACTTTGACTTCCATGCTCATAATGATTACGATCTTGGCACTGCCAATGTTCTGGAAGCTGTTAAAGCGGGTATAAACGGATTGCATTTAACCGTAAATGGCATGGGCGAAAGGGCAGGAAACGCCCCGATGGCAAGTGTAGTGGCTGTGATCAACGATTTTTTTCCTGAGACAGAGATCTCCATAAAGGAATCTTCCATCTATAAAGTGAGTAAACTGGTTGAAACCTTTTCGGGTGTGAGAATACCTGCCAATAAACCCATTGTCGGGGAGAACGTATTTACGCAAACGGCAGGCATCCACGCCGATGGAGATAACAAAAATAATCTCTACTGCAACGATCTGATTCCCGAACGGTTTGGCAGAAAACGTAAATATGCACTGGGTAAAACTTCGGGAAAGGCCAACATCGAAAAAAACCTCCAGGAACTGGGGCTGAAATTAGAGGAGGAGGACCTGAAAAAAGTCACCCAGCGCGTTATTGAACTGGGGGATAAAAAGGAAGCTGTTACAACAGAGGATCTGCCGTATATTATTTCAGATGTTCTTAACAGCAAGCTGTATGAAGAGAAGGTGATTGTAGAATCGTATGTTCTGACCCATGCCAAAGGGTTACGGCCGTCGGCAACCTTGTCGGTATGCATTAACGGCGAACTTTTTGAAGAACATGCCCAGGGCGACGGACAGTTCGATGCTTTTATGAATGCTCTGACCAATGTTTACAGAAGGAAAAACATGCATTTACCTAAACTGGTCGATTATGCGGTAAGAATAGCCCCCGGCAGCAATTCTGATGCTTTATGCGAGACCATCATTACCTGGGAAACGGGGAACAAAACTTTTATTACCCGCGGGCTCGACTCCGATCAGACTGTTTGTGCGATTAAAGCCACACAGAAAATGTTAAATATTATTTAATAACGAAATAAAATAACCCTATACAATGAAATTAAATATCGCCCTTTTAGCAGGAGATGGAATAGGGCCTGAAGTAATAGACCAGGCTGTAAAAGTAGTAAACGCAGTGGCTGCTAAATTTAATCATGAAGTAGCCTGGACGTCTGCTTTAACCGGCGCGGCCGCCATTGATGCTGTTGGCGAACCTTACCCCGACGAAACACATGAAGTGTGCATGGCCGCTGATGCTGTTCTGTTCGGCGCTATTGGCCATCCGCGTTTCGACAATGACCCTAAAGCTACGGTACGCCCCGAACAGGGCCTGCTTAAAATGCGTCAAAAGCTTGGGCTCTTTGCCAACGTACGCCCGACTTTCACATTTCCTTCTTTAATAGACAATTCTCCCTTAAAGAGAGACCGGATTGAGGGCACCGATTTGATCATCCTGCGTGAATTAACCGGCGGTATCTATTTCGGCGAACGGGGAAGAAAAGATAATGGCAATACTGCCTTTGATACCTGCACCTATACCAGGGCTGAAATACAGCGTCTTGCAAAACTGGGCTTTGAACTGGCGATGACCCGCGGGAAAAAACTATGCTGCGTGGATAAGGCCAATGTGCTTGAAAGTTCACGCCTCTGGAGAGAAACCGTGCAGGATATGGAAAAGGATTATCCTGAAGTTACCGTAAGTTACGAATTTGTCGACGCGGTTGCGATGCGCCTGGTTCAGTGGCCCAAATCGTATGATGTGATCATTACAGAGAACTTATTCGGCGATATTTTAACAGACGAAGCTTCTGTAATTTCTGGATCGATGGGGTTAATGCCTTCGGCTTCAGTCGGCATTCATACTTCACTATACGAGCCGATTCACGGATCTTACCCCCAGGCTGCAGGGAAGGATATTGCAAATCCTCTGGCTACTGTATTATCCGCTGCGATGATGTTTGAAGATGCTTTTGGATTGAAAGAAGAAGCAGAATTGATCAGATCAGTCGTGAATAAGTCACTGGCGGAAGGTATCGTTACGGAAGACCTTGCAGAAAAAGGGAATAGAGCCTATAAAACCAGCGAAGTTGGCGACTGGCTGGCAGAAAATATTTAAGAACTTACCAATTGCCTCCTCACCCCCTTACCGTTGCTGGTGAGGGGGTACATTTTGTTGTTATTTTGATCAAGGGGGACATTTTATAAGTTCAGGTTAATATAGTAACTTTGTTGTATCCTGCTTTGGGCATGGTTGTAAAAAGAGGCTTATCATGAGAATAACCATTGAAATAGATAGTAAAAACGAATTGGAGCAGCTGTCAGCTTTATTTGAAACATTTAAAATAAGTACAGTTAAAGTCATTTCAGCTAATGATATGGGTACTATTGTCAAAGTCAGCAAAGGAGATAAGAGAATTGACCCCAAAGGCTTGTTTGGCATTTGGGCCAACAAGCCGAGATCATTGGAAAACGTCCGCAAGGATGCCTGGCAAAGAAATTCACCCGTTGAGTAATCATGGTTTTATGTGACACAAATATCCTTATCCAATGCTTTTAACGGCAGACAGGAAACGATAGACCAGCTACAGGAAATCGGTTTGGAACAGATAGTACTTTCGGCCATCACCATAATGGAGCTTTACCAGGGAATGGGTAATAAGACGGAGCTGGTGCAAATGAAAAGAAAAATCAGGTACTATGATGTGGTAGAAATCGATAGTCCAACATCAGCGCTGGCAACAGAACTAATGGAAAAATTCAAATTAAGCCACGGTTTGCAAATACCGGATGCCATTATTGGAGCTTCCGCTGTTATCCATCAAATACCACTTTATACCTACAACACTAAAGATTTTAATTTTATTCCTGGTATACTGCTGATATAAAGAACATTGCTTAATAAAGTAGTATTATTATAGGTGTAGTCCATTTTTTTCTTGATCTTTATGATTGATCGGTATGCCATTACAATCTAGCACTGTCAGATCACCCGGAAACAGCTTTTGGGATTCAGTGAATTCCCTGATCCTGCTATTGAGTCTTTCTACCACAATTTGTGGTAGAAATAACTTTGCGAATTTCAAGCGGAAAATCGAAGTACGGGTCAGTGCTTCCCAGTTATTGGTTCATTACATTGTCCATCCAGGGCATTCCCCCGAGTTAGCATTAATTCTCTGAGCAGTAACCATCACTTCATCCAGGAGCTTCCCTTTGATCTCTGCCGGTTGTATCTTTGCCCCGCCATCCTCCGGCCCTCCGGTTGGGGCACTGCCGGCAGTACCTCCGGCCGGACCATTGTTAGCGGTGCCGCCCCCAAGATCGCTGTACCCGGCTGCTGCGGCTACATTTGCCTGCGAGAATGCTGATATATTAAGGTATGTCTTTCCATTACTGTTCACCACGGCATCATCCCCAAAGTAATAAAAGTCTACCGCTGAGGTGGCAAAGCTCTGGCCGTAGCCTGCCGAGATCTCTTCCCGACCGTCAGGGTCGACAAACAGCAGCGGATTGTTGGCCGCATACTTGTAGGGACTCTGACCGGCATAGTGCTCTGCCAGCGGATCTACTCCGTTCCACAGCCCGGCAACCGGGTCATACAGCCTGGCCCCGAAATCTAACACACTTACGCGTTTTTTTTGCTATCTCTCCTGAACCGTAGCCACCGGTTTTCACCTGTCTCAAAGAACG
>JAATFW010000138.1 GCA_015654985.1 Sphingobacteriales bacterium | reverse complement strand
TTCACCCAGGTTAACACCCCAGGTTTGTTGGTAAGAATACTGGCCTGATATAATTTCCGTTCAAGTTCTTTCAATTCATTTACCTGAATGGCGGCTTCAATCTCTGATTCCCTCATTTCAGATTTCATCGTTTCCACCTTATTTCTGATCTCATTTTCCAGTTGCTTTTTTTCAAGCCTGGCAACTTTAAGATCAAGCTCAGCCCTCGCAACATCCTCTTTCGTTGAACCTCCCGCCTTAAACAGTCGTTTATAATCTTCGAGGGTGGCTTCCAGGCTGTTTATCTTCAGTTGTTTGATCTCATTATTTGATCTTAAGTCAAAAAAACTTTTATCCAATTCCAGCCTGAGCTTATGGATGGTATTTCTTTTTGATTCAAGCTGAAATTTCTGCTTTTTATATTCTGTTTCTGAAGAAGTTTTATCAAGTATTAAAATAGCCTGATCCGGTCTGACGGAAGATCCGGCCTCAACCAATACACTCTGAATGGATGAATTAATAGGGCTGGTAATTACCTGTTCGAATTCAGGCAATATTTCTCCTGAGGCAGATATTGTATTTTCAACTGATCCGGTCTCTGCTACAGAAGTAATCAACTGAGATTTTTGAACGGAAGGCTTAATCCATATCCTCAGGAGTATAATCAGAATAAAAAGCAGGATAACACTAAATACGATAATGTAAACCGTCTTTCTTTTACGTTGTATCAGAACCTCCTGTGGTATAAGCTTATCCATGCTTTTTTCATTATGCTATACCAACGGAATGCCAGAAATAAAAGGCTGTATGTCAATAGATTAGGTAAAAACCATACCTATTAGAACGTTCGAAAACGAACAAAAAGTTCTATCCCGGACAAGTTTACCTGAGAAGAAACAAGTTATAAATGTAAATCGCCCCGCAGTCCTCTGTTATATCAAAAATGTAATAAAGTCAGTTTATGTTTAACATAACACTACCTGTCTATACCCAAAAGAAGTCGGTTTGAAATGTTGCAAACCTATTTTCTAAGCTTTTTCACTTCCGGGGCAGTAACAGCACCCGCCTTATTACCAAAGGCATTTCTGATATAAGTTAAAACATCTGCAATTTCCTGGTCCTTTAAAAAATCGTGGGGAGGCATAGGATTAGAATAAGTATCACCATTGATCTCTATATCTTTATCCAGTCCTTTCAGGATAATAGTAATGAGCCTGGTCTTGTCGCCTGTAACATAAGGCGTCTGGATCAAAGGCGGATTAAGATTAGGCACGCCCCCGCCGTCAGCCTGGTGGCATGGAAGGCAATTAACCGCATATACCACTTTTCCCCGTCCGGCCGACAGTTTTAGTAGACTGGAAGAAGCACCGGCAGAGGCCTTAGCCGGAGCTTTGGGCTTTCGCACCTGTGAATAAAGAGCTAACGAGCTGAAAACAAAAAGAATAAGGAATAAAAATACTTTCATTATAAATGCAGCATTATCTCGCAGAAAAGGCAATTTTATAAATAGTGCCCCGGTTGTCATCCGATACATAAAGAGAGCCGTCAGGCCCCTGCGCTAGTCCGCAGGGACGGCGTTGCGCCCTGCCGGTTTCGGTAGCCTCTTTCGATCCGGAAAATCCGTCGGCAAATACTTCCCAGTCTCCATAAGGTTTCCCGTCTTTAAAAGGCTGGAAAACAACAAAGAAACCTGCCTGAGGTTCGGGGGCCCGGTTCCATGAGCCATGGAAGGCAATAAAAGCGCCATTTTTGTATTTCCCGGGAAACAGGTTCCCTGTGTAAAATAACAATGCATTCGGTGCGAGATGTGCAGGATAAGCCGCTGCCGGGTCTATGTATTTGCTGCTGCCCTCCTTTTTACCATCGCCGCCATATTCGGGTGAAAGGATTTTCTTTTTCAGGAAAGGATCATAATAAATGTATGGCCAGCCTGCATTATCTCCTTTTTTCAACATATACATACATTCGGCCGGAAGGTCAGCAGATTTTTTTGAGTCATATAATGAAGGGAACATGTTTAACTGATCACGTCCATGCTGCATCACAAAAAGAGCATTATCCTGCTGATTCCAGTCAAGCCCAACCACATTGCGCAGCCCGGTTGCATATCGTGCACCATCACCATAGCTCTGGTTAAGCTTACTGGCTTTAAACTGCCAGATACCCCCTGCAGAATCAAGGATTGGGCATCCATCTCTGCCGGGTGAACCCTGACGGCGGTCCTGCACCTGGCATGAGTTCGAGTACGCTCCAACATTAACATAAATATTACCTTCATTGTCGAGAGTAACCGACTTGCTTTCATGCTGCCGGCGGTTAATCAGGCCGGTGATAATCTTTTCAGGAGATTCAGGATCAATAACCTCGTTTTTGTCATTTAACTTATAACGAAAGACCTCCTGATCTGAAGAAGCATAAAGATACCCGTTTTTTATAGCGATACCGGTACCTCCATAATTTCCAAAACCTGTTTGACTATCCATGATCCCATCGCCATTCGTATCGCGCAGCCGGATAATTCCTTTCCCATCTTTAAGCCTGGCAAGCTTAACCAGGATATCCCCCTGAGGAGTTACTGCCAAATGCCTCGCCTTGCCAATATTATCAGCTACAATAATGGCATTAAATCCGGATGGCAGGGTAAGTCCTGCGTTATTCGTACCTGCCTTACCATTCTGCTGCTGTGCAATTATCAAAGACGGAAGGAACGCCAATAGTACAATAAACAGTAATTTCATAGCCTATACATATTTTAAATACATACTAAGGTAAAATTTTTTACTGGCATTATACAGATATAAAGAAGATGTTACACAGGCCCTCAACTATATCAGAAAAATGTCTGGCCTAAACCCTGAGATAGCCCGGCAGATATGTAAATGCCCCCATATTAATGATGCCCGATCTTTTCCGCAAATGCAATATATGCACCCGGTAAAAGACAGATAGCTTGCTTGTGATGATTGTTCTCCCCTAAATATATTACTTTTGGCGGATGAAAGATTTTAAGATAGATTTTGAAAACAGAATTTATACCATGTCGCTCGAAAGCAGCAATGTTACCGCCGACACTATTGATGCTAAGATCATTATGTATAAAACCACCTATTCGATCTTCAAAAACAAAGCTACCAATACCTGGCATAACAATATTTCAAAGTTTGAATTAGGAAAAGGAATATTAAAAGAAGTAGGTAAAACACTGGATGACCTTTTAAAATAGCGCGGTTGCCCCGCCATCTTGCCCCTTTCTTATATTTAATCATGTAAAATTTTGATTTTTAGCCATGTTGCGTATATTTGCGCTCCAGGTTTTAATCAGAAGTACAATAAATGACAGTTTTACACGTATATCACCATCATTTGCATCATCGCTTTGCGGCGATATGATAACTTATGTGGTTTCTACGTGAAACTGACTTTACTGAACTATATTTCTCTTGTACTGATTAAATAAAAAGACGAATTGAAAACACTCAAAATCGCTATCCAGAAATCTGGCAGACTGAATGAAAAATCTGTAGAACTTCTTAAAAACTGCGGATTAAGCTTTGAAAACTATAAAAGCTCTTTAATATCTCCCGTATCTAATTTTCCCCTTGAAATTCTCTTCCTAAGGGACGACGATATTCCCGAATATGTTCAGGACGGAATTGCCGACCTTGGTATAGTTGGAGAAAATGTTATTAATGAAACAGAGGTGGATGTAGCCTATCTGCAGATGCTGGGCTTCGGCAAATGTTCTCTTAAACTGGCTATTCCAAACCAGTGTTCTATCAATACGCTCGCCGATCTGAACGGAAAATCAATAGCCACCTCCTACCCGGTAATTTTGAAGAAATTTCTGGCAGAAAACAAGGTCGAAGCTGATATCCGCACCATCTCAGGTTCTGTAGAGATCTCTCCCGGCCTGGGGCTGAGCGACGCCATATGCGACCTCGTTTCTACGGGCGGAACGCTCAAAAGCAACGGCCTGAAGCCGTTCGCGGAAGTAATGAATTCTGAAGCTGTTCTGATAGGACGTAAAGGACAGGAAAATGATCTCCTGACCATAGAGCTTATTCAGAGGGTCCAGTCGGTGCTACGGGCAAAAGAAACCAAATACGTAGTATTAAATATTGAACGTAAGAATCTGGAAGCTATTGAAGCTCTGCTTCCGGGTATCAAAAGCCCTACGGTGGTGCCCCTTGCTGAACAAGGTTGGGTGGCCGTTCATACGGTGATCCCCGAAAAGGATTTCTGGAGCAGGATCAGCGAGCTGAAGACTGCCGGAGCACAGGGTATTGTAGTTTTGCCGATTGAGAAGATCATTTTTTAAGAGATTTTCCTCAAAGGATCTGATCTGGCATTTCTTAAAGAATTCTCAACAGGATCAGTTTAATAATTGATAAAGGTGAAAGAAACAACAAATAATACGATTACAGACAGGTATTCATCTTTTCAGGGATCTGCAGTCTTCAGAGATATCTTCTTATACAACAGTTTAAGTAAGACAGATATACAGGCTCTCGTATCCCGTAATACAGATTCGGATAACAGCATAGGGCAACGTGTGGAAGCTATTATTTCTGAAGTAAAGGCCCGCGGCGACGAGGCCTTATTTGAATTTTCAGAACGCTTTGACGGCGTTAGGCCTCTGCGGCTTTTCCTTGATAAAACCGAACTGGAGGAAACTGCCGCGGCTATCGGCGAAGAACAAAAAGCAGCTATCGGGATCGCTTATCAGAATATCAGGAAATTTCACGAAAGCCAGCTAAAGATTAAAGAAGAGAAGGTAGAAACAATGGCTGGTGTAAGCTGCTGGCGGGAAGCAAGGCCGGTAGAAAAAGTGGGACTATATATTCCGGGAGGGTCTGCCGTCCTTCCCAGTACCTTTCTGATGCTGGGCATCCCTGCAAAAATTGCAGGCTGTAAAGAGATCATAGTATGTTCTCCCCCACAGAAGGACGGTAAAATAAACTGTTACATTGCCTATACAGCCCTGCTTCTTGGTATCGACAGGGTGTACCTGTGCGGAGGTGCCCAGGCTATTGCAGCGATGGCTTACGGCACCGAAACCATCACTAAAGTTGATAAAATATTCGGCCCTGGAAACCAATATGTTACAAAAGCAAAAACGATCATTCAGTCGACTACGCAAACAGCTATAGATATGCCTGCGGGACCTTCGGAAGTACTGGTTATTGCCGATGAAACTTCAAACCCTGTTTTTGCAGCGGCAGACCTTCTGGCCCAGGCAGAGCACGGGCCAGATTCTCAGGCAATTCTTGTAACCACATCAGAAAGACTCCTCTCAGAAACCATTGCCGAACTTCAAAAACAACTGGCCCTGCTGCCAAGGAAAGCAATAGCGGCTAAAGCTATTCAAAACTCCTATGCTGTTCTGACAGACGACCTCGGGAAAGCTATCGCGTTCAGCAATGTATATGCTCCCGAGCATCTTATCCTCGCTACGGATAAATGGCAGGAACTGATAGAAAAGGTGATTAATGCAGGCTCTGTCTTTTTAGGCAACCTTACTCCCGAAAGTGCCGGTGACTACGCTTCTGGAACAAATCATACGCTTCCAACCAGTGCATATGCACGCTCATATTCCGGGGTCTCTGTCGACTCCTTTGTTAAGAAAATTACCTTTCAGTATTTAACGGCGGAAGGTGTTGAAAATATAGGAACAACGGTTGAAACTCTCGCTGAACTCGAGGGCCTGGAGGCGCACCGGAATGCAATGAGCGTCAGGAAGAACAACAAAATGAAACCATTATGAGCATTTACAGTGGTCCGAAAACCGGGATGAACCTGGCGGCACATTTAGCGAAGTGGTCTCATTGATATCTTCCAAAACAAACACTATATCAATAACTATTGCAATGAAAAAAAATGGACTTTGATTTAAAGAAAATATTAAGAACGAATATAGCTAACCTTGTTCCCTATTCGTCTGCAAGAGACGAATTTAAAGGAGAAGCTTCCGTATTCCTGGACGCCAACGAGAACAGCTTCGGATCTCCCCTTGATACTCAGTTTAACCGGTATCCCGATCCGCTTCAGTATGCCGTAAAAAAACGGTTGAGTGAGATTAAAGGGGTACCCCCGCAGAATATTTTTCTTGGCAACGGAAGCGATGAGGCTATAGACATCCTTTTCAGGGCTTTTTGCCGCCCGGGAATTGATAACGTGATCACTGTACCTCCTACTTATGGCATGTACG
>JAATFW010000323.1 GCA_015654985.1 Sphingobacteriales bacterium | reverse complement strand
GCGTAATCATAAGCATCTATGGCTTTTTCATATAGATCAAGTTTATGATAGGCGTTTCCTAAGTTGTACCAGGCAGCATACGAATAGGGCTCATTGTCAATATACTGCTTATAGAATTGGATGCTCTCTTCCTGCTTGTCGAGTACGTCGTAGCAAAATGCCAATTCATACAGGGCATCCTGATTTTCCATGTTTTGTTCAAGGCACTTTTTCAGGTGTTTAATAGCACTCTCATAATCTCCCATATTTTGATATACCAAAGCTATCAGGAGTAATATTTCATCGGTGCTTTCTGCCAGTTCCAGGGCTTTTTCGTAGTTTTCCAACGCTTCTTCGGGACGTTCGAGAGCTTCAAAAATGTTCCCTCTGACAAGATAGATCTCACCTTCCGACCGTTCCAGCATTTCCGCCTTATTTAAAGATTCAAAGGCATTGTCAAGCTGATTGGTAGCCATAAAAAGCTGTGCCTGTTTTATAAAGAATACCGCTGCGAAGGGATGCTGATTTACTGCATATTCTACAACCTGCAGTGCCTTTATAGGATCGTTTTTCTCAATGTAATAGTCTATAATATTTTCAAAAGCCTGTGAGTCAAAAAAGTACTGATCCTCATTCCGGATCATCTCTTCATATCGCTCTACTGAAAACTTTGGATCTTCAGTGAATTCAAATTCAAAATCTTCTTCCATTAATATAAAATTTAAGAACGGCCTCTTGCAGAATTTTAACAGAACACTAAATATCCCTGTAAATTAATCCGTATCAAATTAATTAAAATACAAATGCAGTTATTTTCTTAGTTTTCAACATTTGCATAAAAATTAATTAATTGATTAAAAAACAGGCAGGTATAAAATTTTTTGTGTGGAAAAGTCAATTTTTTCTGCGCCTCCTTATCTGTCTTAAATAAATATAGCAAAAATAATTTAAAGATCTGTGCTTTATTGATTTTTTGTCTGAAATGTGTCTCTTTGTAAAGACTATGTAATTATGTTTGCTCTATTAACGTTTTAAAAACAAAACAGGTATAAATGACACCAGCGGAAGTCAATATTAAATGGAAAGAAGTACAGGAGAAGATTGCCTCTGATTTTGGTATGGACCTGCCTGATATAAAGGTGATGCTTTTCCTGATCGGTGTGCAGGAACTTGGAAAAGGGCCCCGGAAATTCTCAAAACGGCAAAAAGAAGAACTGATGCACATTGCTAACTGCCGTCTGTTCAGCGAACTGGGGTTTTACGAGCTTGAAGGGCTTGATCAGGATGGCTGGCCGCATTGGAAGCTGGTAAAGCCTATACCTGCCTATACCCTCCTTGAACAGGAAATGGTGCTGAAATCTCTTATTGTTTCTTATTTCGATCAATAAGATTGTTTTTCAAAGGAAGGTGAGAGACTGATAAAACATTTTTATCTTAGTTTGAAGAAACCCCCGGGTTAAAGAGTGACATCCGGCGATTGAACAATTAACAGTAAATTACAAACACTGAACAGAATATATACTGATGCAATTTATAAATAACATTCTGAGACTATCAAGCCGCGGGCGGCAATTTCCGGCTTTCAACGCAAAGTTTTCCATGATCCTCCTGTTGCTGACTGCAGGCAGTTCTTTTTTAGCCAGGTCTGAACCTACCGGTATTTTTGACATTTTTAAAAAGCCTGAAAATCAGTATGTAAGAATAAAAACTGATAAGGGAGAATGTATTGTAAGGTTGTATAACGAAACACCAAAGCATCGTGATAACTTTGTTAAGCTTGTTAAAAGCGGGTTTTATAATGGTACCTTATTTCATAGGGTGATAAGGTCATTTATGATCCAGGGAGGTGATCCTGATTCAAAGAAGGCAAAGCCAGGGCAGCTTTTGGGCGATGGGGATCTTGGATACCAGATACCGGCAGAATTTAACCCCGGCCTGTTTCATAAAAGGGGTGTGATCGCTGCAGCCAGAGATGATAATCCGGCCAAAACCTCCAGTGCTTCTCAGTTTTATCTCGTTCAGGGCAAGGTGTATACGGATGAAGAGTTAGATAATGTAGAACAAAAACGGCTGAAAGGGCGTAAAATTCCGGAAGCGCAGAGACAAATTTATAAAACCGCAGGAGGGAGCCCTTTTCTCGACCAGAACTACACCATATTCGGCGAGATCGTTCGGGGAATTGAAATGGTTGATTCTGTGGCTGCAGTGGAGACGGATAAAAATGACCGGCCGGTTAAAGACGTTGTCATTCAAATGAGCCTCCTAAAAAGGAAAGAGATCCGTAAGCTGGAAAAAGAGCTGGTGCAGGAGAGCTTCAAAAGAACACTGATTATGAAACCGTCATAAATTTGCAAAAACTCACGGACCGTGATAAGCTACCCATGACAAGGTCGTTGCTTTCTTTGTTCAGACGATGAGAACACGTGCTTCATACATTAGCAGGACTATTTATCATAAAAAAACAATATAGAACCGGATTGTAAATCTCACAACCCGGAACCTTCAACTGACAACTTATATGAAAATAATAACATACAATGTAAATGGTATCCGCTCGGCGCTTGGAAAGAACTGGCTTAGCTGGTTACAGGCAGCCGATCCGGATGTTGTATGTCTCCAGGAGATCAAGGCTTCGCCTGAACAACTTACCGATCTCTTCTTACTGGAGCAGATGGGTTATGAGCATTATTGGTATCCGGCACAAAAAAAAGGGTACAGCGGTACCGCAATTCTTACAAAGGAAACGCCAAAGCACGTTGAATATGGCTGCGGTCATTGCGATTATGATTTTGAAGGAAGGATGCTGAGGGCTGATTTTGACGATTTATCGGTAATGAGCACTTATTTTCCTTCGGGATCAAGCGGCGACTTAAGACAGGAATTTAAATACCGCTTTCTCGACGATTTTCAGGGATATATCGATCAGCTTAAAGAGGAACATCCGAAACTGGTTATTTCGGGTGATTACAATATTTGTCATAAACCCATAGATATTCATAATCCGAAGTCGAATGCTAATTCTTCCGGTTTCCTTCCTGCAGAAAGGGAATGGATGGAAAACTTTGTAAATACAGGTTTTACCGACAGTTTCCGCCATTTTAATTCCGATCCACATCATTATACATGGTGGAGCTTCCGGGCAGGGGCAAGGAAGAAGAACCTGGGCTGGCGTATCGATTACAATATGGTCAGTAAAGCACTGGAGCCAAATCTTAAAAGAGCGGCAATTCTTTGTGATGCCGTTCATTCTGATCATTGCCCGGTGTTGCTCGAACTGGATATTCAGGAGCGTGGAAATGTTGGGGAAACAGTTTTATAGAGGAAATTTCCAGACTTTCCCAGGCGTAATGCAGATATCCAGCGGGATATCATGAGGGGCCGGTTCTAAAAATTCTTCAGGAGGAAAGAATGAGACACCGATCTTTTTGGTATCTGCCCGGCAGCCGGCTAAAAAGCGGTCATAGAAGCCTTTGCCATACCCCAGCCTGTTCCCTTTCAGGTCGAATGCCAGCAGCGGGACAATGACCATATCGATCTCCTCTGCTGCAATTTCAGCACCGGATTCAGGTTCGGTTATTCCCCACGAATTCATCGACAGGGGGCTGCTTTCATCCCATAGAATATGCTTCAGGCTGTGATCCTGAAGGTCGCTTTTCGGCAGTACGAGGTTAACCCCCGGGTATCGCTTCCGGATCTGCTCCACAAGAAGGAGGCTGTTAAATTCGTGCCTGCCCACCATAGGATAGAAAACATGCAGGTATTTAATATCATCAAATGAAACAGCCGCAAAACGCTGCACTATTAAAAGGCTCAGTTCGTCAACCTCCGCGGCACTCAATTGCATGCGTTTTTGTTCGTACTGCTTTCGCAGGTCCTTTTTAAGCATAGGTAAAAATAGAAAAACGATCTTAAATATCTTAAGATCGTTTTCAGCCTAAACTTTAACTTATCTATGGAAATTACTTAACACGTTCTATGTATTC
>JAATFW010000228.1 GCA_015654985.1 Sphingobacteriales bacterium | reverse complement strand
TTTGGTAACGGCGCTGAACGTATGCTGGATAATAAAATAGTGGGGGCCCAGTTTCTGAATATAGATCTTAACCTTCATTCGCGCGACCATATTTTCAGGGCTGAGCAGGAAGGGATTGCTTTTGCGTTCCGTTATGGCCTCGATATTATGCGTGAGAACGGCATGAGCCCGTCGATCATCAGGGCAGGTAGGGCCAACCTCTTTCTTAGCCCGTTATTTACCGAAGCTTTTGTAAATGCTACAAATATTCCGGTGGAACTACATGATAACGATGGCAGTATAGGAGCTGCTACCGGGGCAGGTATCGGCATTAAAGCATATGCTTCAGAGAGCGATGCCTTTAGCAATAAGAAGAAAGTGCAGATTGTAGAGCCTGCGTTTGCCGGCCTTTATGAATCTGTGTACCAGGACTGGAAGGAATTATTATTAAAGCAGTTAGCTACCGGCAATTAGCCTGCCTGCAAAGGTTGATGCCTGACGGCGGGAGCGAAAAGATGATAGCGATAATATAGATATTAACAATTTAAACAATTTAAATATTATGGGAAGTATTATTTCTGGTGATACAGAGTTTTTTAAGGGAATAGGCCAGATCCAATTTGAAGGGCCTGAATCAGATAACCCGCTTGCTTTTAAATGGTATGATGAAAATCGTATAGTGGCAGGTAAAACATTGAAGGACCATTTTAAATTTGCCTGTGCCTACTGGCATTCTTTCTGCGGAAATGGCAGCGATCCATTTGGAGGCCCTTCTCATTTCTTTGCATGGGACAAGAAAAGTGATCCTGTAGAACGTGCCAAAGACAAGATGGATGCTGCATTTGAGTTTATTACCAAGATGAACTTGCCTTATTTTTGTTTTCATGATGTAGACCTGGTTGATTTCGGCAATGACGTTACTGAAAACGAAAGAAGATTGCAGGCTCTTGTTGAATATGCAAAGCAAAAACAGGCAGCAAGCGGCGTGAAGTTATTATGGGGTACTTCTAACTTGTTCAGCAATCCACGTTATATGAATGGAGCATCCACTAACCCCGATTTTCATGTACTTACACATGCAGGTGCGCAGGTTAAGGGAGCTCTTGATGCAACTATCGCATTAAACGGTGAAAATTATGTATTCTGGGGTGGAAGAGAAGGTTATATGAGCCTTTTGAACACCGACATGAAACGTGAACAGGAGCATTTTGCCCGTTTTCTCCATACGGCAAAAGATTATGCAAGGAAAAATGGATTTAAAGGTTCTTTCTTTATCGAACCTAAGCCTTGTGAGCCTACCAAACATCAGTATGATTACGATGCTGCAACGGTGATTGGCTTTTTACGTCAGTACGACCTGCTGAACGACTTTAAAATAAACCTGGAAGTTAACCATGCTACCCTTGCAGGCCATACCTTCCAGCACGAAATGCAGGTAGCTGCTGATGCTGGTCTGCTTGGTTCTATGGATGCTAACCGCGGTGACTACCAGAATGGTTGGGATACCGATCAGTTTCCGAACAATGTTTACGAATTAACCGAATGTATGCTGGTATTTCTTGAAGCCGGCGGACTTAAAGGCGGCGGTGTAAACTTCGATGCCAAGATCAGAAGGAATTCAACGGATATGGAAGATCTTTTTTATGCTCATATCGGGGGAATGGATACGTTTTCACGTGCTTTGATCGTAGCTGATAATGTTCTTCAGAAATCAGATTATAAGAAATTCCGCCAGGACCGTTATGCCTCTTTCGACAGCGGAAAGGGTAAGGAATTTGAAGAAGGGAAGCTTACGCTGGAAGATCTTCGCACTTTTGCGATAGCAAATGGCGAGCCCGCTACAAGAAGCGGCAGGCAGGAATACCTGGAGAATCTGATCAACAGGTATCTCTAAACAGGCAAATATCTTTAAGACAGGCTAAATTGTCAGCTTGTATAACCTCTTACGGAAATTATTTCTGTAAGAGGTTTTTTTTATGTCTATATGTGAATGCAACCCCTGAAGAATCTGGCACAGACGAATGTTGGCAACAATCTTATACAGGGTCCTTTAGCAAATAAGAGATCTGGTTTCCCCAAAAGACAGCGAATGGTTCCCTGATGAAATTCCGGGAATTTGGTTTACAGCAGAATTAAAATGTCAACGTTTCAGGCGGAGGAGAGAATTCTTCCTGAGAAAAATTTGCTAAAAGGATTTTACACTTTTATATTAGCACAGTAAATCTAAATGTAGAATAGGAAGATCTGAGGGGGGTACGGCCTCCCGGTCAGTTGACAAACCTGTCGCATTGTGAGCTTTTTGTTTCATTGATAAATGGGTGTTAGATCTGAGGCATTGACATGAATATTCATTACTTAAAAGAGCGGCAGTCTTTTAATGCTTTATATGAAGAGTATAGTGCCAGGATTTACGGCAACGTCCTGAAAATGGTAAAAGATCCGGAAACCGCACAGGAACTTCTTCAGGATATTTTTGTAAAGGTTTGGGAAAAACGCGGTTTAATTACCCCTGGAAGACCATGGGGGCCATATTTATTTCAGATTGCCAGAAATCATGTTTGCGACTATTTCCGAAAAGAAGCATCAAACAAAAAGCTTGAGGCTCATTTGATGGCCGCAAACAATGAAGCATATACCCACATAGAAGAAGAAATTATTTATAAAGAAAGTCAGCAGCTATTATGGCGTGCAATAGAAAAGCTTTCTCCCCAACGCCGCCAGGTTTTTACCTTATGCAGGATCGAAGGTAAGAGCTATTTTGAGATCAGCCATCTTCTGGGAATCTCAACCTCTACAGTGAGTGACCATATGCTGAAGGCAAGCCGTTTTATCAGGTCAGAATTACTGACTTCAGAAGCGTATATCGCACTTGTTTTTATGCTCTCTCTCTATAATTTATAAAAAAGTTTTATAGAGAGCAGGGATTCTTTTTGTCTTAATCGTATTTACAGAAAGTAGTATGGTTTGGAAGAGCAACAAAAACTGAAACAGTTATTTCAAAGATTTATTAAAAACGAGTGTTCTGAAGAGGAAGTGAAAGGCCTTTTGGAACAGTTATCGTCGGAAGATAACAAGAGACTTTTTAATGAACTGATAGACGCTGGGTTAAATGAAGATACAGAGGCCGGATTTAAAGATCTTCCCCATATTAAAACCGTACTAAATGATGCCCGTGAAAAAATAGAAGCACGCATACAGGCGTCGGAAAATCACGGATCAGGAAACATAAGATTCTGGTACAGAATGATTTCAGCGGCTGCAATTATTCTTTGTGTGGGAACCGCTGTTTACTTTTACGAACGTTCGGGTGATCCAAAGAAACTGGCTGTTTCTGTACCTTTTGTAGCCGACATTGCACCAGGTGGAAACAAAGCAGTTTTGACACTGGCAAATGGATCTAAAATATCTTTAACTGATGCTGCAAACGGAACTCTTGCTAAACAGTCAGGTATCTCGGTTACGAAGACTGCTGATGGTCAGCTCTCTTATACAATAATCCCCACGGAAGAATCATCAGCAGAAGAGGGTACAGGA
>JAATFW010000157.1 GCA_015654985.1 Sphingobacteriales bacterium | reverse complement strand
CTGGCACCCTGTATTACCACCATAGCGCTATCAGACAACCTGTGATTGAGACTGGCAATGTCAGGGTCCATTAACTTCAACGAATTTTTCCCTGAAACGGTGATATCAGCATTCCTGATTTTATCAGAATGGTCGATCTGAAGCTGCGATTCAAATGACTTGCCGTCAACTACAGCATCAAGATTATCAATTTTATTATTTTTGAGGCTGATCTTACAGTTCGAAATGAGATTGAGCTTTAGATCATCAAGATTAAAACCGCTGATTAATATGTTGTTGTCCCCATGATCTGCGGTTTCTGTCCTTGTTTCATTTGCGCCGTTACGCACCACTCTGATAATTTCGGAGGCGCTTACCTCACTTAACTGCGGCATATAAATAATTACCCCCCGCTCGTATCCAAAGTATCTTCTGTCGCCATTCTTTGCCGTAAAGATTAACTGCCTGCCTGTTTGCTTAATATCAATCGCATCCTTTATCTGCCCTGACACTCTCACGCTAAATGTATCGCTCTGTCTGATCTCCACCTTCATCTCATTGGCAGCCAGAACAGATACTTTATCAAAGTTTTTATAAGGAAGTGTGGTATAATCATAGAAAGGATTTTTATACCCCCCCGCTTGATATTCGGCCTTTAATGCAAGGTCGTATGACAGAATAAGTGCCACAAGTATCACTCCTGCGAGTATTATTAGTTTGTTACTGGTTTTCATAACTCTGTTTTTAGAATTGATAGTATTAAGAACCGAATTTTTCATAGCGCCCCGCTATTTCATCCAGTTCAATGTTTAACAGCTTCATCGTTTTAAAGAGAAAAGGCAGATCCTCATTCAGGAACCGTTCCCTTTTTGCGGCCTTAATTGTCTTTACAGCCTCCGCTGCTACAAAAAAGCCAATGCCCCTTTTATTATAAATAACCTCTTTATTTTGAAGGTACTCATAAGAACGCATCACGGTATTTGGATTTACCTGCAGCTCCATCGCCAGTTCTCTTACTGAAAGGATCTTTTCGTCGGGCAACCATTCTCCCAATAATATACGTTCATTTACATATCCTGCTATTTGCAGGTATATTGCTTCGTTATCTTTAAAATCCATAGCTCTTTCCTCCTATACTTCTTTCTCTTTAACCCTGAACCAGGCAGCTAACCAAAACAACACCGTCATAGCGCTTATTGCTAAGCCAAAAAATAATTCCGCCTGCTCCTCCCGAAGCTGAATGTATATATATCTGTCCTTCAGTATCGAAAATCCTGTAAATGGCAGGGAGGAATACACATCTACCGGCATAATTGCTTTTATAAAGACACTGTTAAAAGCCGTGAGGACTAATACTACAATGAAAAGGATGAATGCAGTTTTTATAAAATGGAGCTTTTCAAAAAAGACAGCCCCCCACAGGGCAATGCTATTAAGAAGAATGTAAAAGAAGAATATCATAAAAAAAGGCTTCGAAAACACATTAAAGAGCTCCTGAGAAGAATTTCTGCTGATGCCAGACAAAAACACCCAGTCTATACAATAAAAGCAGATGGTGTACAGCAAAGGAAAAATAAGTACTGTATAGATCCACGCTGTAAGAAACTTCTCGTTATATGAAGCCGGAAGAGTAAGGCTGGCAATAGCACGCCTCTTCTCCGCGAGTTCTGCAAAGATCGTGCTGGTATAGATGGTACCACCTAAAAGAAGGAATGTGCTAAAAATACCGAACTGAATGCTTTCAGGTATAATCCTTTGATGGCCTCCTCCTGTAAAAAAAACAAAGCTGAATACCAGTACCAGGATACCCGATAATACAACCAGCGACATCAGGTAATAGCGAAAGTTATCTACAGTATGCTTACGGAAGAGCATGCCAAAACGCCGGAAATCAAATATGTTGTTCATAGGGCTCATTTATTACGTTTAATACTTTTTCATCTCCTCCGGTGATTGAATTGAAGAGCAGTTCCATATCCACTTTACTGTTTCCTCCGGCTTTATTGTACATAATTGCTTCGGTTCCCCTGATTCCGTTTTCAAAATATAAAGCATCCGCTTGTTCATTGCCCCTGATAATCCTGAAATCGAGTTTTTCAGAGATTTCATCTATAGTCCTGTTTATGATGATCCTGTTATCGTGCAGAACCACAACAGTGTCTATGAGGTTATCCAGATCGCGGACCTGATGAGTAGATATGATGATACAACGTTCGTCGCTGAATGCGGAAGCAACGATCTTCCTGAACTGAGCTTTCGAGGGAATATCAAGTCCGTTGGTTGGCTCATCCATCACAAGAAGGCTTGTTCCGCACGACAGGCCAAAAGAAATAAGCGCTTTCTTTTGCTGTCCGAATGAAAGCTTACTTAATACAGCGTCGCCCGGAACATCAAACTCTGAAAGCAGCCGCCCGAACAGATCAGAATCGAATTTCGGATAAAACGGTGCAGTAGTTTTTACATACTGACGGATGCTCAATGCCGGGACATAGATTTCTTCGGGCACGAAGTACAGATCCTGCATTACCTGCGGCCAGCGCTTTGAAGAATCAATCCCTTTAATTTTACAGCTTCCGCTCTTCGGAAAAGCCAATCCCGTAATGTTTTTTAGCAGGGTAGATTTACCAGCCCCGTTCTTACCAAGAAGGCCATAGATATGCCCTCCCTCAAGCTTTAAATTCAGGTTTTCAAATAACATTCGTTTACGGCTGTAACCAAATGTAAGATTAGCAATATCGACCATCAGTGTATTAGTTAAATAGTACACTACAAATGTAACGAAAGAAATGAAAGATGCAAATTATTTTATTAACCGGTATCGCCGGCTATCACCAAACAAGGCACATTGAGACGGAGGGCCAAACAAGTGAGAGCGGCGGGGATAAAGAAATTTTGGATTTTGTTATCTTTACAGATAACTTTGCTTAAATGGCCAGGGAGATTATTTTCTATCAGTCTCATTTTATCAAGTTCTATCAGGAACAAAATGAGAAGGTAAAAACTAAGATCAAGTACACGCTGGAGCTTATCAGACAAGTGGACAGGATTCCTGAAAAGTTTTTAAAACATTTGTCTGGCACAGACGGGCTTTATGAGATAAGAGTTGAGTATCAGTCTGACATTTACAGAATATTCTGTTGTTTTGACAGCGAAAAATTAATAGTGTTATTTAACGCCTTTCAAAAGAAAAGCAAAAAAACACCGGCCAGTGAACTGAAAACCGCAATTGAATTGAAAAAACAATATTTTAGCTTGAGGAACAAGGGAGATGGAAAACAATAACAACATTAGTAGTTTTGAAGAATTAATTGAAAAGGAGCATGGTAAAGTGGGTACTCTGATGCGTAATGAATATGAAGAGAAGGCCCGGTTATTTATCATCAGCGAAATGCTGAAGGAAGCACGCAGGGAAGCGAAGCTAACACAGGAGCAACTGGCTGAGAAATCGGGCACTAAAAAAAGTTATATCTCCAGATTGGAGAATGGAAGGGCCAACATCCAGATGTCTACCCTTATACGTATATTTGAGCAAGGCCTGAACAGAAAGATCGGGTTGGTCTTCCTTTAGATACAGGTACCTCCCCGCCTTTTCAAGATTTCATCTATAAAACTGTTCTTCAAAGGAAGATAAGAGACCGATAAAGCGTAGCAGCACTCATGAACACCTTTAAAAACAGATATGATGGTGAATAAACTTGTTTTATATGCATATTGTATGTAAACCTGCATGCCCACATTCAAATAATTTTCATCCCCTCTATCTTACCCGGGGGCGAAACAGCCTGGAAGCAGTCTAAAAATAGCAGTCACTTAACAGTCACCTCAGTCACACCTTGTGCGCACCTCGTTCGCATAAAATGCGATTAAGGTCACTTTTAGATGAATTCTAAATTAGAATTAGGTCATTGAAATTTTCAGATCAAAAGCAGTACTTTATTACCTTAGATTATAATTTAATTCAGAACAAAATATACGATTATGGCACGTTATGAACACGGAATCAACGGGCGTTTTCACGGAAAGATTGGGCCCACAGTAGGATGTACCTGGAAAGGGATAAATTATATGCGAAGCCTGCCAGGGCCCCCGACTAAACCGCCTACGAAAGCGCAAATAGCCAACAGGGCTGCTTTTGCATTTTTAAAACACTGGCTCGACCCAATAGGTGATCTGGTTAGGGTCGGTTTTAATGATTATTCTCCAACGATGACCGGCAGGATGGCGGCCCACTCTTACAATTATCACAATGCCCTTAAAGGGGAATATCCTGATTTTGAGATTGATTATTCCGCTGCCAGGTTTAGCGTTGGAATCCGGCCAGGAGTAATTAACCTGAAAACAGAGTTAAAAAAGGAAGAAAACACCCTGATTGTTACATGGGACCTGGATCCAAAAGGCAAAAACAGTCAGATTGGCGACATCGTTATGCTGACGGCATATAGCCCTGACTGTAAAACCGCCTGGCATACTATAGGAAATGCAATCAGAAGCAGTAAACGTGTTGAGATGGAGATCCCGGAAAATTTTATCAACGGGCGTATTGAGGTGATGATAGCATTTAAATCTTTGCTCGGGAGTGATGTTTCAACCAGTCAGTATGCAGGGAGAATAAATTAAAATACCTGGTTCTAAAGCTCATTGCAGAGGCAGGTTATTGTTCAGTCAAAAAAAGTATATTTACTTTTAGATAAAGGGGAGACGTATGCCTTTACAAATTCTAAGTTTGAACAAAGGATTTTGTAGTTTGTTATTAAAAAATAGTGATCTTTGCTTATAAATTGATCTTTGTTTTATGCGTATCATCATAGAAATACTTTTAACCGGCATTGCTGTATCAGTTGCAGCATTTCTTGTTCCGGGCGTTCATGTCGACGGCTTCCTGAGCGCTATTATCGCCGGGATCCTGATAGCTTTAGCCAACGCTACAATTGGCACCATCCTCAGAATATTTACATTCCCTATCAACATTCTTTCACTGGGCCTGATGTCGTTTATCATTACAGTATTGATGGTACTCCTGGTAGACCATTTTATGAAAGGCTTTAATACTGCCGGGTTCCTTTCAGCGCTGATATTTGCAGTGGTGCTGTCGCTGATAAAGATGGTGTTCGGGGCGTTGAAATAAAAGATGGTGAAAAGGGGGAGATTTAGTAAACATTAACTTCTTCAGGCGAGGACTGCGCAAGTCAAAAAGAAGAAGCGGTTGAATGGAGAATAGAGGCTCAGCAGAACTGCTACTTGTAATGCCCCCTAAGAGAAAAAACATATACCGTTTCATCCCGCACTTCATAAACATAACGATGTTCCTGGTTTATTCGCCTTGACCACTTCCCTGTATACTGGTATTTCAGTGCTTCCGGCTTACCTATGCCTGTAAAAGGATATTCAAGAATAGCGGAAGTTGGTTGAGCTATGCGTTTAAGTACCTTTGTATTGCCTGCTTTCTTCCAATATTGCAGGTCATTAAATGCCCGTTGAGTAAATTCTATTTCCATATATCGTCCAGTGTGACTTTCACTGTTCGACCAGACTTAATATCTTCTTCACCTTCAGCAATTTTTGCTGCAAACTCCGGGTTGTAGACTGTTTTAGGCTCTTCAAAATCTACTTTAAGCGCTTTAAGTACCACCTTAACAGCTCTTAACTTCTCTTGATTTTCAGGATGTACAATTAAATAACTCATGACTGCAAAGATAAATATTATTGCAAAATAATTTGTAATTCATCAAAATCAGCTGCAATGTGAACCTTTCCCTTCTACTGCCCGCTTTTTCGCTCAATCCGGGTTGGTTTGTATGGAATAATTCTGGCCAGGGGTTTTCCCGATTTGGTCAAAATCACTTCTTCTCCTTTAGAAGCCAGTTCTATAAGCTGCTGAAGTTGATTTTTTGCTTCCTGAATACTTATGCCCGCCATAATACAAATGTACATGAAGGAAGATAGAGCTAAATACTTTAAACTTAATATTACACCTCATTTCAGTATTGTGTTATCCGAAAGGTGATTACTGTGCCCCCAAAAGTACCATGAACGCCTTTAAAACAAATACAGAGGTGAATGAACCTGTTAGGCGCAGCTTGTGCAAACTTGCATATAAAAACAAGTTTATCTAAATTTGTATTATTGATTTGACAGGAATGATCTGATTGATAATAAATTCATTATGGAAAGATTAATAACTGTTTCGTATCCGGAATCATTGGCTTTGTCATTAAAAATGGGAATCAGGGAGTTCGAAAATGAGATGAGGGTAATTTCTCTTATAAAGTTGTATGAACTTGGAAAAATCTCATCAGGAAGGGCTGCCAAATTACTTCGGCTTTCCCGGCTTGAGTTTCTTGAGCTTCTGGCAAAATATAATGTTTCATATTTTAACGTAGATTCTGAAGATGAATTAGAATCAGATATGCGTAATGCGTAAAATCATTTCCAAT
>JAATFW010000293.1 GCA_015654985.1 Sphingobacteriales bacterium | reverse complement strand
TAAAATGGATCTCTATCTCCCGGCTAAAGAAAACGGGCCTTCTCCTGCTGTTATCAATATTCATGGAGGGGGCTGGAATAAGGGGACCAAGGAATCACAAACAGGATTTAGCAACTTCTTCAAAAAGGGGTATGCTGTAGCAAATATTGAATACCGTCTTACCGGTCAGGCTACGGCACCGGCTGCTGTAGAAGATACCCGTTGTGCACTCATCTACCTGATTAAGAATGCCAGACAGTTGAATATTGATGTTAATAAGATCGTGATTATGGGAGGTTCGGCAGGCGGACACCTTGCGCTTATGGGTGGATTGCTTGCTAACGATCCGGTATTCGATACTAATTGTAAGGGCGTTTCAAACGTAAAAGTTGCCGCTATAATTGATAAGTATGGTATTACAGATGTAAATGACTGGGCATACGGGCCAAACATCACCAGCAGATCAGCAACTGCCTGGCTTGGAAGCAAAGCTAAAGACGATGCCTTTATAAAGTCTGTATCGCCAATAACTTATGTAAAAAAGACAAGCCCGCCGGTATTCATCGTTCATGGTGATGCTGATCCTACGGTACCTTACCAGGAGTCGGTTCTGCTTCATAAGAAGTTACTGGAAGCCGGTGTAAAAACCGAGTTCATAACGGTTGAAGGAGGGTTACACGGGAAGTTTCCTAAAGAGAAGAACTCTGAGGTGAACGCAAGGATTATGAATTTTTTGAAGGAGCTCGGAATACATAAATAAATTTATTTTTTAACAGAGGATCTGCAGTACAACCGGCTTTTTGTTCAGCAGGGATCCTGCGTCCAAGACCCTGCTGATCTATATTTCCATGGAATCGTCATGGCATTGGCAGAAGCCCGCAAACAGGGATAAACAGATGCCCATGACAGCTTCATGGCCGTTAAAAAACAAAAGCATAGCATTCATGAGTGCCTTAAAAGGACAATAGATTAACAATAACCAAGCGTTGCGGTCTCATTGATTCCAAAGAAATCAATTATTATATAATAATTATTCTAATGAAACCATCATGAGCATTTGCAGAATCTCACAAACCGGGATGAACAAAGTGCTCATGATAGCTTCATTACCATTAAAAAACAAACTTAGCGAAGCGATTTCATTGATGCCTTCAAAAAACAAACACTGTATCAATAATTATTCTAATGAAAATAAAAGGTTTAAGGTGGTACATTATTCTTTTAATTGGACTGGCAACAGTAATCAATTACATAGATCGCAGTGCCATAAATATCATGTGGCCTTATATATACCATGAATTTGGTATAGCAGAGATCGACAGTAAAAGTACCCTGGCTTTAATAACCACCTTCTTTATGCTGGCGTACGCGTTAGGTCAAACATTTACAGGTAAGCTGATGGATTCGATCGGTACGCGTTTGGGAATGGCCATATCTATAGGGGGGTGGAGCATTTCCATTGCGCTTCACGCTCTTGCAAAAACGCTTTTTTCCTTTAATATATTCAGATTCTTTCTGGGCTTTTTCGAGGCGGGGAACTGGCCGGGAGCTACTAAAAGCAATGCAGAATGGTTTCCCGCGAAAGAAAGAGCAATAGCTCAGGGAATTTTTGGCGCCGGGGCTTCCCTGGGCTCTGTGATATCGGCACCTATCATTGCTCTGCTCTTCATCATGTTCGGCTGGAAAACGACGTTCTTTCTGATTGGTTGCCTGGGAGTGCTATGGGTTATTCCGTGGCTGTTCATTAATAAAGCGAATCCCGACAAGCATCCCTGGATTACGGAGGAAGAGAAAGAGCATATTCTTTCCTGCGAGGTTGCTGCACCTGATGCTGCTCTTGATGCACCCGTGCTCACATGGGCTGAATTATTACGGTTCAGGAATACCTGGGGAATTATACTCGGCCGCTTCTTTATCGACCCGGTATGGTGGTTGTTTGTAACATGGCTGCCTACATTTTTAAAGGAACAGTTCCTTTTTGATATCAAACAGATCGGAGCCTTTACATGGGTGCCGTATTTATTCGCTGCAATTGGCAGCCTGATGGGTGGCTTCTATTCTTCTAAGCTCATCAGGAACGGTATGGATCCTGAGAAAGCGCGAAAAAGAGCAATTACCGTTGGATGTATTCTGATGCTTGCGGCCCTGCTGGCCATCCTGTTTTATCTCAGTTCCCTGAAAGAACAGCCTATACTGGCTATGTGCCTGATAGGGATTACTCTATTTGGATTTCAGTTCCTTATAGGGAACCTTCAGACATTACCCAGCGATTATTATAACGGCAAAAACGTAGGTACTGTTGCCGGAATGGGTGGTACAGCGGCAGTAGTAGGTACGCTCTTCACAACATGGGCCGTGCCGGTAATTACCCAGACAAGTTATGTTTCCTTCTTCGTGCTGGGAGCCGTATTGGTTCCTCTTACATGGGTGTCGGTAAAGTTCATCAGTTCGAAAAAGCTTACTGAAGCTTAGAATATACTGGAAAGCGGATACCAGGGATCTGGTTTCCCAATATCAATTTATTGAAAATTAATTAAATACTAAAATAATGCGTTTAAAAAACAAAGTTGCAATTGTTACAGGTGGTGCCAGGGATATAGGCAGGGCTGTATCATGCGAATTAGCCCGTGAAGGAGCTAAAGTTGTTATCAATTACTTCGATCAGGAAGAAAAAGCGAACGAAACTCTTGAAATGATCAGGAGCAGTGGAGGAGAGGCAATTTTAGTTTACGGCGATATGACCAAAGCCGCAGATGCTGATATTCTCGTTCAGAAAGCAAGGGAAGCCTTCGGCGATGAAGTCCATATTCTTGTTAATGTTGCAGGAGGATTGGTTGGCCGGAAGAAGCTGGTAGAAATGGAAGAGGAGTTCTGGGACTTTCTGATGAACCTCAATCTGAAATCGGTATTCCTGGTAAGCAAGGCAGTGGTGCCGTTTATGCCAAAAGATTCTTCCATCATTAACTTTTCTTCACTGGCGGCCCGCGATGGCGGCGGCCCGGGAGCCAGTGCTTATGCAACGGCAAAAGGTGCGGTAATGACGTATACGCGGTCGCTGGCAAAAGAACTCGGGCCTCAGGGCATCCGTGTAAATGCATTGTCGCCGGGAGTTATTGCTACTACTTTCCACGATATACATAGTACTCCTCAGATAAGGGCTAATATAAGTAACGCAACCCCCTTACGCAGAGAAGGAACAGCTCAGGAAGTAGCCGATCTGGTGGCTTATCTTGCTTCATCGCAATCAAGCTTTATAACCGGTACCAATATTGATATTAACGGAGGATTAGCATTCTCTTAACACAATTACAGCCTGCATACTTGCATGCAGGCTGCTTTTAGCCAATGCTGATCAATAGAAACAGGAACCAGTTGTTATCATTGATCAGAACCGCCTGAATAATAACCATATAAACGATCTCATAGCAGAGGGAAAGGTTTTTTTATAAGATATTTTGGTTAACCAGCTTCTGGAAAACCATGCGCTAGATAAAGACTGCTTTAACAACCGAAAGTTAAAATACCATATATAAGTCAATTAATAATCATTAATAACCGATAAGCTGAATTAAAATGATTAAACAAAAACTATTAAAAATGTGCAGAAGCGGGAGCGCTGCCATTGTTTTTGGAGTAATACTTTTTTGGAGTTTCAGTTCCGTTGCCCAGAATATAACCGTTTCGGGAACAGTAACAGATACCAAAGGAGAGACTCTGCCGGGGGTAAGC
>JAATFW010000070.1 GCA_015654985.1 Sphingobacteriales bacterium | reverse complement strand
GACGTGGGGGGCTTATGGGAAAATTACCTGATCAGCGAGCGCATTAAACGGAACAGTTATTTACAGGAGCATGTGCAGTATTACTTTTGGCGTAATTATAATCAGCAGGAAATAGATCTGATTGAATTGAAAGCAGGGGAATTGCACGCCTATGAGTTTAAGTTCAATGAGAGTAAGAAGGCCAGGGTTCCTCCCTCATTTTCGGGCAGCTACCCTGATGCAGGCTTCCAGTGTATTACAAAGGATAATTACCTCGACTGGATAAGTGGTTAGGAAAGTTCTGAATTATTAAGAATTCTGCTTAAGGACGGATGGTACGAGGAAAGGAAGGCAAAAGGGAGTCACATGGTTTTAAAACATCCACGAAAATCTGGAATAGTTATTTTTCCGGCACACGGGAGTGCAGAGGTTGGAAAAGGTCTGGCTGCGAAGATTTTGAAGGATGCGGGGATTAAATAAGACTTACATTTTTACTATATGAGTGAGCATAATGAAGGCGTTTGAGATCATAATAGAAAGGACGAATACCGGGTATTCGGCTTATGCAAAGGATCATCCTGTAGCTACTACCGGCAGCAGTATGGCAGAGCTCAAAAATAATATAACAGGTGCATTGAATTTGTATTTTGAGGCTCAGGGTAAGCAGTAACAGTTGATGAACGTAATTTGAAAATTACACTGGACCTGCCTCAGTTTTTTGAATTCTACGAGGTGATCAATGCGAAGGCACTTAGTGGCAGGATTGGTATTAATCAGACATTGTTATCTCAATATGTTAACGGGCATAAAAAACCTTCGCAAAAACAGCTTTCAAGGATAATAAACGGCATAAAGCAGTTGGGGCAGGAGCTTTCCGGCCTTGACTTAAACCCTGCTTAGGCATTTTATTCAGGGTGAAAACTAAAGCCCTGCAAAACTATTGTTACGGGGCTTTAGTTTTATTTTACAATTTGCGGCGGCAGGTGGCTGAACTTTGCGGCGGCCGGCGGCTGAACCTTATTTTGTTTTATTTCAGTGTTGCCATGTCGATAACGAAGCGGTACCTGACATCGCCCTTCAGCATTCTTTCGTATGCTGAAGTGATATCGTTGATATCGATCATTTCAATTTCTGAAACGATGTTGTGTTCTGCACAGAAGTCGAGCATTTCCTGAGTTTCGGGGATGCCGCCTATGCCTGAACCTGCAACGCTTTTGCGGCCGCCCAGGAGTGAAAATGCCTGGAAAGCAATGCCTTCGGCAGGTACTCCCACACAAATATGGGTGCCATCGGTCTTTAAAAGCGCGAGGTACATATCCATATCGTGTTTAGCAGAAACCGTGTCGAGGATAAAATCGAATGTACCTGTTACGGCAGCGAGCTGCTCAGGATCGGATGTTACCACAAAACGGTGGGCTCCCAACGCTTTTGCAGCCTCTTCCTTGGAAGGCGAGGTGCTTAATACGGTTACCTCTGCTCCGAATGCCACCCCGAATTTCACGGCCATGTGGCCTAAGCCGCCCAGTCCTAATACAGCCAGTTTATGGCCTTTACCTACTTTCCAGTGGCGTAACGGCGAGTAAGTGGTAATACCGGCGCAGAGCAGCGGGGCGGTAGCGGCAAGCGACAGCTTGCCGGAAACGTGCAGAACGAACTCTTCGCGAACGATAATGGTATTCGAGTAGCCTCCGTAGGTGGGTACGCCATCTCTTCCAAGTCCGTTATAGGTTTGGGTATTCCCTTCCAGGCAATACTGTTCGAGCCCGGCCTTACAGTTCTCGCATTCCTGGCACGAATCGACCATACAGCCCACTCCGGCGAGGTCGCCTGTTTTGAATTTCTTTACATGATCGCCTGTCCGGATCACCCTGCCCACAATTTCATGGCCGGGTACCATCGGGAAGATCCCGGGGAACCAGTCGTTTTTGATCTGGTGAAGGTCTGAATGGCAAACGCCGCAGTATAGTATTTCGATCTGTACATCATGAGGGCCAACGTCCCTCCGTTCAAAGTTCCATGGCGCTAAATCCGTTTCCGGGCTTTGCGCTGCATATCCTTTTGCTTGTATCATAGTGAATTTTTTTGTTTTACCTGGTACAAAGGTATTGCACCGGCAAGAATTACAGCTATACGATCAAACAAATAATTGTAATTTTTAATCATTTTTCCGGAAGCCGGAATAATTGTTTTTATTGATCGGGATATTAATAAAGAAAGCCGAACATCCATAATGGAACTTTCTGATCAAAACCTATTTCGATATCATCTGCCGCAATAATATATTCCTGAAGATGTTTAACCTGTTTGGTGCTTTTACCCTTGCCTCCAACTTCAAATACCAGGTTATTTACTTTAAAATCCCCTTCTGTGGGATAGCTTATTTTTACGGTCTTCTGAACCTGATTCAGAAAAAAACTTTCTCTGATATTTCCCGTGTTACTGCTGCTATCGGCTAAGGCATAGTGAATATTGGGGTGGTGGAGATATATTTTTTCTGGTTTTTGCAAAAGCCCTATGCCTTGTACAGAGCTATAGAGGCTGCGGATCACCCGCATATCTTCGAGATAACGGAGAAAGCTGATAAGTGTGTTGCGGCTGATCCCTATCCGTTCACTGAGTTTACTTATATTCGGCTTAAATGGAACCGATTCTGCGATGATATATAACAACAACCTGATCTTCTCTATACTGGCATTGCTGATCTCATACATCGCCGGCAGGTCGGTACTAAGGGCAAGGGAGATGGTCTCGGCCAGCTTCTGCGGATAAAGATTTGTGTTTTCTGCAAAGTATGGATAATAACCATAATGAAGGTAATTCTGAAAATGTTCAAGTGGCCTGATCTTTTTCACTATTGATCTTGCAAGAGATGTATGATTTGTAATAAGCTCTTGAAAATTAATTGATTCGAATGCAGATCCGGTTATATAATTGATATATTCCCGGAAAGAAAGGCCAAACAATTCGTACATAACGGCTCTTCTGCTTAAATCTCCCCTTGCTTTATCAAGGTGTAAAATTGCAGATCCGGTAAATATTACTTTAAGACCAGGGTAATCGTCATAAATGTTCTTTATTTCCTGCGACCAGTTTGCATACCGGTGAACCTCGTCAAGAAGAAGATATTCGCCGCCCTGTTTTACAAAAGTATCTGCAAAATCAACTAATTTGTTCTCTGTGAAATACAAATCGTCAAGGCTGACATACAGCGTATTATTCCCCTGTGGCAGGTACAATTGTATATATTGAAGGAGAAGGGTTGTCTTGCCTGCCCCCCTTGCGCCTTTTATTCCAATTATGCGGTTGTTCCAGTCAATCTCCTCAAAAAGATAGCGTTTAAAATTTAATGGAACGTGATCGAGTTTTTTATAGAACTTTTCTTTAAGCTTTTCCATATTGTTCTCTGCAAACAACAAATTTAGGTAAATATTGTTAAATGCAGAGAGCAAAATGGACACTTATACTCACAGTAGACCTGCACCCATAACCCGCAACTCACATCTCACAACCTGCAACCCGCAACCCGCAACTCACAACTCACAACCTTCAACCCGCAACCTTCAACTTTCAACCCCCTTTAGTGCCTCAAGTAAATAACCGTAAAACTTCTGAACCGAAGAGATCTGTACTTTTTCGTCGGGGGAGTGGGCGCCGGTAATATTAGGGCCGAAAGAGATCATATCCAATCCCGGCAGGTGGCCTCCCAGGATGCCGCATTCCAGGCCTGCGTGGCAGGCTTTTACCTCCGGCTCATGGCCGAAATAATTCTTGTAAAGCTTTTGCATGAGGTGAAGGATCGCCGAACCGGGATTCGGTTTCCATCCGGGGTAGTCTCCTGTCTGTTCAACCTTGCAGCCTGTATTTTCAAAGCCTGCTCTTACGGCATTGGCGATGTCGTCTTTGGTGCTTTCTACGCCGCTTCTCTGTAAAGACTGGGTTACGAAGCTCCCGTCTTTTATGATTACTCTTGCCAGGTTAGACGAAACCTCAACAAAATCTGCTATGTCGGGGCTCATCCTGTAAACACCGTTCGGAAGGGCATAGAGGGAGTTGACGATTTTTTTAAGATCGGCGTCGTCCATGGCCTGTTGGGGCACTTCAATCTTCTCCCATTCAACGGTAAAGGTTTTCTCAATAGACCTGTATTCTGTTTTAACGGTAGCGGTAAACTCTTCCAGGAACGGCAGCAAGTCTTTTTGCTGTTCTTTGGGAAGCACAATTACCGAAGTGGCCTCGCGCGGGATGGCGTTTCGCAGGCCGCCGCCGTCAAACGATACCAGTTTCAGATCTGTTTTTTGTAGTGCTTTATAAAGCAGGCGGTTCATCAGCTTGTTGGCATTGGCCCTGCCTTTATGGATGTCCATCCCTGAATGCCCGCCCTGCAGGCCTTTTATTTTAAGGGTAAAACAGGCATAGCCATCGCCGATGGCTGTCTGCTGATACGTATAGGATGTATTGGTGTCAAGTCCTCCTGCGCAGCCGATAGAAAGTTCAGTATCATCTTCCGTATCTAAATTCAGCAGGATCCTTCCGGAGATATTGGCCGGGTCAAGGCGGGTAGCGCCTGTCATGCCGGTTTCTTCGTCAACGGTAAATAAAGCTTCTAATGGAGGGTGCGGGATATCGGTAGCTGCCAGAATGGTCATTGCGGCTGCAACGCCAATGCCGTTATCGGCTCCAAGAGTGGTCCCCCGGGCTTTTACCCAGTCGCCCTCCGCATACATTTCGATGCCCTGGGTGTTAAAATCAAAAACCGTATCATTATTTTTCTGGTGGACCATATCCAGGTGGGCCTGCAGAACTACTGTCCGGCGGTTTTCCATACCCGGCGTAGCAGGCTTTTTGATGATCACATTTCCGATGCTGTCGGTAATAGTTTCCAGTCCCAGCTTATTGCCGTAGTTTACCATGAACCGGATAACGTGTTCTTCGTGTTTTGAAGGCCGGGGCACTTCATTTAAATCTGCAAAGTTGTTCCATAAAGCTTTGGGTGACAGATCTCTTATTTCCATTGTCTTTAGATTATAAACTATATGCAAGTTTATCCTTTTTCGGGGGGTTTCTGCAGGCTTTTCTTATTATTTATTGCCGCCGCAGATGCTGTAGTTTTAACAGCCTGAAAGACTATTCAAAGCACCCCCGTTCTTAATGGATTAAGCCACTGCCGACAGATATCTTACCAGCCTTCGTTTGGCAAGGGGCAGTAAGGTCTGCTCCAGGGGGAACGTAATATCGCTCTCCACATGATACACCGCCGGGTTGGGAAATTCGCGGCGGCTATGGATCAGGTCTTTCCTGATAGCTTCGGGAGTGCTGTAAATGAAATGCTTATCGTAATTAGTAACGAACTGGGTGTTAATTCCGCGGTACTTTTCGTCCTGGCTTTCAAAAATGGTCACTCTGAACTCGTACACCTTTGTGCCCTTTTCATCACCGTTACGCAGCAGAAGGTAGCCGTGATACGGGTACAGCGGCACTACGCCTATTGTTTCAATCTTCAGGCGGCTCTCCACAAAATCATAGATCTCTTTGCCGGCTTTAATTGCCGGATCAATTTTGCGGATGGAGTAGCTGATGATATGCTCGATCTCCTGCATCAGCGAATCATCCTGCACCATCTTTTCATACGTCAGTTTTACCGCTTCGATATCGGCAGTGGTTAAACGTTCGGGGAAAGATTTCTGAAGATTGGATTTATTTTCCTTAAATTTCAAAAGATTGTTGTAGTGGAAAACAAGATCGTTCAGATCGGGATATAATTTTGTTTTATTAAAATGTTTATTGATCTGCTGCAGGTAAGCAAGAAGCTGATATTTTTTGTACTCAAAGTCAAGAGACCCTTCTATAAACCAGTTTACACTTAATGATGTCATAAATCCTCCTTTTACAATACAATAAATAAAGAAAAAAGATCAAATTTGCAACAATGCCTAAAGGAACACTTTTTTTAATCCCGGTACCCTTAGCTGAAGATACGGCCGGCAGGGTGTTAACGGCGGGACAAGACCGCCTGATAAACAACCTGAGTACCTATATTGTTGAGAACGAAAAAACAGCACGGCACTGGCTGAAAAGCATGGGATTAAAAATTCCGCAGAGCGGGCTGCTGATCCATGTTTATGGAAAACATTCGGATAAGAATGATATGGCTTCCTATTTTCAGGAACTTGAAGCCGGTAAAGACGTGGGCCTGATGAGCGAGGCCGGGTGCCCGGCGGTGGCCGACCCCGGTTCTGAGATTGTGGCGGAAGCGCACAAAAGAGAAATAAAGGTGGTGCCCATGGTAGGCCCCAGCTCCATTTTGCTGGCCCTGATGGCTTCTGGGTTCAGCGGGCAGAGCTTTACTTTTCACGGTTATCTGCCCATTGATAAGGTTCAGCGGGCGAAAAGGATCAGGGAGCTGGAAAGCCTGTCGGAGCGAAACCGGCAAACCCAGATCTTTATTGAAACGCCGTTCAGAAATAATCCGCTGCTGGAAGATATTCTGAAAAACTGCCATAACCGCACCCGTTTATGCGTGGCCTGCAATCTTACTGCCGCAGATGAGCAGATAATTTCTTTGCCGGTTGAACAATGGCGCAAAAAAAAGGTTGACTTTCATAAAAAGCCTGCGATCTTTTTGCTGTTTAAATGAATTCGTTGCCTCCTCATACCTCTGTATTAATTTCCGGGGCCGGTCCCTCGGGTTTAATGATGGCTGCGCAGTTGCTCAGGTTCGGCTTGCAGCCCGTTATTATTGATTCTAAAACGGAGCTCACCCGCGAGTCGCGTGCCCTG
>JAATFW010000347.1 GCA_015654985.1 Sphingobacteriales bacterium | reverse complement strand
TGCCGGTAAGCCAGGTAGCGGCGGCGGCTCATGCGACGGTTCGTACACTGGAAAGGAACTTCAAGCAATCTTCTGGCTATACTGTTAAAGACGTGTCCGGGCTGATGCGCTTTGAGCAGGTACGAAACCAATTATGGCTTTATCCGGATTCCAGCCTTGCCGGTTTAGCCCATGAACTGGGCTATACAGATCAATCCCACCTGAGCAGGGAATTCAAACGCTACAGCGGCACCACGCCGGCAGTATTCGCGCGAAAAGCAAAGAAACGGAAACAGGCTGTAAGCAACGATTTTGTCGCGTTTATACAAGCCTGACGCAGAAACATTCCGGAGTTTTGTGTTTCAATCATTCTATGTGAAAGCAACACTTGAAAGCAGGAAGCCTGCACAAAATCATTCTAAGTCGAAAAAAAATACATTATGGATCATTATAGGGATTGTGGCACTGAATTCCATTGGAATGTCTGTAGTGCTGCCCCTGCTGCCTTTTTTAGTAGGCAAATATCTCCCCGCCCAACAGGTTGTTGTGGGCATGAGCACACTCATGTCAGTATTTGCAGCCTGCACGTTTTTTGCTGCACCTATTTTGGGTGCATTAAGCGACAGGTACGGACGTAAAAATATTCTTATTGTCAGCCTCTTAGGCTCTGTCATCGGCTATATTTTATTTGGAATCGGAGGAGCGCTCTGGATACTTTTCCTTGGGCGTATTATCGACGGGCTTACAGCCGGAAATATTAGTATTTTATTCGCCTATATATCCGACAGTACCGAACCAAATGAACGGACTAAGTGGTTCGGTTATATCGGTGCTGTTATGGGGATAGGAAAAATAGGAGGCCCTGCATTGGGCGGATTGTTAGGAAGTATATCTCTTGGCCTGCCCTTCTTTGTTACCGCCGGTTTAATATTTCTTTCAGGTTTAGCTGTCTGTTTTCTGCTGCCGGAATCTTTGGCTCCCGAAAAGAGGACTAAACATTTAACGCCCGGCAGCTTCAATGCTTTTTCACATTTTAAAGACATATTCAACCTGAAAGGATTAAGGTTACTCCTTATATTGGGTGTACTCTTTTATGCAGGCCTGAGCATTTTCCAGTTTAATTTTACCGTTTTCCTGAAAGACATTTATCAATGGGGGCCGGCATCGGTTGGAGGTATCTTAACCTTTGTCGGTGTCTGCGATATTATTTCACGTGCATTCTTACTGCCCTGGCTACTAAAACATTTCAACGAAAAAAGCATTGGAATAGCTGGCTTGATTATTCTTAGCACTGGTTTAGGATTAATTACGACAAGCATATACATACATTCGGCGGTTATTGTTTCGCTCGCTGTGATATGTATAATTTCCGGTGAGGGTTTATTCGACCCCACGTACAATGGAAAACTATCGCTGTCAGTTGACGAAAGCAAACAGGGAAAATTACAGGGCGTGAACCAAAGCCTGCAGTCGGTAAATAACATGCTCGTTCCGCTGGGTGCGGCTGCCATCTATTTTTACAGCCCGGGCATGTTGTATGCAGCAGCAACATTTATTGTACTGATGGCAGTTATTATGTATGCCAGGTATATACCTAAAACGAGACCGGCTCAAAACCCAAACGGGAGTGTTTGATAATTAATGCCAAAGCAGCAGCAATCAACTGAAAATGATTAAAAAATATAAAAACCATGAAAAAAGTATTAATTACAGGAGCTACCGGAAAAGTGGGCACCAGATTTGTTCCACGCATTTTAGCAAAGGGCTATGACGTGCGAATCTTAGCACGTGATGCTGCGAAAGCATCGGCATTAGCTGAGCTCGGCGCCCGGGTTGTTATCGGCGATTTAAATAATACAGATACGTTGTCCTCAGCTGCAGAAGGTATCGATGCAGTTATACACATGGCTGCGTATTATAGCACAACAAATGATAATGAAGGTATTATACGGGCAAACCATGCGGGAACTACAGCGCTGGCAAATGCATCAATGGCAGCAGGTGTAAAAAGATTTATTTTTGTGAGCACCGGCAAGGTATATCGTCCAGACTCCCCGCATCCCGCTAAGGAAAATGATTTACTTAACATTAATGCTCCAGGCGCATACTTTGCCAGCAAAATTGCAGCGGAGGATGAGCTCATCTCCTTTCATAAAAGCAAAGACTTTGATACACGTATACTCCGTTTAGGTTTTGTCTATGGGGATGGTGATCCTCATATAAAAGAGATAATTCCCAGACTGAAAAGATCGAAAAGCCACTCCGGGTCAAGAATGCACATGGTTCATCATTTGGATGTTGCGCAGGCGTTGATTTTACTGCTTCATACCGATGGACTAAATGGAGAGATATTCAATGTGGCAGATGACGCCCCTGTTAGCTTGTACGAACTTGCTGATTCTCTTGGACAGGCATCTGATACATTCGACCCGGCTGAAGGGCCATTAATTAATCCATTTGAAGGCATAATGGACATTTCAAAACTCAGGAACAAAACCGGCTTCAGACCACTTGTGCCAAGTTATTATGTAGCTCGTGATTTGGACATTTTGTAGTTACTTATATGAAAGAGGCGAAACAAACCCAATTGAAGTAAAAATTCCATTTACAGAATGGGATTGCAACAGAAAGCGGGACTACTATGATAATCTCATCTCTTCACCCGGTAACCAGGTAAAAATCGAAACAATACAAAACAGGTTAAAAAAGCATAGATCCCTTTCCGCTTTTCCCAGCTCATTCTGCGGTCCATCATCCCGGCATACAAGTCATGCTTCATTGCTCTTTAACAAAACTATCGACAGGAAGGTAAAGGCTCTGCATTTTATTTACATTTGATAAAAAGATACATTAAAAGAATCCGGCATACAGAAAACGAAGATAAATTACTATTATATCAAGGAACAAAATGGATTTTAATTCAGAATTTCTTATCAGATTCTTACTTGCCGCCCTTTGGGGAGGCATTGTAGGCGCTGAAAGAGAATACCGGGGCAAAGCAGCCGGTTTTCGTACCACCATTATGATCTCAATAGGTTCATGCTTTTTTACCATGATGTCTGTGCTTATTGGCGGGACTGATAACCCTGACCGCATTGCGGCCAATATCGTTACTGGCATTGGATTTCTTGGGGCTGGAGTTATATTCCATGGAGACAACCGGGTGAACGGGATTACTACTGCTGCCACGATATGGGCGGTAGCTGCGGTAGGAATGGGTATCGGTGCAGGCTATTATTTTGTTTCGGCATGGACAAGCATTTTAATTCTCATCGTTCTGGCTGTTTTGCCTTTTATTGAGGGTTATATAGACCGGATGAATCAGTCTAAAGTATATTACATCAATTGTGCCTTTTCGGAAGATGCCAGAGACCGGTACGAATTGCTGTTAAAACAGTGTAATTTAAAGTTCAAACTGTTGAAACAGGTAAAAGAAAATGATGATTTATTCCTTTCCTGGCTGGTGCAGGGCAATTTGAAAAAGCAGGAACTCCTTGCCAGAACCCTGTCAAAAGAAAAATCGATCAGAAGGCTGGAGTTTTGAAGAAGTATCTTATGCAATGGAGGGCTGCCCCTTTATCGCCTTATTTTCTCACCCCCGGAAAATGTGCAAAAGGCGTGAAGGGCAGTGCAAGAACGAACAAATCGTTATATTTACAACAATAATGGCAAACAACACCTCTCAGCATATATTAAACACAGCAGCTAATCTGTTAGGGTTCTGCCTTTTTGTGATCACATCCCTGCATATTGCTAATCTGACGGAAACTCACATTATTGATAAGTTTACGGCAGTCGTCGCTGTACTGCTTACTTTCTCATGCGTTTTTTCATTTATATCCATCAAAACAAAAGAAGAACAACGAAAAGACCGGCTCGAAACAATTGCCGATTTCATGTTCCTGATCTCTCTGTTTGGAATCCTGGTCATTATTTTGCTGATTACCCTTAATCTGATCAGTATCAAATAGAAACAATATTAATAGGATTAAAATTTGAGCAATTTCCAATATTTAAATGGCGCATTCATCTTTTACGCCATTGAGTCCTTCATGATCTACTGTAAACGAAAATTCCTGGTGTCCATTTTTATTTATAATTTTAAAAACAAAGATCATATCATATTCATCGTTACTCCATTCGGGCACTTTTGTTACATCTCCTCCAAAATGCCTAACCATTCTTTTTGCAAATACATCTTGTAAGCCATGTTCCCATGCGATAAATACAGTTGAATTTTTGTATTTAGGCTCTAATAGTTCATTTTGTAAGGCTTCAATCTCCAGATAACCAAATTGTGTATTAACCGGCAGTCCACAATAAATGGCTGTAGGTTCAATAGTTACCAGCGGACGAACATAAAAATACTTAGCATCATCTACTTTCTCTGAAGGGTTAGGTGCAAAGATATATCCCGGCCTACCAAATTTACCAATCATCACTTTCGGCAAACTAAGCGCACGGTTCAAGCCTTTACAACTTAATTGTCCTAATCCCCCCTGAGGTTTCTCTCCATGCCTTACTACTACAATTATTTCTGTTTGCACAGAGTCTCCATGAAGCTCTGCACCATAGACAACTGTGTTGATTGTGCATAGACAGGCCAGAAACAACGGTATAAAAATCTTCTTCATAAAATCACTTTTATCATAATAATTAAAAAAATCAAACCATAAAAACGTTATACGAAAACATGGTTTTAATGATCAAAGATAAAAATTATATATTAATTGCCTGATTAAGGCAGACTTCTATCATTTGCTCCTTTCTGCGGTCTTTTGAACTATTTTGCCGTTCTGGAAAAACAGGGCACGGTAAAATGTATCAAAAGGCACCAAAATAAAATTCAACCAACTGATCTACAATTAATTACATCTATCCATGGAACAATAATACGAGAAAAGAATAGGGCACGGTAGTCTTGATATGCCTTGTATTATCTTGATATGAAAAAAAATGAAAAAGCCTCTAAATGATTCATTTAGAGGCTATTAATAGGCGTTTGTTACCTATGTTGTCGGGGTGGCAGGATTCGAACCTACGACCTCCACATCCCAAATGTGGCGCGATACCGGGCTACGCTACACCCCGAACTTTTTTATTACTCTTTACATTAAAAGAACTCCCTGTTAACGGACTGCAAAGATAGAAACTTTGTTCTTGTTATCAAATATATTTCAAATTAAATATATTTTGCGATGAGGGAGAGATTCACAGCTCCGACACTTAATCTCTAACGGGGTTTTCTTTGTGTTTTAATCAGGAATTTGCAAGAAAAAGAAATAACAGTGATAATCTTTTCTCACAGCAGAGTTTCCTGTTTATCCATAATCAAATGTCCCCAATTGTTAATCGCTTCCAAAACAGGGACAAAGGTTTTTCCGAAATCGGTAAGTTGATAAATTACTTTTACAGGAGGCTTTTTTCCGTACACTTTTCGGGAAATAAGACCATCTTTTTCCAGTTGTTTCAGTTGCAGACTCAATGTCATTTCAGTTACGGAAAGCATTTCTTTGCGTAATTCACTAAATCTTTTTTCTCCATCTTTCAGATAATACAAAATCACGACTTTCCATTTTCCGCCCACAAAATCCATTGCCAAACTTGCCGTACAAGGATAAGTTCTTCCGTTCAGCTCTACATTTTTGCCCATAATTTCCATTTTTTCACAACTATCCAATCAGATAGTTATTGCAAATGTAAAGTACTAAAAATACTTTTGCAACTATAATTTTTATAGTATTAAATCAAACAACTATTCATGGCATTAATTATTTTAGCACATCCGAAATCCGACCAATCTACCGCCAACAAAACCATCATCGAAGAACTGAAAAACAGCGGTTTGGATATTGAAATCAGAAATTTAAGCGAACTTTATCCCGATTATAAAATTGATGTAAAAGCCGAGCAGGAAGCGTTGTTGCGACATCAAAATATTGTTTTTCAATATCCATTTTATTGGTATAATATGCCTGCGATTTTGAAACATTGGTTTGATGAAATTTTCATTCATCAATTTGCTTACGGTTCGCAGGGAGACAAACTGAAAGGCAAAAATTTTGTAACGAGTATTACAGTCGGCGGAAAAGAAAATGATTATCAAACATTAGGGAAACATCGTTTTAACATTGATGATTTTTCTAAAAATCTGGCTCAAACAGCTTATTTGGCTCAAATGAATTTCATAAAACCGCTTTATTGTCACGGAACTTCTCTCACGAGCGGAAATACAAAAGATGAGGTAACAGTCCGGGCAAAAGAATTTTCAGAAAAATTAATCTCTAAATTGAAATCAATAGGATAAAATTTTTCCCGCAATCATTTTCCGATGCTTCTTTCCCCATTCAATCATTTCATTGATGAGAACACCGTATTCTCTGGCATACTCTGTAAACTCATATTCCACCAAAATGGGGGCATCGGGATAAACCGGATTGCGGCAACAGGCGGAAGTTTAGCCGTTTTTGAAATAACCGTAAAAGCAAGCACAGGCGAAAACGGAGCAATGGAAATCCTTGAAATTCCTGCTGAATATAATCTTGCTCCTGATAAAGAATCAGGTCGCATTCCAACCAATGCAGGGCAAAATTACCAACTTATCCAACAAGGCATAGCACCAACTTTTGATGATGCCATATTGACCGATATGCGTTATGTATATTCTAAATCCGATACGCTTCAAAAGAAGGAATTTGTAAACATGATGCCCGACAGTAACCTGTACTATGAAAATGGTATTTATCGAACACCTGCCATTCCCGGCATACTGCCGCATAACCATTTGAAAATGAAAGAAAAGGGATTGCTGATATACGAAAAAAAGAGGCTGTATCATAAATCGCCTTCCATGAAAACCCGATGAAAGATTGTTAGTTTTCTGCTGGGTTTTTTATGAGAATGATAGCCGATAGAAGACTCAATTAAAATAACATCAATAAAAAAGAGGCTGAAATCACTTATGATACAGCCTCTCTCGGCGGTGAGGGAGGGATTCGAACCCTCGGTACAGTTACCCGTACGACAGTTTAGCAAACTGTTCCTTTCGGCCACTCAGGCACCTCACCCCTGTTTTCAGGGACTGCAAATATAGCAATTCAATGAAGTACGCAAAAAAAAAATTCGATTTTAAGAGCTGTTTTCATCCAGCCCATTTGTAGAAACAAGAACTATCTGTTTCTTAACAAGTTACTTCCAGTGCTTACCAATAGCAATTTAATCTGGTTCATTTTAATCTGCTTATAATTAATCTGTTTTACTAATAACAGTCACTAAATGATCAATCTATTTTTACAATAACAGCTATAAATGGAATTCTCCCGGCACATAAATTTTTTTCAGAACAGCTTTACACTTCCTCTCAATCGTTAAGATTTCAGTTTACCCTTTACGAGTTGCTCCAACACGATCTGCGCCCCGTTCCGGCCAAATACAGGCTCGCCTCCCCTCTTAAAACTTTACCCTCGTCCCCGTCAGTCCGCTTGCGTCTTTCCCCTGATCTGCAGCCCCCAGGCCTGCAGCCCTCTGATCTGCGGTGTTCTGGTCTGCGGCCCCCTGGTCTGCGGCACTACCTTTCAGGTTCACCCCTTCCTCCTTTGCCATAGTCGTTTTCACCACATCCCCTTTTCCTGCATCTGTTACCTGCCCTGCAGCGCTCTTTTTCTTCTCTTCCAGCCTCTTCAGCAGCGCCTGCTCCGTTTCTTCCTGCTTCTGCCTTCGCTGCCGCTCCTTCGCCTTCATTTTGTACCCTTTGGGGATCCGCGTCCGTGCCAGGAACCTGTTGCCCTGATATCCCGTAATCGGCAGGATCGGGCAGACCCTGCCTTCTGCCACGGCAGCATCGTAGTTTGTCTCCAGCCTTTCCGTTCCATATCCCTTCTCTGCCTCGTCGGCCGACTGGAAAGCGGCGATCAGGCCGGCAGGGCAGAACTCCGCACTGTTCATGCTGCTGTATCCGCCGTCATAATAATTACGCTCCATGCAGTCCAGCTTAGCCATCATCAGCAGCAGGCATCCCCTGGGGACCTCTCCCTCAAACACCAGTTCCTGAGCTTCGGCGATATCCTCCGTCTCCAGGTATACGGTCTTCTCCCACAGGTATTCAAAGAACTCCTCCCTGAAGTTAAATCCCACCAGCACGAAACTCAGCCGGTATTGGTGGACCCTGTTCCATTTAAAGGGCGTAACAAGATCCTTTGGAACGGTGATCCGCGGCAATGTTACCACCACCTGCCCCGCCTCATGGCGGCTTACTTCCGTTTTAACCTGCAATGCCCCCGAAAGCGGGCTGTTCTCATTGAACTCCAGCCCCTGAAGGAAAGACAGGTCCCCGTCGTGCAGGTCGCGCTCCCCCCGTCTTTTGGTCCTGCTGCTGCGGATGCAGCGGGAGACGGCCGGGGTGACCCGGTTGATCATGGCCCCGTCGTAATAATGATGGTAAAAAGGCTGAAAAGCCTGCCGGATGGCCTTTGCGGCGCTGCTTGCCATCCCGAATTCACCGGCGCTTTCCCTGCTTGCCAGTGTTTGCTTAAACCTGCGGGGCAGCCCCTGCATGATGTTCCTGCCCCGGTAGCTGCGGTAGATCACAGAACCGGCCTTGCCGTGGACCCCGCCTTTGTTGTCGATTGTTGCCATGGATAAAAAGCTGTTAACGGTCAGCTCTCAGCAGCCAGGCCAGGGATGGGGGTTGAAAACAGAACCGGACAATGCGGAGGTCAGCGGCTGAAACTGAACAATGGTAAAATTGGGAAGAAAAAATAAAACAGGAAGAAGAAAATGCAATTTATAATCAGTATAAAATACAGAGGATGAAATGATTAAAGGTAAAGGAAGCAGGGAAGAATGGCAGCCTGATCTTACCCGGTACTTATAGGTTGCAGCACAGAAGCAGCATAGAAGCCACAATAAGTCCACCTTTTCATCAAAAAGGTGGACTTATTGTGGCTTCTCTAACGGGTCTGCAAAGGTTAACAGGAGCAAGGGATGAAATCCGGGCAGGAAAGAGGGGAGGTAACGTGTGCCGGCAGCGTTGTGAAATGGGGTTCCAGTCTCACCTGATTAAAATAGTTACGTAACCAGCAGTTCTTAATATCTGCTATTGAATTTGAGTTCCGATCCCACTGATTGAAATAGTCACTGATTCAATTGTAAAATTATCATAGATTCTGATCTGCTTCCAGTTCTCCCTGATTTGAAATAGTTAAGATTATTGCTCAAACAGAGCAGTGCTTTGCAGTGGACATCAGTCCAAATGTTTTTATACATCAGATAATCAAAAGAGGTATCGGGTATATCTACAAAGAATTCCGCAAAATTACCCTTGACGGATCGCGCATTCTCAGGGTCCGCTTTTCTATGATTGCCTTTGCCGCCTCTTCTCCCATTTTATTGAAGTCGGTGCTGATCACTGTGATGCCGTTTTCAAGCACCTCCTTTACCGCAGTATCATTATAAGACAGCAGGCCGATATCCTTACCCAGTTTCCAGTTATTTTTTCTGGTGAGCTTTATGATGTAGATATCATCCAGATCGTACCTTCCAAAGGTTATATAGACATTCCCCTTTTTAAAAGCTTCTTCCTCAACGGTATGATAGATATTGTTTTTAAATTTATACTCTTTGCTGAAAAGTTTGAAACCCGCTATAATAGCATGAGCATGATACGCCTCTTCCGGGGCGATAAGAATCAGCTTTGTATACTTTTTTAAGCGGGGGAGTAATTCGACCAGTGAATCATAAATATTTGATTTAAAATCCTGGTAAATAGAGGTGTAATCACCTGTGAGGTTCTTTTCATCATAATCCAGGATAATTCTTTTTTGCGGAGGGATCTGGTTAAGCACAGCAGAGGGATCTTCCCTGAGAAAAGTGGTGATCACAAAGTGGGTATAGTTATTTAAATTTTCGAGGATCAGCTTTTCAAATACTTTAAGGTTATGATGGTGGAAAAACACCTCGACATCAGCAAAATCTTTAATGGTATTAAGAAAGGAATAGTAAATACGGTCGCGAAGAATGTTCATCTTATCGAGAAGGAAAAATATCCTGTATGGATGATGCTGAGCTTTTCTTCTGACATAATAGCCCTTCCGGTATACAGATTCTATGATGCCTTTTTCTGAAAGGTAATTAAGGCCTTTCAGAACGGTTTCCTTACTCATGCTGAACTGATCTTCCAGTTGCTTAAGAGAGGGTAAACGGTCGTTAATTTTAAGGTGTTCTGCTTCGATCTGGTGATTTATGTATTCTGCCAACTGCAGGTATTTCATACGGTGGTTAAAGGGCTGAAGAGAGTCGTCTGCCGGGATTTCAGTTGGTGCTGGAGCGTGCGGTGAGGATTTCATAATTTTAAAACGTAAAAGTAAACAAATATTTATTGTTTCAACCAAACCAGACCAGTCGATCTGCAAAGCTTCCTGAATAAATATTAAATATTTGAAAAAAACTTTTTTTTGTCAGTTAAGAATATGTATACTTGCCTTATTGAACAAACCAGACCAGACCAAACTATAAAATATATAAATAACCAGTTATGAAACACTCTTTTTTAATACAATTAAAATTTTGGGGCTCGCCGGGGATTGACCTTTCATGGTGTGCAAATCTAAGGATTGACAGGATAGTATTATGTTGGCCTTGTCTTTACAGACGGAGTGCCGGCGGTTCAATAGACTTTAAAGGATGAATTTTATGAAAAAACAAATACCAGTTTATTTCGGGGTACTTATTTTTTTCCTCATTTGGTCCCCGGAGGTAACCTATGCACAGCAGAAGGCTTTTAAAACCATTTCCGGAAAGGTTGCCGATGGAATGAATGAACCGTTGGCGGGCGTAACGGTAATGATCAAAGGTAAACAGACTGTTGCACAGACCAATAACGATGGGTTTTATTCGATACCTGTAGCTGATTCGGTGAATGTGATCCTGCGTTTTTCTTACCTGGGTTTTACCACGAGAGAGGTATGGGTAGCTGCAAAAAACACCATATTAAACGTGGTATTGCAGAGCGATGTAAAGGCGTTGGACGACGTGGTTATCATTGGCTATGGCTCCGTACGGCGAAGAGACTTAACGGGATCTGTTGGGCAGGCCGACGTTGAAGATATGAAGAAAGCCCCTGTTCCCAGCTTTGCAGAAGCACTGGCCGGACGCGTGGCTGGTGTACAGGTGAACTCCAGCGACGGGCAGCCTGGAAATGAAATGAATATCGTAGTAAGAGGGAACAATTCTGTTACCCAGGATAATTCGCCGTTATATGTAATCGATGGATTTCCGGTGGAAGCTGCGTCAAACAATATTATAAACCCGGAGGAAATAGAAAGTATTGAAGTCCTGAAGGATGCTTCTGCTACGGCTATATACGGAGCAAGAGGCGCCAATGGGGTGATCATGATCACAACAAAGAAAGGAAAGAAAGGCGAGCCTGTTGTAAGCTATGACGGATGGGCCGGCAGTCACCAGGTCATTAAAAGGCAGGAAGTATTAAGTCCCTATGAGTTTGTAAAATACCAGCTTGAGCAAAATCCTACTGTCTATACGCCTATCTATCTGAACAACGGGAAAACAATTGAAGATTACAGGGATGTAAAAGGAATTAACTGGCAGGATCAGGTTCTCAGGACGGCGTTGGTGCAGAATCATAACCTGGCGATCAGGGGAGGAAATGACAAAACCCGGTATTCGTTATCCGGATCTTATTTAGATCAGCAAGGTGTTGTTCTGAACAGCGGTTTCAGGCGCTATCAGGGACGGTTCGGCCTGGAACAGGATGTTAGTACAAAATTCAGAGCTTCAGTGAATATCAATTATTCTGCAACCAAACGTTACGGAACAATTGCTACGGAGACGCAGACAAGCCCCACTGCCAGTTTGATGTATAGTATGTGGGGATTCAGGCCTGTGACCGGAGATTCGATCAAAGACGCTAATTTACTGGAGGAGCTTTTTGACCCGGATATAGATCCGGGCGCAAATACTGATCTGCGCATTAATCCCTTGCTGGCGACAATTAATGAGTATAATCCATTATTCAATAATGTTCTGATTGTAAATACTCTGGGAGAATATAAAATCACAAAAGATCTGTCATTCCGTGTAACAGGCGGGTTGACAAGTACTAATCAGAGAAGGGAACTATTTAATAATTCTAATTCCCGTCTTGGCCATAATTATACTAATAACAAGGTAAACGGATCGATCAACAACCGGGAGATAACCAATCTTTTGAATGAAAACACCATCAGGTACAATAAAAGATTTAACAAAGATCACAATTTAAAAGTGCTGGCGGGGATCACTATGCAGGATATACGTGACTTTTCTAATGGCTTTACTTCAACGCTTGTTCCGAATGAATCTTTGGGTATTAAAGGATTAGACGAGGGACAAATTACAGTAGCCCCGACCACTGACTTATCAAGTGGTTTACTGTCTTATTTGAGCCGTGTAGATTATTCTTATAAGAGCCGGTATTTGTTTACGGCTTCCATCAGGGCCGACGGGTCATCGAAGTTTCCTAAAGATCATCGCTGGGCATACTTTCCTTCCGCGGCATTTGCCTGGCGCGTGAAGGATGAAAGTTTCATGCAAAAACTGGAGTTCTTAAGCGAAGGAAAAGTAAGGATAGGCTACGGAGCTACCGGAAATAACCGGGTTGGCGAATATGCTGCCCTGACCGCCTTACAGATCAATGCTTCGTCGGGATACGCCACGGGAAATAGTGCCGGGCAAGGAATTGTTCCCACTAACCTTGGAAATGCTGCGTTGAAATGGGAAACGACGGTTCAAACGAACGCCGGAATGGATCTGGGTTTCTTTAAAAACAGAGTTAGCCTGACGGCCGATTATTATTATAAAGAAACGAAGGACCTGTTATTAAGGGCCACCCTTGCTCCCAGTATGGGATTTTTGTACGCCTTTAAAAATATAGGAAAAGTTTCCAACCGCGGGCTTGAACTTACTTTGAATACGGTAAATATTGAACGTAAGAATTTCTCATGGTCATCAGGTTTTAATATCGCCTTTAACCGGAATAAGGTATTGTCATTGAATGAGGATGAACCGAGCCTGGCTACCCGTGTAACATGGGGAAACTTTAATAATGCCTTCCCCTACATTGCAATTCCGGGAAAGCCCATTGCTCTTTTCTATGGGATGCTTTTCGATGGCGTATATCAGTATAGTGATTTTGATGAAACTGGCAGCGGAAGTTATGTTCTGAAAAGAGGTATCCCTAACAATGGAGTTGCGAGAGAAAATATAAAGCCGGGTGATATAAGGTTTAAAGATATCAATGGTGACGGCCAGATAGATAATAATGATCTTACCATCATTGGCGACCCGAATCCGCTGCATACCGGCGGGTTCAACAATAATTTGTCGTATAAAAAATTTGATCTGAATATTTTTTTACAATGGAGTTACGGGGGAGATCTCTTAAATGCAAACAGGATAGAGTTCGAGGGCGGAGATCCGGTAACCAGGAATTTTCTTAATATGTTCAAATCGTTTGAAAACAGATGGACACCTGAAAACCAGACGAATGACTTGTACCGGGTGGGAGGACAGGGCCCGGCAGTATATTCGTCGAGAACGATAGAGGACGGCTCTTTTCTGCGGTTGAAAACGGTTGCGCTTGGATATACGCTGCCTGCCACGGTTTTGAAAAAAATAAAGGTCAAAACGTTAAGGATGTATGCCGCTGCTCAGAATCTGGTTACCTGGACCAATTACTCGGGTTTGGATCCGGAAGTGTCTACCGTAAATTCGGCGTTAACGCCAGGGTTTGACTGGTCTCCGTATCCTCGTCCAAGGACAATCACACTGGGTTTAAATGCGACTTTTTAATCTTTAATAATGGTTAATATGAAAGGTTTACTTTTTTTTCTGATCACGATAGGGCTCTGTTTTTCTTCCTGTTCAAAACTGTTGGACAAGGAGCCGGATTTTGTAACTCCCGACAAGTATTTTAATACTGAAGACGAGTTAATGAAAAGCCTGAACGGTGTATACAACCGCCTGATCGATCCGAACGGCCGGATGTACAGCAGGGCCTTGTTCAGCTATTTCGTTGTAAGCGATGAAGCATTTTTTAAGAATATATCAATAAATAACATCCGCGTAATGGTGATGGATGCGGCTGATCTTGATATCGGTCGTTTTTGGGAGGTTTGTTATGAGGGCATTAACCGGGCTAACTTACTGATAGAATATGTTGACGGAGCGAACGTAGATGTTCAACGGAGGGATGCCATCAAGGGAGAAGCTTTGTTTCTGCGGGGCTACTATTATTTTATACTGTGCGATTTCTTCGGGGCCGTCCCTCTGAAGCTGCAGGCGACCCAGTCGCCAAACGATCCGTTCCTGCCCCGGGCTCCCCTGGCAGAGGTGTATAACCAGATCGTGAAGGACATGAAGGAGGCAGAAGGGCTGGTGCACGATATCGATTACTTTTCCTATAACGAGCGTGTTTCTAAAACGGCTGTTCAGGCCATTCTGGCAAGAGTGTTTCTGAAAATGGCAGGGGAACCATTAAAGGACGTATCTAAGTTCAATGATGCGCTGGAATATGCCAATAAGGTGATTACCTCCGGAAAGCATTCGTTAAATCCGGGTTTCAGTCAGATCTTCATTAACCATTGCCAGAAAATCAATGAGCCGAAGGAATGTCTGTGGGAAGTTGGGATGTATGGGAATAAAACGGGGAACGTTGATCTTGCGGGAATGGTGGGGATGGAAAATGGCATTGAATGCCCGAGCGAGGCGATTGGATATTCTGGTGGTGCGATGCGCGTTACGGCTAAGTTGTATGATCTTTTCGGGGCTGCCGATACATTGCGCCGGAACTGGTGTATTGCGCCTTACCGATATGTAACCTCCAATGGCACCACTGTCCGCTCCTATTTTACGGATGAACAGTTGTACGATCGTAATCCGGGCAAGTGGCGGCGGGAATACGAAACGGGAACCAAGGCGCGGAGCTATAATGCAACGAATTTCCCGGTTATACGGTATGCAGATGTCTTGCTGATGAAGGCGGAGGCTGAAAACGAAGTACATGGCGGCCCGACCGAAGAAGCCTACAAAGCTATCAACCAGGTACGCAGGCGGGCATTCGGAAAACCCTTAGACGCAGCTAATCCGGTTTGCGATATTCCGCAGGGATTAGATAAAGATCACTTTCTGACCGAAGTCCAGAACGAACGTGCAAGGGAACTATGCTTCGAAGGTTTGCGTAAGCATGACCTGATCCGCTGGGGCAGCTATGTAACGACGATGAATGTGACGGGAAGGGACATAGCGGCAACGGCTCCTTCTGCATACAGATATGCCGGCAACGCCGGGATCAATACCACTGCAAGAAATGTATTGTTTCCGATACCCAATACAGAAACAACTGTCAACAAACAGATAACCCAGAACCAAGGATGGTAGGAATACCGCAAAGTTTTATCGTATGCGTAAGATCTTTTTATACATTTTTTGTGTTTTCATCGCAGCAGGATGCTCGAAGGAAAAAGTAGTTGTTCCGGATTTTGAAATTTCCACCGGATCTGGTACCTATAAGGCGGGCGACACTATCACATTCAATTTCTCCGGTAAGCCCGATAATATTACGTTTTATTCGGGAGAACCCGGGCATAACTTCGACTACAGATCGCGGACCATCGCAGATAATGACCTGCAGATCGAGTTTAAAACGCTTGTGCAGTATGCGGTCATCTATGACAATCTTAAACTATTGGTCTCTACCGATTTTAACGGTATTTATGATGCTGATAATCTCAAACTGGCAACATGGACCGACATCTCTGATCTGGCAACTTTTTCAGCCGGACTGGATAATGTTTCTTCCGGGGTTATCAGCCTTAAGCCCTATGCCAGGGATAACAGCCTGCTTTATGTGGCTTTTCACTATACCGATTATAAAAAGACGCAGGGGCAGAACCGTTGGGTAATACGGACATTTACGGCTAATCAGGTTTCGCCGGAAGGGGCGGTAACCAATTTGGCGACCATGGCTACCGCCGGGTGGAAAGGCATCAACTTACTGAATAGCACCCAGGTGTGGACGATCACTTCGGCCCAGTTATTAATGTATGGAGGAACGGCTGCCAATGAAGACAACGATGATTGGGTGATCTCTAAAGGTTTCGACTTCCGGTCGGTAGAGCCCGACCTCGGGATCGCGCTGAAGAACGTCAGTACCCGGCTGGATAGTTATCAATATGTTTATACGGAGCCCGGAACCTATAAAGTGGTGTTCGAAGCATCCTCCGTTCGATACAATGGTGAGAAGCGGGTGGTCAGGGAGTTGTCGCTGGATATAACGCCGTAATACTCTGATATGGTTGTTGAAAGAATAATGAGGTTTTGCCTGTTTTTTATGACGTGTATTCAAAAATATAGGATGGTTATGTTTTCAGAGCGGGGAATGGTTTTATGGAGGACGTTTATCGTGGCTCTGACGTTTTTTTTGCCTGAATGGGGTTCGGCCCAGATGCGTCGCGATATTGATCTGCATAATGACGCGCTGCAGTTAAGCTGGCAAAAAACGAAAGATGGTTACCGCTTAGCTGACCTGAAAGTTCATAAAGAAGGCGGATGGCGATCGGTGCCATCGCCATCAGGCTGGTACACCATCCTGTACGCTGCTGAGAAACCCAGTGAAGCCCCGATCTCTGTACGGGATAAAAATAATAAAGAGATTACTTTTCCGGATGAGAAATACCGGTATATAACTCCGATATGGAGACAAGTGACTTCATCTGTTGAAATGAATACGGCAGGTTCTGCTGTTCATTTTTTACCCCGCAGTGTTGACCGGCATCATGAACAGTTAGTGTTCAGTGAGGATAACAGGCTGGCGGCTATACAGGCTGCCTGGTCGCTGGATGAGCGGTTTCAAAACGATATTCTGGTAACATTAACGCTCACCGCTAAAAAAGCCGGGTATTATTCGCTGGCATCGCCTACGCTGGCAGTTTTAAACAAGCAACAACTACAATGGGCCAGTGTTCCGGGTGTTTTCCAGGGCAATGCCATTGAGCCGGATTTTATCAGGGCCTTTGCATACGGTCAGGGAATTCCTGACAAGCCTGTTGTGGTAAGGGAACGAACAGTATCTACATTGTCGCCCCTGGTGACAACGGCCGATACGATCACTTTTGCTGTAATACCGGATCCAAAGACCGGCCGCGACCCATGGAAGTATGATAAGAAGACACAGTCCGACTGGCTGTTAGGTTTGTCTGTGATGAACCGGAAGGCAGAGCTTTCACCAACGGTCTATCATCCCGTATTGGGAGAGAAGCAATCCTTTTTGAAAGCTGGCGAAAGTGTGAGTTTTTCGTTCAGGTATACGGTGCGGCCGGAGGCCTGGTATCCGGTGTTTAAACATGCCATTAACGATATTTACCGGTTCAGGGATTTTCTGAAATTAAAAAGGACGAGGCAGTCGCTCACCGGCAGGCTTTTAAGGCTGCATGATTATGTGGTGGACGATAGCTTGTCAAAATGGCGGCTGGAGCAGTACAACGGAATGACGATCGGGGCGCAGGATTATCTGGGAGGAGTATACGGCTCTGAACGCGACGCACTGAAAAACTCCGATTATGGTGCGATGTGGATGCTGGCGAAAATTAGCGGTGACAGCATCTTAAGAAATACCCGCTTGCCCTATGCGCGTAATTTTAAGCTGGCCCAGCAAAATAAAGAGAGTGGTTTTTTCTACGGAGCGGCGGCCGGGCAGTACTATCTCTATAAAAGTAAAAGGTTTACAGAGGAGTGGGGCCCGTACTCCGAGCCTATCGGCTCGACGTATTATATGATGATGGACATAGGCAATATCCTGCTGTTCGAACCCGGTGATGAGGTGCTGAAAGATGAATTACGCCTGGCCGCCGATAAGCTTTTAGCCTGGATGGGCAGTGACGGCCGGTGGCAGGTCGGCTATGATAATCACACTGGCGACGCGCTGTTTACCGATCTGGAAGATCTGAGACCCACATTTTACGGCATGGTCATCGCATATAAGGTTCTTCATGAGACGAAATACCTGCAGGCAGCTATGAAAGGGGCCGACTGGTATATTCAGCACGCCGTTAATCAAGGCCGCTTTCTGGGTGTATGTGGCGATACCCGGTTTATGCCTGATTTTGCTACCGGACAAAGTGTTCAGGCTCTTCTGGATCTATTTGATCTTACACAGGAGGAAAAGTATAAAGAGGCTGCTGTTGCAGTTGCAAGGATCTATACCGCTTCCATCTATACCCATCCGATTCCGACTTCCGAAAAAAAGATGGTCAATGGGGTAGTTCGGGAAGATTGGGAAATAAGCCAGGCGGGTCTGAGCTTTGAGCATGGCGGAGTACTTGGGTCTGCGAACCATCACGGGCCGATTTTACTGGCAAGCCATGCCGGGATGTTCGTGCGTTTGTTTTCGGAAACGAGAGACTCGTTGTTTTTAGACATGGCCAGGGCTGCGGCGCTCGGAAGGGATGCATTTGTTGAACCCAGGACGAGCGTTGCGTCTTATTATTGGGATGCAATGAATAATGGCGCCGGCCCCTTCCCCCACCATGCCTGGTGGCAAATTGGGTGGATTACCGATTACCTGTTGTCTGAGATTAAGGTCCGGTCGCTGAAGCAGATCGACTTTCCGGGAGGCTTTATCACCCCTAAGGTTGGTCCGCATCTGTCCTATGGTTTTACGGACGGCATGGTCTACGGGACACGGGCCTCGTTGTTGTTAAAAGCCGGTGTCATTCATTTGGAAGATCCTTATGTCGATTATTTTATGGCTGTCAATGAGCATGAAAAGAAATTGTTTGTCATGTTGCTGAATAATGACGACGAAAGGAGGACGGTACGCTTCCCGGTGGATTATAGTAAGGTATGGAGGGATCAGCAGATCACGCCGGTTTCAATCCTTGGAATAGATGAGGAGGGAAGCAGGCGGGAATTACCGTCGGGCACCGGCCTGACTGTTCGGCTGGAGCCATATGGTTTGCAGACAATAGAGATAAGGTATAAATGAATCTGAAGTAATATAAATTTCGCAATGAGAAAACGATCGGTATTGATCCTGCTCCTATGCTGGTGCGGTGTGTTGGCGGCACAAACCAACACCTATTTGGTTGAAGCAGAAAGTTTCCAGTTTAAAGGCGGTTGGTTTGTTGAAAAGAGCGGTCTGTGTACGGGATCTGCTATGCTGAGGGTGTTAGGAAGTAAAATAGGTGCGGCGGATGCCCTTACAGTGATCGATGTCAAAGAAAAAGGCAGGTATCAGGTATGGGTCAGGTCGGCCGATTACGCCTTGCAGCAGGGAACCAGGTTGTTTCAGATGGAAGTCAATAATATTGCCATGGAGGCAAGTGGTAAGCACGGATACGAAGGTTTTTTCTGGGAAAAAGCGGGAGAACTTGATCTGGAAGCAAACCCGGTCTTATTAAGGTTAAAAGACATTAGGAAGAACTATGGGCGTTGCGATGCCATTATGCTGTCTTCCGACCCCCGCATTGATCCTAATGCTGCTGCGCTCTTTGATCTGGCAAAATTCAGAGTGCAGCCGGTCGATGTACAGGCGACCTCTGCAGGCACACAGGCTATTTCACCGCCTTTGGCGGTATCCCCGAATGCCGCTGTGACAGCAGAGATCAGCAACGCATACCTGCGTTTACGTTTTGTAAGGGCCGGTGCGGGAAATAAGAGTATTGCTGCGAGAACGGAGATCAGAACAGGCGATCGCTGGCAGGCATTGCATGCTTTTAACGAGGACCATAAAGTATTCCTCATTTCTTCGGCGCAACCGGACTTTCATTATTCAAATTTCTTTCCAGCCTGGGGCGGTTCTATTGCGCGCAGCTATTTTACGTGGAATCACAAACAGGTGTTCCTGCAGCAATCCGACGATTTGACTAATCCGTTTACGGCGGGAAACCTAAGTGAGGCGATTCCGGTCAGTGCAGAGAAGGTCAATGAAAGTACCATAAAGGTTTCCTATGTTACAATGGACGGTTCCAGGGTAACCGGCTTTTGGTCGCTCGATAAAAAAAGCCGCCACCTTCATGTGAGGCTAAGTTGTGTTACAGCGAATGCAGGGTATTACAGCCTGGGTATTACTGCCTTTCAATCGGTTGATAGTGAAAAGGTTACCAACGTGTTGCTGCCGCCGATGTTTCAATACAAACGGGTGTCGCCTAAACCGGTGATGTTAACCTCATCCATGATGCAGCAACCGTTGGCTATCGTTGAGTCGCGTTTGGGCCAGGGATTTGTGTCGGTTTTCGCCGCCGCGGATGCAGACAGCTTTCCTTTGGAATGGGGTAATTCTGATAACGCGCGGATAGGATTCTCCATAAAGAACGTATCCAATCAAATACAGGCTACTGCTTTCTCGCCGGTATTGGGGCTTGCTGATTCCAGGATGCGGCAGGGAGATACTATAGAACGGTCGTTTATTATAGGTGCTTTGCCTGAAAGATGGAACACGGCGCTGGAATACGTTTCAAACAATGTTTTTCATGTAAGAGATTACCGTACACAATCGGTTTCATTGACAGATGCGATTTTTAATATGGTTGATCTTGTCAAAAACGACGATGCCAGCGGATGGGATGCCCGGCTAAAAGGCTTCTATGACATTGAAGCGAACCCTGCTGCTGAACCTACCGTAGTGCAGGCTTCTCCGCTTAGCCTGCTCTCGACCGCTTTGATAACGAACGACGAAGATCTCTTTATCAAACGTGCCCTGCCTGCAATAGAATACACTTTATCGCGCAGCGGATACCGGTCGACGGCTGCAGCACCGGACGACAATAAAACAGGCAGGCAGCAGGCGTTTGATCCGTTCGGGTCGCAGTTTACAACGGCTTATTTTGAAGGATTGCATACCCTGCTCGCGAAAGCAAACCCCTGGATAAAAGACATCGCACTTCCTGGTAATAAGGTAAGAGACGCCGCCGGATATTCAGTCAGAATCCCCGACTGGGTGCAGGAACTGGCGGCCTATAAGCTGACAAACGATGGTAAATGGCTTCAATCAGCCCGTGAAGGCGCTGATAAATTTCTGAAACAACAGGTATACAGCAATACCCGGACTCCGTTAGGTAAAGGAGGCTTTTACAACACCTCGTTCTATGCTTACTGGTGGGACTTATTGGATCTATACGAATTAACAAAAGATAAGCAGTATTTAGACGGCGCTGAATTCAGCGCATTCCACACCATTGCCGGCATACGAAGTTACCCTGTTGTAAAGGACGCTTCGCAGGTTATCCATCCGGATGGTAAATATACCGGTAATACTACGTTATGGTGGAAAGGAGACAGGAAATACCGGTTAGGATTTCCGAGACGTCCGGATGATTCTCCGGAAAAGCAGGTCGCTCAATGGACCGTTTCGCCCGTTGGACTGGGATTCGAACAGCCGTTTACTTATTTCGAAGTGGGTAAGACGGTGCGACCTGTTTTCATGAGCAGCTGGGCTCCGCATTTATTAAGGCTGTATCAATTTACCAAACGACCGATTTTCAACGTATATGCCCGTAATGCCGTGATCGGTCGTTTTGCCAATTATCCGGGATATTATGCCACAGGATATACCGATATTCCCATGCAGCCTGATTTTCCCTATAAAGGCCCCGATGTCAGCTCCATTTATTATCATCATATTCCCCCGCACCTGGCTTTTTCCTGGGACTACCTGATCTCGGAGGCTATACAGCGTTCCAATGGCAGGATCAGCTTTCCTTATGGCAAACAGGAGGGATTCGTATGGTTTACTAATCGCGTCTTCGGGCAGGGCTATGGAGAGATCTTCGGAGATAAACAGGCCCGCCTATGGATGAAGAAGGGGATGGTTTCCCTTGACTCTCCCCAGATAAATTATATTACAGCCATATCTGACAATAAGTTTTGGGTAGTCTTATTGAATGAGTCAGATAAGAGAATTCCGGTGACTGTTAGGGTGAGCGGCGAGGCTGGGATCCTTAAAAACGGAACTATAAAAGGATACCGGAACGATCAGGCTAAAGTGTTTAATATACCAATAATAAACGCAGAAGCAACCGTTGAAACAGATGGTAAAAGTGTATTAGCGCTGGCTTATCCTCTGGAAAACAGCCGGACAAGTAAGTCCATCCCCAAGGTGCAACAAGGTATGCGGGTTGTAGATCTGGGCGAACCCTGGGGTAAGCTATATATGTACAGGATAAGATCAACCTTCGGATGGGATGCGATATATGGATATGTCAGCTTCCAGAAACTTGCCGGTGCAACGATCGATGTGTCGTGCAACGGCCAGACGATAACCAGGAAGAGCTATCCTTTTGAATGGAGTTTTCATAAGATCGGGATGACCGACAAGGCGGCTGTAAAGATAAAGCTGCAGGCGGCAGACGGGTCTGAAAGGGAAGAGCATATTGTTTTTGATGTGAAATAAGCCAGTATCACAATCATGAAGTTCAAAAAAAGATTAATCATTTTATACTTGCTGCTGAAAGTCTGTACCGTTAGCGGGCAGGACGCAGCAGAAATCCAGCGGATCAGCGCCTCTCAGGCCGGTGCGTCTCCCCTCTATTTTATTCCGGATGAGGAGGTGTCTTCTATTGTGCCCGGATTGTTCTTCAAAGAAGACGAGTGTAAGGTACGCAGCGGCCTGAAGAATTTTTTCACAAAGATAAGAGATGGAAAAGCCGTTACTGTTGGGTTTATAGGAGGCAGCATTACACAGGCTCAGTATTGCTACAGAATGCAGACTGCAAAATTTATAGCAGATGCCTGTCCGATGGTGAACTTTAAATGGTTAAATGCGGGCATCTCAGGTACAGGTACCGATCTTGGCGCCTGCAGGATAAACGAACAATTGCTGCAATATAACCCTGATCTGATATTTATAGAATTTGCTGTAAATGGTGCTTATGCATCCGGCATGGAGGGGATGGTCAGGCAGATCATCAGGAATAACCCTGCTACTGATATTTGTTTTGTTTATACTGTTCTTAAAGACCAGATCAACGTGTATCAAAAGGGCGGTATTCCCTCCAATATCCAGCGGCTTGAAGAAATCGCCCGTCATTATCAATTGCCTTCTGTTCATTTAGGTATGGAGGCGGCACAAATGGAAAAAGACAGCCTGTTGGTCTGGAAAGGCAAGACCGGCCAGGCGGCAGGCAAAATTTTGTTTTCAGAAGATGGTATTCATCCGGTGACTTCGGGAGGAAATATCTATGCCGCGGCTATTGCCAGAGGTTTTATAAAGATGAAGACGGCTGCCCCTGCTGAATCACATCCTCTTCCTCAGCCGTTGTTGCCTGATAACTGGGAGGACGCGAAAATGCTGGACCCAATGACGGTTGCCTCGTTTGACGATCACTGGAAAAGGATGAACACAAAGGAGCATGATTTTCTGAAGCAGTTTGCGGGATGGTTTCCTTATATCACTTATTCTGAGAAGGCAAACAGCTCTTTTAGTTTCAGGTTCAAAGGAACCGCATTCGGCCTGTTTGATATAGGCGGCCCTGAAGCAGGCCAGCTGCATATTGTTGTGGACGGCCAGCCGATAAAACTGGAGAAGATCTCTGCCAATGGCTATCAGGCCTGGAGGGCGAATCAGTCGACAGGCGATGAAGTTTTGAACCGGTTCAACAGATTCTGTAATAACCGCTACCGGGGGCAGTATGATTTCGTGGAACTGAAAGACGGCGTACATACTGTGACGATTACCATTTCAGCACAAAAAACGGATAAAAAGCAAATTCTTGGGACGGAACAACTCAGCGATATCCTGAAACATCCGGAAAGATATGAGAAAACAGCTCTTTTCCTCGGGAAAATATTGCTTAGAGGGGTTCCTGCACAGTAACAATACTAAAACGAAAATAACATGACAAAAGTGATTTTAATGGTGGCGGCGATTTTTGCTTTTAACGCAGCCGCTGCACAGCAAAAGAAATTGACGCAAAAAGAAAAATGGGAACAAAAGGTTGCCGCTTACGAACGCAGAGATGCCGCGGGTTTTCCAGGGAAGGGTATTGTTGTGTTCACCGGCAGTTCTTCTGTGGAGAACTGGAAAACACTACAGCAGGATTTTCCGGATAAGAAAGTACTGAACAGAGGAATTTCAGGTACTAAGACCACTGATCTGGGCCAGTATATTGCAAGGGTGGTTACGCCGTATAAACCCAGGCAGATCTTTTTGTACATAGGCGATAATGATATCGGCTACAAGCATTCGCCCGATACGATCTTAAAAGATTTTAAACAGCTTTTCTTTGCTATCAGGAAAGACAATAAAAAGGCGGAGATCGTTTTTATGGCCATTAAGCCCAGCCCTGTCCGGATGAAATATCTGGATAATATTGAGCAAACGAACGGGCTGATCAGGGATTTTCTGGCCACTGAGCAGCAAACGGGATATGCCGATACCTTTCATCCGCTGTTAACCGGCGATAAGCAAATCGTTCCTGAATACTATTCGAATGACGGATTGCATATGACGGCGGAAGGATACAAAGTCTGGGCCGATGTGATAAGACCTTTAATTAAATGACACCACGGGTTCTGAAAAAAGATTGAAATGAATTTAAAGCTAATAAAGTCATTTAGTGCAGTATGTTGTCTGACGGTTTCTCTCAATTTGTCTGCCCAGGTTTACAGGGACAGCACAGCGGATGTTGAGGGGAGAGTGAACGACCTGCTTTCGAGAATGACGCGGGAGGAGAAGATTGACTATATAGGTGGTTATAACGGGTTTTACATCAGGGGAATTGAACGACTGGGACTGCCTGAAATAAAATTGACCGATGGGCCGGTTGGAACACATAAAGACGGAAAGTCAACAGCATATCCTGCAAGCGTCCTTTCGGCCGCAACGTGGGATACCAGTTTGGTATACCAGCTAGGAAAACAACTTGGCAGAGATGCAAAAGCACGGGCAGTACATGTTTTGCTGGCTCCCGGAGTGAATATCATGCGTGCGCCGATGGGTGGCCGGAACTTTGAATATTTTAGTGAAGATCCGTTTTTAAATGCACGTATGGCTGTGGCATATATAAAAGGATTACAGGATGAAAAAGTAGTGGCCACAGTTAAGCACTTTGCTGCAAATAACCAGGAATGGGACAGAAATAATGTAAGCAGCGATATTGACGAACGTACCCTGCATGAAATATACCTGCCCGCCTTTAAAGCCAGTGTCCAGGAGGCGAAGGTGGGGGCTGTTATGAACAGCTATAATCCGGTAAACGGAGTTTATACGACACAAAACGATGTTCTGAATAACAAGATCTTAAAAGGAACGTGGGGATTTGATGGTTTTGTGATGAGCGATTGGTCGTCTACCTACGATGGTATTGCGGCCGCGAACGGCGGGCTGGATTTAGAAATGCCGCGGGCCAGGTTTATGACAAAAGAGATATTGCTTCCGGCTATTGCAGACGGCCGCGTAGCCATGCCGGCTATTGACGATAAGGTGCGGCGTATATTAAGGATCGTTTTTCGTTTCGGTTTCTTCGATAAAGCTCAGATGGACAGATCGATCCCGCCCGACAACCCTGATGGCGCTGAAGTAGCGGCCAATCTCGCCAGGGGAGGAATTGTATTGCTGAAAAACAAAAACAACACTTTACCTTTCTCTGCTGCGCAGATCAAAACGCTGGCCGTAATAGGGCCGAATGCGAGTGCTTATATAGCTGGAGGAGGCAGTTCTTATACATTTCCTTTTCATTCCGTATCGGTTTTAGGAGGGATCAATAAGATCGCCCCGGCTATAAAGACCGTTTATGCGGCGGGGCTTCCTGCGTTGCCTGATATGGTAACCTCATCTGTTTTTTATACAGGAAAAAACAGCCCGGTAAGGGGTTTAAAAGGTGAATATTTTAATGATATCAAGCTCAGCGGCCAACCTGAGAAGATTGTGACCGACACGACGGTCAGCATCAATAACGGCTGGCATATTGCTGCCGAAAAACGGGGCGTTCCGTTTGATCATTGTTCCATGCGCTGGACGGGTGTGATCAGGCCGGAAAAAACCACACGGTACCGTTTTACAGTCCGGGGATTTGACGGATTCCGGTTATTCGTAGATTCAAAGCAGGTTATCAATGAGTGGCGTGATCAGGGAATTACCACAAAAGAAGCTGTCGCGGAGCTAGAGGCGGGAAAAGAATACGACATCCGTTTAGAGTACATTGCCAATGTTCATCCGGTGGATATTACACTGGCCTGGGGGGAAGATAAACTGCTCTTTGACGAGGCTGTTCGTGCTGCCGCATCAGCTGATGCCGCTGTGGTTTGCGTGGGCTTTAACGAGAGCAGCGAGCGCGAGAGTAATGACCGCACATTCTCCTTACCTGAATTTCAGGATAGCCTGATAAGATGTATTGTAAGAGCAAATCCTAAAACGGTTGTATTGCTCAATGCCGGCGGTAACGTTGACATGAACGGCTGGATAGACAGCATACCGGCCCTGTTACATCTATGGTATGCGGGGCAGGAAGGAGGTACCGCTGTTGCGGAGGTCTTATTCGGTTATATAAGTCCAAGCGGCAAGCTGCCTGTAAGCTTTGAGAAAAGGTGGGAAGATAATCCTGTTCACGACAGCTATTATGATCCTGCGAACACCAAAAGGGTTGCCTACAAGGAAGGTTTATTTGCAGGCTATAGGCATTATGACATCAGTACTGTCAAACCCAGGTTCCCTTTTGGATTTGGCCTGTCGTATACCAGCTTCAGATACAGTAATCTATCCATTGCAGATCAGGGTAAGCCGGGATCTCCTGATATAAGAGTGACGTTTACCCTTACAAATACCGGTGGCCGGGATGGAGCAGAAGCGGCACAGGTTTATGTGAGGGAACTTAAGTCAAAAGCGCTGCGGCCATTTAAAGAGCTCAAAGGATTTTCAAAGACATTTCTTAAAAAGGGCGAATCTAAAAAAGTATCTGTGCGTCTTGATGCAAACGCTTTTGCTTATTACAGGCCGGAGGAAGGAGCTTTTGATTACAATCCCGGAAGGTTTGAGATACTTGTGGGTGCCTCTTCAGAAGACATCAGGCTAAGAAAACCGGT